>JAEEXJ010000085.1 GCA_016291475.1 Lachnospiraceae bacterium | reverse complement strand
GACCAAAGGCAGATTCATGACCGCGGGCGGTATGGGAACAATGGGATATTCGCTTCCGGCGGCTATCGGTGCGAAGAAGGCCTGTCCGGATCGTCAGGTCGTTGCGATCTGCGGTGACGGAAGCCTTCAGATGCAGTTCATGGAGCTTGCGACGGCGATGCAGCACGACATCAATGTCAAGGTGATCGTTTTTGTGAACACAAGTCTCGGCATGGTGCGCGAACTTCAGGACAAGTTATACAATAGGGAGATAGCCGTTGATCTTACAGGCAGCCCGGACTATGTTATGATAGCGCAGGCTTACGGAATAAAGGCCGAAAGCTTAACGGACATATCACAGGCCGGATCGGCAATACACAATATGCTTGCATCGGAAAAGCCATATCTTTTACAGGTCATGGTGGATAAAAAGGAAAATTCGATAATATGAAACATACAATATCCGTATTGGTAGAAAATCACGCGGGTGTACTCGCGAGAGTAGCGGGTCTCTTCGCCCGCAGAGCTTATAATATCGACAGCCTCGCGGTGGGAGTGACGGCGGATGAGAACGTTTCGCGCATAACCATTGTCGCGGACGGCGACGATTATACGCTTGAACAGATATTAAAACAGCTCAATAAGCTTATAGACGTAATAAAGGTGCGGGCAGTGAATGAGAATGAGCTTCTTACCCGTGAGCTTGTGCTTGTCAAGGTAAACTGTACACCGGCCCAGCGCACGGAACTTATATCGATAGCGAAGATAACCGAAGCGAAGATTTCGGATATCTCCGTAAATTCAATAACCCTCGAGCTGTCCGATTACAGCGCCAAGATAAAGAATTTCGAGGAGCTTCTGCGCCCTTATGGCATCAAGGAGATCGTGAGAACAGGAACCATAGCGATCCAGCGCGGAAGCGCAGCATTGACAATATAAACAGAAAAGGAAGTATTCTAAAATGGCAAAACTGTATCATGAAACAGACTGTAATCTGTCCGTGCTTGACGGAAAGACCGTCGCGATCATAGGTTATGGCAGCCAGGGTCACGCTCACGCTCTTAACCTTAAGGAGTCCGGATGCAATGTCATTATCGGTCTTTATGAGGGTTCCAAGAGCTGGAAGAGAGCTGAGGAGCAGGGATTTACCGTTTATACCGCAGCTGAAGCTGCAAAGAAAGCTGACATTATCATGATCCTCATCAATGATGAGCTTCAGGCTGATATGTATAAGAAGGACATCGAGCCCAACCTCACCGCAGGCAACATGCTCATGTTCGCACACGGATTCAACATCCACTTCGGATGCATCGTTCCTCCCGCTGATGTTGATGTAGCAATGATCGCTCCCAAGGCTCCCGGACACACCGTCAGAAGTGAGTACCAGGCAGGAAAGGGAACTCCTTGTCTCATCGCCGTATATCAGGATGCTTCGGGCAAGGCTTGGGATATGGCTAAGGCTTACGGACTCGGAATCGGCGGAGCAAGAGCAGGACTTCTTGAGACCACCTTCAGAACTGAGACCGAGACTGACCTCTTCGGTGAGCAGGCTGTTCTTTGCGGCGGTGTTTGCGCACTTATGCAGGCAGGTTTTGAGACTCTTGTTGAGGCAGGATACGATCCCAGAAATGCTTACTTCGAGTGCATCCACGAGATGAAGCTTATCGTAGACCTTATCTATCAGTCAGGTTTCGCAGGAATGAGATATTCTATCTCCAACACTGCTGAGTACGGCGATTACATTACCGGACCCAAGATCGTTACCGAGGATACCAAGAAGGCTATGAAGAAGATCCTTGCAGATATCCAGGACGGTACCTTCGCTTCCGAGTTCCTTCAGGAGATGAGCCCTGCAGGACGTCAGGTACACTTCAAGGCTATGAGAAAGCTTGCTGCTGAGCACCAGTCAGAGAAGGTTGGTGAGGAAGTAAGAAAGCTTTACAGCTGGAATAACGAAGCTGATAAGTTCATCAACAACTAATACTCAAAATTTATTAAATGCCCTTACTTTTTGATATAATCAGAAAGCAGGGGCATTTTTTATTGGGAGTTTATTTGATGAAAAAGAAAACATTTCGTATTTCCAAAAGGTTATTTTCTCTTTTATTGTCGGTTATCTTATCTTTAAGTCTTATCGGATGTTCTCCGGATTCGGGTCAGAGTGATGTTTCAAACGCAGGTGTTCAGTCATCTCCGGGTACGGGAGATGCTGTTTCTGATGCGGATGATCCTGTTTCGAATACCGAAGGATCCGGTCTTATCACAGATAACGGAAAGCCTATCTATGATTTTGATGAATACGTTAATTCCGAATGGCGCAGGAAATATGAAGACGGCGGCAAAACCGTATACATCGAAACTGAAATGTATGATCTTTATTTTGAAAGAATGAAGGATATCGTTCAAAATACCGATCTGTCTTCATTAGACAATAATAGCGGATTATTTAAAGCGATATCTTTATATAACGAAATATGTGATACTTCGGATAATTCAACAAGGCTGGGTTCCATCTCTGCATTTTTACATTCAATTGAAAGGATTGATAATTTAACCGAGCTTTATTCAAATGAAATTTATTTAAATAATGATTATGTATTTCATTTTTATGTCAGACCCGATTCAGGCGGATACAACAGTGTATATTTTGAACCTGTCAGATTGACCGAATCCGTTAATTATGCTAGAGAACAGATGGAAGATCCGGATAACGAAGATGGAGAGTTCTTAAGATTTTGCTTTGAAAATCTCGGATATTCCGATGACAGGGTTAATGAGTTCTTTGATAATTGTCTTAAAATAGGAACTTTCATTGATTCATATCGTGAAGAAACTGTGAGCTGGTATGATTATTGGGATGCTGAAAAACTGACTGATGCCGATGTTTCTTTTCCTGTTTTTGAAATAATTAACGGTCTGTCATCTTTTGAGAAAGTGGATTATTTCTTTGCTGATGAAGATTTTGCCGAATTTGTTAATCAGGTTTATACGGATGAAAATCTCGATGCTCTTAAGGATTGCATTATATTCGGTTTATTATGGCTATATGATTATTCCGGTGCCGATATATCAAATTCCGAAGATAAAGGGATCGAATTTTTACTAAAATGTACTCCCGATGTAATGGCAATGGAATATATGAAAATATATGGTTCCGCCGATATGATCAAAGATATCAATTCTATGATCCTTGATATCAAACAGGCAGAAATATCATTAGTATCGGATTCCGAGTGGGTAGAGGATTCCACGGAACAGATCATCAAACAGAAAATGTCCAGGATGACTCAATTTATCGGGGAAAACGGACATAAATTTCTTCTCGGAGATTTTGCTTTAACGGGTGACACAATATCGGATATACTCGAATTACAGTCTCTTTATTTTTCATTTCTGAGAGAAGAGATATATTATGATTGGGGTTCGAGAGCTCCTTTCGGAAGTTCTATTTCTACGGTAAATGCCGCGTACAATCAGTGCTTAAACAGTTTGATCGTTTACCCCGCATATATCTGTGATCCTTCTTATGCAGGTGTGGATACATATGAAGAAAAGCTGGGTGTTCTGGGGGTTGCAATTGCTCATGAGATCGGTCACTCAATTGACAGAAACGGTATTGATTACGATTGGGAAGGTTTTTACGACCCGTATTTGTCTGATAAAGAGGCAGAAGAATATAATTCCAGATTGCAGACGATTTCTGATTATTTAAGCAGCTGTACCTGTGAATTTGACATGCAGATCCCCGGGGATACCGTTCTCAATGAGACTATAGCAGATCTTATAGCTATGGAAACATGTCTTAAAGTTCTTTCAAAAAGGGAAGAAGTTGACTATGATCTATTTTTCAGGACCTATGCAAGGACGAAGGCCGCATATTATGATGAAGATGACTATGAGTATTACCTCAATGAAGGACATCTTACCTCAAAGCCCCGAATAAACCTCATTTTGGCTCAATTTGATGAATTCTATGAGACTTATGATATTGACGAATCCAGTCCTTATTATGTACCTGCAGACGAACGTTTGAGAGTTTTCTGAACATAAGGATTTCACTGATTTTCTTCCGGCCTCGTTTTCGATATAGCGGGGCCTTTTTTTATTCAAAATCTTGTATAAATGCTGATATATAAGCAAAAAGATGATATAATGATACGGCTTATGGTGAGCAAATTATAAGTTTAAGAAAGAGGATTTTTAAGATGGGAATGACAATGACTCAAAAGATCCTGGCAAGAGCAGCCGGACTTGAATCGGTTAAGGCCGGGGATCTTATCATGGCTGAACTTGATCTTGTTCTTGGTAACGATATTACATCTCCCGTTGCCATTCACGAGATCGAGAAAATGAAGGTTGACGGAGTGTTCAACAAGGACAAGATCGCACTTGTTCCCGATCATTTTGTACCCAACAAGGATATTAAATCCGCTGAGCACTGCAAATGCGTAAGAGAATTTGCACGCAGGAATGAGATCACCAACTATTTCGAAGTCGGTGAGATGGGTATTGAGCATGCACTTCTTCCCGAGAAAGGTCTTACGGTTCCCGGAGATGTCATCATCGGTGCCGATTCCCATACTTGTACATACGGTGCACTCGGTGCGTTTTCAACCGGTGTAGGTTCTACGGACATGGCCGCAGGAATGGCCACCGGTAAAGCCTGGTTTAAAGTTCCCTCCGCCATTAAGTTCGTTCTTAAGGGAGAGTTTTCTAAGGATGTAAGCGGTAAGGATCTTATCCTTCACATCATCGGAATGATCGGTGTAGACGGAGCTCTTTATAAATCAATGGAGTTTACTGGCCCCGGAGTAGCATCCCTTTCAATGGATGACAGATTTACCGTTGCCAACATGGCTATCGAAGCGGGCGGAAAGAACGGTATCTTCCCTGTTGATGATAAGACTGTAGAGTACTTAAAAGAACATACAAAGAGAGATTACAAAGTATTTGAAGCTGATGAGGATGCTGAGTATGATGAGGTTTATGAGATCAACCTTAATGAACTTCGCCCTACCGTTTCATTCCCTCATCTTCCCGAGAATACTCATACCATAGATCAGATACACAAAGAAGGCGACGTTAAGATCGATCAGGTAGTGATCGGATCTTGTACAAACGGACGTATTTCCGATATGAGGATCGCAGCCGATATCCTTAAGGGCAGACATATTGCCAAGGGAATAAGGGCAATAGTTCTTCCCGCAACTCAGGCCGTTTATATGCAGTGCCTTGAAGAAGGTCTTCTCAAGATCTTTATCGAATCGGGCTGCGTTGTTTCTACTCCCACCTGCGGTCCCTGCCTTGGCGGTTACATGGGTGTCATGGCTGCAGGAGAAAGATGCGTATCTACGACCAACAGAAACTTTGTAGGCCGTATGGGACATGTGGATTCAGAAGTTTACCTTGCCAGCCCCGCTGTAGCTGCAGCAAGTGCTATCAAAGGTTTTATCGCTTGTCCCGAAGATCTGTAATAGAAGGAGATATATGTAATGGATAACGCTAAAGGAAGAGTTTTTAAATACGGTGACAACGTAGACACCGATGTAATAATCCCCGCAAGATATCTTAATTCCTCGGATCCTGCCGAGCTTGCAACTCACTGCATGGAGGATATCGATAAGGAATTTACCAAGAAGGTTAATAAGGGCGACATCATCGTCGCTGCCAAGAATTTCGGATGCGGTTCATCAAGAGAGCATGCACCCATTTCAATCAAGGCGTCAGGAGTATCCTGCGTAATTGCAGAGACTTTCGCCAGAATTTTTTATCGTAATGCGATCAATATCGGACTTCCGATCATCGAATGTCCCGAGGCATCCAAGAATATCGATGCCGGAGATGAAGTTGAGATTGATTTCAATACCGGAATCATTACCGATATCACCAAGGGAACTTCTTATCAGGGACAGGCATTCCCTGAGTTCATGCAGAAACTTATTGCTGCCGGCGGACTTGTTAACTTCATAAATGAAGGCAAGTAATTAAGAAGGATATAGATAAACGTGTTTGCATTTGTAGAAGGAATCCTGGATCTTCTTGAAACCGATATGTGTGTCATTGATATCGGCGGTCTCGGAATAAACGTCAACATTACAGCCAGGTGTTCATCCGAGATAGGATCCGTCGGAGATCACGTAAAACTTTATACTTATACCCAGGTTGCAGAAGACACTTTCCAGCTGTATGGTTTTTCCGACAGGGATGAGCTTGATATGTTTAAAAAGCTGATCTCCGTATCGGGTGTCGGTCCCAAGAGCGCGCTTTCTCTTTTATCCGTAATGGATGCCGATTCAGTAAGATATGCTGTTATCAGTGACGATATCAAGGCTCTTTCCAAGGCTAAGGGAATATCCGCAAAGACTGCAGGTAAGATAATCATCGAACTGAAAGGTAAGGTGGATCTTTCCGATGATTCTCTTGCCAAAAAGTATGCCGGTAGTCCTGCGGTCATTCAGAAAACCGACATGGGAAGAGAAGAGTCCGATGCCCTTGCCGCACTTGTTTCACTCGGTTATTCCGAGTCTGAAAGCACTAAAGCCATCATGGCTGTTGAGGGTCATGAGACTCTTGATTCGGGCTCCCTTTTATCCCTTGCATTAAAGACTTTATACGGAAAATAATTCGTTTATGCCCAGAAGTATAGAAACCAATATTACAAATGAAGACAAGCCTGTTGAACATTCTTTAAGACCTACCAGGTTAAAAGAATACATCGGTCAGGAAGCCATCAAGGAAAGACTTATCATTCAGATAGAGGCTGCCAAGGCAAGAGGGGATGCACTTGATCATATCCTTCTTTACGGGCCTCCCGGACTTGGTAAGACCACACTTGCGGGTATTATCTCAAATGAGATGGGCACCCACATTAAGATCACTTCTGGACCTGCGATAGAGAAACCCTCCGAGATGGCAGCTATTCTTAATTCTCTTCAGGAAAGGGATATGCTCTTTATCGATGAGATCCACAGACTGAACCGTCAGGTTGAAGAAGTCCTGTATCCCGCAATGGAAGATTTTGCCATTGATGTAATGATAGGCAAGGATTCATCTTCATCCGCCAGAAGCGTAAGACTTCCGTTGCCTCACTTTACTCTTATCGGAGCTACTACAAGAGCGGATATGCTTACCGCACCTTTGAGAGACAGATTCGGTGAGCAGTTCCACATGGAGTTTTATAATCCCGATGAACTTGCCGAGGTATTGATGTTTTCTTCCGGCAAGCTGAATGTGGAGATCAAGAAAGATGCCGCACTCGAACTTGCCAAGAGAAGCCGCGGAACTCCGCGTATCGCTAACAGAATGCTCAAGCGTGTAAGGGATTATGCCCTTGTCAGATATGACGGTGTTATAACAAAAGACATTGCGGTTGAAGCAATGGATCTTATGTCCATAGATAAGGTCGGACTTGATAATACCGACAGAAAGATCCTTGAAACCATAATAAAGAAGTTTGACGGCGGCCCCGTCGGTCTTGATACTCTTGCCGCAGCAACGGGTGAAGATTCCGGAACCATTGAGGATGTATATGAGCCTTATCTTCTCAAGAACGGATTCATAATGCGTACACCCAAGGGAAGAGTCATTACCGATCTTGCCAGAGAACACCTTGATATGTGGCTTACATGATTGATTAATGCAATTGATTTATATATACTGAATCTGATATTAAGTTTCGGAGGTTTCTTATGGCTGACATGAATGAAACTCAGGTGATCATCGCAGGTAAGGTACTTACTCTTACCGGTTATGAGACTGCAGAGTACACTCAGAAAGTTGCAAATTATATCAATAAAAAGATGGATGAGTGCAGAAATGCTGTATCATTCAGGTCACAGAACAAGGAAACCCAGATGCTCCTTGTTGCTCTTAATATTGCTGACGATTATATGAAGATAAGTGAAAAACTTACCGAAAATGAGCAGCTTATCAAGGACAAGGACAAAGAAATCTATAATCTTAAGCATGATATCGTTACCACTCAGAGCAGGCTTGATAAGGCTGATGAGCAGGTAAGAACACTTCAGGATAAGATGGCTGAGAGCTCAAAAAAGCTTATTCAGCTTGATGCCAAATTAAGAACCAGAGATAAGGCTTCAAAGACTGAAAAAGAGGATAAGGAGGAAAAGACGGAAACCAAGTCTGAGACCAAATCCGAAGCTAAGTCCGAAGCCAAGACTGAATCAAAAGCTGAGTCTAAGCCTGAACCCAAGACTGAACCAAAGCCCGAGCCTGTAAAGGAAACACCTAAACCCGAAGCTCCCAAGGCTGAATCTAAGCCCGAAGCACCTAAAGCTGAGGCTCCTAAGGCGGAAGATAAGCCCGAACCTGTAAAAGAATCCCCTAAGCCTGAGGAATCTAAGTCTGAAGCTTCCAAGGAAGAGGAAAAGAAGGATGAGCCCAAGATCGGTTCTTTAAGAATGGATTCTCAGCCCAGACTTGTCAAAGACAAAGATACCGTACCTTTCCCTCTTAACAAACATTAAGAAAATGGCATCTGAATTTATAAAATACAATAAAAAGACTGAGCTCCTTGCGCCTGCAGGCAGCAAGGAGTCTTTTTATGCTGCCATGAGTGCAGGAGCGGATGCCGTATATATGGCTGCACAGAAATTCGGTGCAAGAGCTTATGCAGGCAATTTCACTGATGAGGAGATCCTTGAGTGTGCGGATATCGCACATATCTATGGCAAAAAGATCTACCTGACTGTAAATACTTTAGTCAAAGAAAAAGAACTGGAAGATCTTTACCGATTTGCTGACAGCGGAGTCTGTGATGTATGTGATGGACTTATAATACAGGATCTTGGCGTTGCCTCTTTTTTCAGAGAAAACAAACCTGATATTCCCATCCATGCAAGCACTCAGATGTCTGTTACAGGTCCTTATGCTGCTGGCCTTTTAAAACAAAACGGCTTTTCCAGAGTCGTTCCCGCAAGAGAAATATCTTTTGATGAGATAAGGGAAATATATGATAAGACCGGTATGGAGATAGAGTGCTTCATACACGGTGCGATGTGTTATTCCTATTCCGGCCAGTGTCTGTTTTCTTCCATACTCGGAGGGCGCAGCGGAAACCGCGGAAGATGCGCCCAGCCCTGCAGGCTTCCCTACAGGCTTTCTTCGGATAGATCCGGTGAAGAAAAGTACCCATTAAGTCTCAAGGATATGTGCACTCTTGAAATACTTCCCGAGATCATTAACTCCGGCGTATGCTCACTTAAAGTCGAAGGCAGGATGAAGCCTGCCGAGTATGTATACGGAGTTATATCAATTTACAGAAAGTATCTTGATCATATAGAATCCGGGATGGAATACAGGATAGATAAGAAGGATCTGGATACCCTTTCTAAGCTTTATGTTCGCGGGAATCTGTCTCACGGATATTATGACAGACATAACGGTAAGGATATGGTAACCATATCCAGTCATGGTTATAAATCCGATTCCGAGAGTACATGCGTTAAAGACACGGATAGATTTAAGACCTCTTCATGCATTCCTCCTATCAAGGTTAATTTCAGTGCATTTTTCAAAAAAGGACAGCCTGCGACACTGAATGCATTTTGCGAAACTTTGGACGGAAGACAGGCTTACGGGTATTCCGAGGGCGATGTTGTGATGCAGGCTCAGAGGACAGCAATAGGAAGAGAAGATATCGTCAAGTCTCTCAAAAAGCTTGGAAATACTGTATTTACAACCGAGGATGATTTAATAACGGTTGATATAGAAAGTGATGTTTTTTACTCTTTAAAAGGTATAAATGAACTGAGAAGGGCGGTCCTTTCTGACCTTTCCGAGAACCTTAAGGTAAAGCCTGATAATAACGAGCGTTTTTCTTGCAAAACCTCTAAAAAGCCCGAAAACAAGGTGTTTCCCGTTGTAAATGATAAAAACGGGATGTACAGTATATTGATAAATATACCTTCTCAGGTTTACGTAATCCACAAATTATATGATGACGGAGAACTTGCGAAGACATGCAGAATTTATGCGGATGAGAGCTTGTTTTTAGAGGGGAATGCCTCAATTGCGGATGAATTTCGCGGTTTTGATATACCTGTTTTTGCGGCTATGTCCCATATCAGGAGAAAGGGAGATGACATTTCTTCCGTATGCAGGTTTTATGAAGTTGGGATTATTAAAGGATTTCTTGTGCGTACCCTTGAAGATCTTTCTTTTATACGGGATAAATATCCGGATGCCCCTATAATAACCGATTATAATCTCTATACCTTTAACTCGAAGGCTTCGGGTTTTCTGGATATGTTTTCATCCGATCATACGTATCCGCTGGAATTATCGGCGCCCGAGTGCAGAGATCTTAAACAATCCGGTAATACCGAAAAGGTGGTTTACGGACGCGCTCCGCTGATGATCACGGCCAACTGCATCAGGAAGACTCTTAAATCTTGTTCCCATAAGGCGGGATTTGAGACTATAATAGACAGGAAAGGTGTTGCCTTTCCCGTTAAATGCGATTGCCTTCATTGTATGAATGTGATATATAACTCCGTACCTCTTCTTATACCTGCTTTTTCGGAAGATGTAACATGCAGGATCGAGCTTACGGATGAAGACGAGAAAAAGTGCCGGAGTATTTTAAGGTATTACAATCTCGGCACCGCGGAACCTGAGATTCCGCATACGACCGGTTGGATTAACAGACCGGTTATGTAGAAGTACCGCAGGGGAGTTTTAAGGGTGCAGATCACTCTGAAATTTTATGTAATTGAATTATCGAAGTATCTTATTGCCTTTATGATGCTCTTATATACCGGACTTGCTTTGGTATGTAATTTTTCCCGGAATAAAAAGGCCGTATCGATATGCTGTTCACTTCAGAGCGGGGTTTTGCTCGTTCTGATGTTTTTGTGTTTTCTTGATATGACTTTTGTATCAGGGAAGGAAGAATATCTTTATCTTTTTGCGTTTATAACTCTGTTTTTATTCTTTATGATCACCATTGTCTCAATTATCTACGAGAAATCGGACAGGGTTCTTCTTAACAATATGTGCCTTCTTTCGGGACTTGGATTGTGTATTGTTTCCAGGCTTTCTTTTCACAAGGCTTTCAGGCAGTACATTATCACTCTTATTTCTTTTGCCATATGTCTGGTTATTCCTTTTGTGATCGAAAGATTCAGGTTTTTCAGAAAGCTTTTGTGGGTTTATGCCGGCGTCGGTATAGTTGCCCTTTTGATCGTTCTTACCGGCACAAAGGTTAACGGTGCACACATTTCCTATACCATAAAGGGCTTTACATTCCAGCCTTCCGAAATAGTTAAGATACTTTTCTTATTCTTTATTGCGGCACTTTTGTATAAATATAACGATCTTAAATGGATATGCATATCTGCGATAGTATCGGGAATCTTTGTATTGATCCTGGTTCTCTCGAGAGATCTCGGAAGTGCACTTATCTTTTTTGTTGCATATTTCATGATACTTATAATGTCCACTCACAATTACTGGTATCTTCTTACCGGACTTGGCGGAGGTGCTATTGCCTGCGTTGTTGCCTATCACATCTTTGATCATGTCAAAGTCAGAGTTATGGCATTTCTTGATCCCTGGACATATATCGATGATCAGGCATATCAGATAACTCAGTCGCTTTTTGCCATTTCATCCGGCGGATGGTTCGGAAACGGTCTTATGCAGGGCAGACCTTGGGATATTCCTTATGTCGATCAGGACCTGGTCTTTTCCGCAATGTGTGAAGAATTCGGTCTTCTTTTTGCCGTATGTGTACTTATCATATGCCTGTGCTGCTTCTACAGAATGATGTATATGGCCGGTGTTATAGGAGATAAATTCTATCAGATAGTGGTTTACGGCATCGGTGTAATGTACATATTCCAGGTGTTTTTGACCGTTGGCGGCGGTATCAAATTCATACCTCTTACCGGTGTGACACTTCCTTTCATCAGTTACGGAGGAAGTTCGGTCTTATCGACCTATATCATGTTTTTTATAGTACAGGGTGTTTATATCAAATCCCTTAAGTATGAAAAAACTTCAGATGAAAAAAATACAAAACCTGATACAAAAGTACATTGATTCATCCCCCAGATATAAATCCATGGTGCTCATAAAAGTGACGACGGCGATATTTTGCCTGCTGTTTCTCGCCATGTTTATTTATCTTGGAGTTTTTGTATCGACTTCAACCGTAGAACTGTACGACAATAACTACAATGGACGTCAGGAAATACAGGCAGGTAATGTGCTCAGAGGAACCATCTATGCATCCGGAGGTGAAATTCTGGCCGAATCAAGGGTCGATGAAAACGGGGTTGAGAGAAGATATTATCCCTACGGTTCTGTTTTTGCACATGCGGTAGGCTATTCCGTAAACGGCCGTATGGGGATAGAAGATTATGCCAATTATTACCTGATGCATTCCGGGGCATCGCTTTCCGAAAGGGTCGAAAACGATCTTGAAAACGTTAAGGATCCCGGATATAACGTTATGAGTACTCTGGACGCCGATCTTCAGCAGGTTGCAGACGATTATCTCGGTTTGTATAACGGTGCCGTGATCGTTTCCGAGGTAAAAACCGGCAGGATACTGGTTCTTGTATCTCATCCGAATTTTAATCCCGGTTCTATCAGAGAAGACTGGGAAGCCATTACTTCCGATCCCAAGGGCTCCCAGCTTCTTAACAGAGCGACTCAGGGACTTTATCCTCCCGGATCTACTTTTAAGATCATCACAGCTCTTGCATATTACAGACAGAATCCCGATACATGGCAGGATTACGCATATACATGTACCGGAAATATAATGCATGATGATTACCGCATCAGCTGTATTTACGGAACTGTACACGGAGATCTGGATCTTACTTCATCTTTTGCCAGGTCGTGTAATTCTTCTTTTGTAAATATAGGACTTTCACTTGACCGTGATCTGTGGGCGGATACCATGGATGATCTGTATTTTAACAGAAGACTTCCCACGGACCTTTTGGCCAATTACGGAAAGGCTTATGTGGGAGCGGCTTCCACCGATTATGACATTATGCAGACTTCCATAGGACAGGGAAGGACTACACTTACTCCTTTGCATCTGAACATGATAACTCAGGCCATCGCAAACGGAGGAGAAATGCTCAGGCCCTATCTGATAGATGAGATAGTTGATGATAACGGAAAAGTTATCAGAAGCTATGGACCTGAAAGTGCCGGAATGGTGATCAGTGCGGATGAGTCCGCTTTTCTGACAGATATAATGACCGCCGTATGCGAATACGGAACCGCAAGAGTTCTTAAGAATGATAATTATACTGTTGCGGGTAAGACGGGAACTGCGGAATTTGCAAATGATATTAACGAATCACATGCATGGTTTACTGCATTTGCACCCGTTGAAGATCCAGAGATCTGCGTAACGATAATAATAGAAAAAGCGGGCACCGGTGTTGAGTACGCGGTTCCGCTGGCCAAGAGAATATTTGATGCCTACTTCGGCGTATAAGGAAAATTGGGGGCGGTTATGAAACAGGGGGACGGTTCTGTCGTTCCACAAGAATCATGTGGAACGACAGAACCGTCCCC
>JAEEXJ010000168.1 GCA_016291475.1 Lachnospiraceae bacterium | reverse complement strand
CAAAATGATCTCACAGAAGAATCCGGTGGATTATCTGTAAGACGATCGCAGATCGGAAAGATGTTTGGAGAAAGAAATGGACTACAGCAGAAAAGGCGTCATTCAGAGAAGGCGTCAGTTAAATTCATACGGAGACAAGATCGTCAGGAAAGTACTCCTGCTTGCGCTTAAGCTGGTACTTGCCGGGATCATTGCGGTTTTTATATGCCTTGTGGCAGGCGGAATCGGACTGTTCAAGTCGATCCTTGCGGGTACTCCCGTTATCCATATTTCGGATATTATCGCAAACGGTCAGGCTACCATTGTTTATGATGCAATGGGTAATGAGTTCGACCACTATGTAGGTGAGGATGCAAACAGAATCGAGGTTACCTGGGACGGTATTCCCAGACAGCTTGCACTTGCTTTTGTAGCAAGTGAGGATGAAAGATTCTATGAACACAACGGTATCGACTACAGAGGAATGGCCAGAGCGCTTTACTGGTTCGTCCGTTCCCGCGGTGAAGAAACCCAGGGTGCATCCACTATAACCCAGCAGCTTCTTAAGAACACCATTTTCGTCGACTGGACGGAAGAAGGCGACAATATGGTCAAGAAGCTTAAGCGTAAGATTCAGGAGCAGTACCTGGCTATTGAGGTTACCAAGTCAACAACCAAGGACGAAGTTCTCCTCAGATATCTTAACGCGATCAATATGGGTCAGAATACTCTCGGTGTTGAGTCAGCATCCCAGAGATATTTCGGAAAATCGGCAATAGATCTGACTCTTTCGGAGTGTGCCGTTCTGGCTTCCATTACTCAGAACCCTTCATGGTATAACCCCATCAAGCATCCCGAGAATAACGTCAAGCGTCGTAAGAACTGCCTTGATAAGATGCTCGAGCTGGGTTTCATTACCCAGGAAGAGTATGATGAAGCAATCGCCGATACCGATGATGTATACGACAGAATCCAGTATCACGATACATACATTGCTGAGGCTGATACTCTGGAAGGTAATTACTTCTCCGATTCGCTTTACGATGATGTATTAAACGATCTTATTAATGTAGCCGGATATGACAAGGCACAGGCGGAGCATATGATCACCAGCGGCGGACTCAGGATACAGTCCACCATGGATCCCTATATTCAGGGTATTGTTGATGAGGAATTCTCCAATCCCGAGAATTTCAAATTCAATGATAAATACATGCTGAACTATGCCCTTACCATTTATGATGAGGAAGGAAATCCTCACAATTTCTCGAAAGAGAACATGATAACCTGGTTTAAAACTACCTACGGTTACAGTAAATATAAGCTGCTTTACAGCTCTACCGAAAACGCACAGGCTGCAATTGATGAATACAGGGCAGCATGCTTCGAAGAACTGGGACTTGTAGAGACTGAGGATAATTGCGACGAGAGCATTAAATTTACCGTACAGCCTCAGATGTCCATGGTCATCATCAATCAGTCCACAGGTGAAGTTGTAGCGGTGGCCGGAGGACGAGGAGATAAGGAAGGAAGACGTACTCTTAACAGAGCGACTACCTCAACCAGATCACCCGGATCCGTATTTAAGGTTCTCGCTTCCATCGGCCCCGGACTTGATACCGGAATGGTAACTCTTGCAACCACTTATGCGGATGCACCTTTCAATTACGATACAGGTACCGCTGTTCAGAATACATCAAGATCATGCAGTTATCAGAATCTTTCACTCAGATACTGTATCGCATATTCCATGAACATTGTTGCGGTCAAGAATCTGACATACATAGGACCCATAACCGGATTTAATTATCTTCAGGAACTGGGATTCTCACACCTTACAGCGGGAAGAGAGATTGGCGGAATGGTTTATTCCGATATCACCCAGTCACTTGCTCTCGGTGGACTTACCTATGGTGTTACCAATGAAGAGGTTACCGGTGCATATGCATGTATCGCTAACGGCGGAGAGTTTATAAAGCCCCATTTGTACACCACCGTTACCGATTCTTACGGAAACATCATCCTTGATAACAGGGATCCTAAGAGAAAGCGTGTATTTAAAGAAACAACGGCATGGCTTCTTATCGATGCCATGAGATCCTGCGTAGCTTACGGAACAGGTAACAGAGTTAACTTCTACGGAGCCGATATCGCAGGTAAGACCGGAACCACCTCAGACGGATGGGATCACTGGTTCGTAGGAATGACTCCTTATTACACCGCGGGTGTATGGACGGGATATGATGACAATACCGAACAGAACTGGGATGAGATGCATACCTCCGAGATGCTTTGGAAAGCTGTCATGAGCAGGATCCATGAAGATCTGGAGTATAAAGAATTCGAAATGCCGGAGGGACTTGTAGCCGTTGAAGTTTGTTCGGAATCAGGACTTCTTCCCATTGAGGGACTATGCGACGGATGTGTAATAACCGAATGGTTTGCAGAGGGCACAGAGCCCCAGTATACATGTGATCTTCACTATGCCGGAATGATCTGTGCATATGACAATAAGATTG
>JAEEXJ010000008.1 GCA_016291475.1 Lachnospiraceae bacterium | reverse complement strand
GACGGTTATGAAACAGGGGGACGGTTCGGTCGTTCCACATGATTCTTGTGGAACGACAGAACCGTCCCCCTGTTTCATAACCGTCCCCATTTTAATACGTCATCATATAATCTTTACGATCTCCAGATCCGGTCTTTCTGCCAGGTTAACTATCATGTTACCTGCATTTCGAAGCATGGGTCTGGAATAATTGTTTTTGTTGATCAGCATGACTTCCCAGTCGGTTCCGTCATTCAGCTGAACTGTAGTTCCGATCTGAGCATCGGATATTCTTTCGATAAGGGGCATAAGAATAGTTGTATCGTATTTCTGGATATCCTTTTCAAAAGCACCGATAATCTGCAGAGGCGTAAGCGCAAGCCTGAAGGTTCTGGCTGAAGCCATTGCAATATATGTATCGACTATTGCCAGATATCTTGCGTAGATATTGATCTTATCGCCTTTAAGATTGCAGGGATAACCGGAACCGTCCATCTTTTCATGATGCATGAGAATACATCTTTTGATGTCTTCCGGAAGGGCTGTATCATGCTTGACAAGCTGGTATCCCAGGAGTGTATGCTGTTTAACGAGAGCGTATTCCTGTTCGCTTAATTTTCCCGGTTTCCATAGTATCTCTGAAGGGATTTTCCATTTTCCTATATCGTAATAGAATCCGCAGAGAATGAGCATTCTCTTTTTCTCATCGGGAAGAGTGAGCCAGTTGCCGAAAGCTCCGCACAGAAGAGCTGCGTTGAAGGACTGGGTATATGTAAGCTCGTCTTCATTGGGAGCAAGATTATACATGAAATCAAGAAGCTGTTTTTCGTTCTTTACAGTCGAATAACAGTCTTCGTAGATATCTATCAGATTTTGTGAGGGTATAGAGAATTTGGTTCCCAGATATGAGAGCATTACTCCTTTATATCTGGATAGACAATCGTTGTATTTTTGTCTGAAATTTTTGAAGTCTTCGTCGAATTGGATCCTTTCGTTATGTGTAGTGGCGTAATCCACATCTTCCATAATGGTAACGGCGATGACATCATAGTGGGATAATTTGGAAATTACAGCCTGGGTTACCTTGGTTCCTGCATTGTAAATGACCTTGCCGGCCGCTTCTACGGGTTCCGCAAGCTCCATTCCTTCCTGCAATTCCATTCTAGAGATTGTTTTCATATAGACCCTCTGAAAGGTTCGGGATGCGTCCGGATGTAGTCTGATAAACCACTCCCGAACATTATAAATTTTAATTATTTCTAAGGCCCGTGTCAATTTCTGTGGTATATTTATTCATATGAAATTGTTTAAAGATAAGGTAGAGGTAAATTTCAGACCGTCATTATATTTATCGGATTCCATTAATATAAAAAAGCTCCCCAAAGTAAAAGATAAGATCTTAAAAGGCAAGGGATCGTATAAGCTTATTCTGGTTTCCGAAAAAGAAGACGAAAATTTTGATATCGTCTCAGCTTCAAACCTCAGATCCCGTGTATGGGAAGGCAAGATTCCCAGTGTATGCGCAATTGCGGAAAATGAAGACGAGGCTTTTGAACTTGTTGCGAAAATAACCGAGGATTGTCTGAAAAAACGCGGAGATCTGGACCTTAAGGAATATATATGCTCGCTGTGATCCTTAAAATATTACAGATTATCGGAATTTTGCTCCTGTCCTTAGTGGGGCTTGTTTTGTTACTTATAATTCTGGCTTTGATCCTGCCGGTGACTTATAGGATATCCTGTAAGGCAGAGGCCGGAAGCAGGCCTCTCGGTTTTCTCAGATTATCTTATTTTCTCGGACTTTTGAGGGCAAGGGCAGAATATACCGATGCTTTGTATGTAAAGGTAAAGGTTCTGTTTTTTACTGTATTTCAAATGAAGATACCGGACAAGGAATCCGGTGATGAAGAAGAGTACGACCTGAGTGAGCTGGATGAGGCTTTGGAAGAATTGGCTGACGAGGAGGATGCCATTCCGGAAGATACAGTGTCGGAAGAAGAATTTGCAGAAGATTCTTCCCCGGAAGAAGATACAGATACTGAAGAATCTGTCGAAGAACCTGATGATTCTGAGGAAACCGATGAGCCGGGTGCCGGTTTCTTTGACAAGATTAAGTCCAAAATCGAAGAAATATGTGATAAAATAAAAAGAGTTCGTTCGGAGATTCGATACTACAGGAATTTATATAATTCGAACGAAGCAAAGAATGCTCTTTTTGTCATCAAAAAAAGACTTAAGCGTATCTTTAAGAAGGTTCTTCCGAGAAAAGCCCATGCCGATATTACTTTCGGATTCGATTCTCCGGATATAACGGGTAAGGTTTACGGTATATATACAATGATAGCCGGACGCTTTGACAGGACTTCATCGGTAAGACCCGATTTTGAACGCAAGATATTTGAAGGTGATATTTACTGTAAGGGACATTTTAATCTGTGGTGCATCCTGTGGAACGGTCTTTTGATAATCCTTAACAGGAATGTCCTTAAGCTATACAGATCTTATAAGCACCATAATAAAAAGAAAGAAAAAGAAGAAGCAGTTTCTGATAAAGCTGCATGATCTTAAAGGAGACCGATATGGCCGATTCCAACAAAAAAGAAGTAATCGATTCACTGCTGAGCGGTATGGATGCAGTGCTTTCATCCAAGACCGTTGTCGGTCAGCCTGTAGTAGTCGGTGATACCACTATAATCCCTCTTGTGGACGTTTCTTTCGGTGTGGCTGCGGGAAGCGGTAACGAGAGCAGGAATTTCAACAAGAATTCTTCTGCCGGTGGCATGGGCGGTAAGGTTTCACCCAATGCAATCATCGTTATCAAAGACGGTAATACCAGACTTTTGTCTGTTAAAAATCAGGATTCCATAACCAAAATCCTTGATATGGTGCCCGAAGTCATCCACAGGATTTCCAAGGATAAAAAGGGTGGCCCCGATGACGACGAGATTAGAGATGCAGCATTTCCCGAATAAACATTTCAGGTAATCCGCATGATCGATTGGGAAGCAATAGTTCAAACTGAAAATGAGGAAGAGTTAAAAAAACTCAAATTGTTTCTTTTCCAGGAAAACATGCGTCTTGATGCCGAGAAGCAAAAGCTCGATCAACAGAAGAGTGAACTGAAGAATCTTCAGGAATCTTTTATGAAGGACAGGGTGCTTCTCAGGGACGAACTTAATGAGCTCAACAGGCGCACTACTCAGGAGAGACAAAGACTCCGTCAGGAAAGTATGTTTTTTGACAAGAAGATGGAGATCCTTAAAGACGGTTTCAGAACTCTTGAGGAAGACAGACGTAAGTTAGAAAGGGAAAAGGAAGAATTTGAGGCCAGCAGAAGACTGGGCATGTCCGATATTTCTTCTCCGGATCTGTCACATCTTTCCGAAAATGATTTTGACTCTATCGCCTGCGTGTTGTTTGCGAACATCACTAATACTTCCATGCTCAGAAAAAGATATAAAGATCTGGTAAAGATCTTTCATCCCGATAATCTGTGCGGAGATGAGAGGCTGAGCCGGGCGATAAATAAGGAATATCACAGAAGAAAAGCGTAAATAAGGACTCCCTGTCATGCGGCAGGGAGTTTTTTATACAAAAAAAGAACAGGCATAAAGCCTGTTCTCATATTTACATGATCAATTATGCACGCTCTACAGCACCGCTGCGAAGGCATCTTGAGCATACATGCATTCTCTTGGACTGTCCGTTAACTTTGCACTTTACGCTAAGAACGTTGGACTTCCAAATTGCATTGGATCTTCTGTGAGAGTGACTCACATTATTTCCGAAATGGATTCCTTTTCCGCATACATCACACTTTGCCATATTCTCACCTCCCGGCGTTATAATCTGATTAATAATCCATGCTTGAAACGCAACATATGTATATTATCAGAGCCTATTTAATAATGCAAGAAATATTTTTCAAGATATTTAACATTTATTTGTAGATATTATGTTATAATTAATCGCAGTTTTGCAGTAAAGGAGGATTTTATATGAAGAGCTCTTCCATGAACACACATATGGGAAACATTGTCGTAGACAACGATGTTATTGCTCAGTATGCCGGCAGTGTAGCCATTGAATGCATAGGAATAGTCGGTATGGCCGGAATCAGTATGAGAGACGGCATCGCCAAGATACTGCGCACCGAGAATCTTTCCAGAGGAATTAATGTAAGACTTTCGCCCGAGCGTAAGCTTATCCTTGATTTCCATGTGATAGTTGCATACGGTGTAAGCATTTTGACGGTATCTGACAATCTTATCGAGAGCGTCAAATATAAGGTTGAAGAATTTACAGGACTCGATGTCGAGAAGATCAACATCTTCGTTGAAGGCGTCAGAGTGATCGACTAAGGAGGATCTATTCGTGGCAATCAAAGAGATAGACGTTAAGCTCTTTTCCAAAATGTTCCTTGCGGGGGCTATCTACCTTGACAGGAGCAAGGAGGAGATCAATGAGCTGAATGTATTCCCTGTTCCGGACGGAGACACCGGAACCAATATGACAATGACCATCATGTCCGCTGCCAAGGAAGTCAGAGATCTTGGCGAAGAGCCTGATATGAAGTCGCTTTGCAAGGCTATGAGCGGAGGCTCACTCAGAGGCGCAAGGGGTAATTCCGGTGTTATCTTATCACAGCTTCTCAGAGGTCTTACCAAGGCTGTAAGGGATGAACAGGTTATAACTGTACCTCTTCTCGGTGCGGCATGTACCAAAGCTGTAGAGACTGCATATAAAGCTGTTATGAAGCCCACCGAGGGCACCATTCTTACCGTAGCAAGAGGAATGGGAGAAAAAGTTGCCGAACTTATCGAGAACGGAGAGGATGATCTTGAAGTGATCCTTCCTGCGGTTCTCGAACATGGATATAAAGTACTCGATCAGACTCCCGAACTTCTTCCCGTACTTAAACAGGCAGGAGTTGTAGACTCAGGCGGAGCCGGACTCATGAAGGTTGTTCAGGGTGCCGTTGATCTTTTCTCCGGCAAAGAGATCGATCTTACTATTTCCGATGAGCCCATTGCCAAGGTTGATGATTCCAGACCCGGAAAGATCGAGGAAGTTCAGAAGAATATCTATCATGCCGAGATTAAAGTAATGCTTTCCAAGAATGTTAACAGCAAGCTTGAAAGCGACGTTAAATCTTATCTTAATGATATCGGTGATCTTAAGAGTTTTAAGGTCAGCGGTTCCGAAGTTAATATCGATATCAATACCGATGATCCCGGACTTGTACTTCAGAAAGCCATCAAATTCGGTATCCTTTCCGATGTTAAGGTTACCTGCAGACTTGAAGGTGCAAAAGCAAAAGAGGCGGCTGATAACGCTGCTGCCGAGACAGCTGCCGAACCTAAGGGCGAGCCTTCGGAGTTTGGTTTTGTAGCTGTTAGTGCCGGCGACGGTCTTGCTGAGATCTTCAGAAGTCTCGGTGTTGATTATGTTATAGAAGGCGGTCAGACAATGAACCCCTCAACTGCTGACATTCTTGATGCGGTTGAAAAGGTTAACGCTAAGACTGTATTCGTACTTCCCAATAATAAGAACATTATCATGGCTGCTAATCAGGCCAGAGATCTTACCACCGATAAGGTCGTTCTTGTAATCCCCACCAAGACCATTCCTCAGGGAATCACCGCTGCCATCAATTTCAGTGCGGGCAGCAGTGCGGATGAGAATGAACAGGCTATGGTTGAGGCTATCGGAATGGTTAAGACCGGTGAGATCACCTATGCTGTAAGAGATACCTCCATTGACGATCATGAGATCAGAAAAGGCGATTACATGGGTATCGGAGACAAGAAGATTCTCTCTGTCGGAACCGATATGAATCAGGTAGTCGTAGAAATGATCGGAGAAATGGTTGATGATTCTTCCGAGCTTATAAGCCTTTACTACGGTGCAGACGTTACCGAAGAGGATGCAAATGCTCTCAAGGATCTGATCGCAGAGAAGTTTAACACTCTTGATGTAGATATTCAGAATGGCGGACAGCCGGTTTATTATTACATCGTTTCTGTAGAATAAACCTTGTCATAACATTTTACTTACTCATTAAGTGGTTTGTTTAACTATATACACGAATATATTATATGAAAGAAGGTTCGATTATGAACCTTCTTTTAATTTGTATAAATATAGAAAATGCTGAATAATTGGAACACTCCGGTATCCGAGCTGAAAGGCGTCGGGCCCAAGACAGCAGAATATTTTCATAACCTCGGGATAACCAATATCTATGAACTTTTGAATCACTTCCCGAGGACTTATCTTGTATTCGGTGGACTTAAGAAAATATCCGAATTACAAAATGATGAGATTGCGGCCGTCAGAGTCCGTGTTGATATGGTGGGAAATCTCAGGCGTGTCAAAAATAAAATGTCCATTCTCCCCATCGAAGTAAGCGATGATTCCGGAAAGCTGACGATAAAGTATTTCAACATGCCTTTTATGGCCAAAGCGGTCAGTAAAGGCGGATATTATGTGTTCCGCGGAAGAGTCAAAAAGTCGGGCAAAGAGTTTTCCATGGTTCAGCCCCGAAAATATGCATATGATGAATATACCGAACTTTCCGGTAAGTTCCAGTGCATGTATCCGCTGACTAAAGGCCTTAAGAACTCTGCTGTGATTAAAGCCGTGGAATCCGCTCTTAAGAAAGCGGATTTTACCGATGATTATCTGACCGACGCTTTCAGGGAAAGCCACCAACTGATACCTTCCGGGGAAGCTTACAGGATGATTCACAATCCGGCGGATGAAAATGAAAGCATGCTCGGTAGAAGGAGACTTTCCTTTGACGAGTTGTTCTTTTTTATCCTTTATCTCCGTAAAAATAAAGAGCTTCTGAAAGGTGCGCCAAATACCTGTCCCATGGTCGATTCCGCCGAAGTCGGAAGATTTATTGAAAAACTACCTTTTAAGCTTACCAAAGGACAGGCAAAAGCTGTTAAAGAGATAATGAATGATCTTTCCGGCGAGACTGTTATGAACAGACTTGTTCAGGGAGATGTTGGTAGCGGCAAAACCATAGTTGCCATCGCGGGCCTTCTCAATACGGTTGCAAACGGGTATCAGGGAGCTTTTATGGCCCCGACCGAAGTTCTTGCGACCCAGCATTATAAGACTATATCGGATCTTACCGTTAAATATGATCTTCCTTTTAAGCCTGTACTATTAACCGGTTCCGTATCGGCTGCGGGCAAGCGTAAGATCTATGAAGAAATCGAAAACGGTGAAGCCAATCTTATCATAGGAACTCATGCTCTGATCCAGGATAAGGTTGTATATAAGAATCTTGGTCTTGTTGTAACCGATGAGCAGCATAGATTCGGAGTAAGACAAAGGGAGACTCTTGCGGGCAAAGGCGTGGGTCCTCACATTCTTGTAATGAGCGCTACACCCATTCCCAGAACTCTTGCTATAGTTCTGTACGGAGACCTGAGTATTTCTACCATTAAAGATATGCCCGAAGGCAGAAGCCCCATCAAAAGCTGTGTTGTGGGCGAATCCTTCAGACCTTCAGCCAATAAGTTTATTAAGGACGAAGTGGCTAAAGGGCACCAGGTCTATGTGATCTGTCCCATGGTTGAAGCATCCGATGATGAAGAATCCGATTCCGAACTCCGGAATGTAATTGATTATTCTGAAGAATTGCAATCGGTACTTGGCGAAAGATACAGGATCTCTTACCTTCACGGTAAGATGAAACCTTCGGAAAAAGAAAACATTCTTGATCGGTTTTCATCCGGAGATATCGATATACTGATTTCGACGACGGTTATAGAAGTAGGCATTAATGTTCCCAATGCCACGGTTATGATGATAGAAAATTCCGAAAGATTCGGTCTATCACAGCTTCACCAGCTCAGAGGAAGAGTCGGAAGAGGTAAGGATCAGGGCTATGCCATTTTTATGACTTCCAAGTCGGATGAAAAGACTTCGGAAAGGCTCGGGATCCTGGCTAAGACCACGGACGGTTTTGAGATTGCTTCCTACGATCTTAAAACCAGAGGACCGGGAGAGTTGTTCGGAGTAAGACAAAGCGGAGATTTTGCTTTTAAAATTGCCGACGTATTTGCTGATGCCGACTTACTTGCGGAAGCATCAATTCTATGCGATGAGATTCTGGCCAAAGACAGAAATCTTCATGCTGCGGAGAATGCGCTTATCAGAGAAGAAGCTGAATTCTACGGAAGAAATTTCCTTGATTTCAGGACTATATAAATAACATGCGTTTTGGAGGAGAAATTCAATGGGTTCAAAAATAGCGGTTGTTACCGATACCAACAGTTCTATGACTGTTGAGGAAGGTAAGGAACTTGGCATAACAGTTATTCCCATGCCGTTTTTCATCGGCGGAAAAGAATTTTTGGACGGAGTAACTCTTACTCAGGAAGAGTTTTATGAGAGATTAAAAGGCGGAGAGGATATTCATACTAGTCAGCCTTCCCCTGAAGAAGTCATGAAGACCTGGGATAAACTCCTCGAAGAGTATGATGAAATTGTACATATTCCCATGTCCAGCGGACTTTCCGGTTCCTGCGGTTCAGCTTACCTTCTCGCTCAGCATTATGATGATAAGGTTCAGGTTGTGGACAATCAGAGAATCTCGGTGACTCTCAGACAATCATGTCTCGATGCACTTGAACTTATAGACAAAGGCCTGAGTGCAAGACAGGTTAAGGATGAACTTGAAAGAGTTAAGTTTGAGAGCTCTATCTATATCATGATCGATACTCTTCAGTATCTCAAGAAGGGTGGAAGACTCACTCCGGCAGCCGCTGCCATCGGAACTCTTCTGAAGATCAAGCCTGTTCTCCAGATACAGGGTGAAAAGCTTGATTCATACGGCAAGACCAGAACTTTTCAGGGTGGCAAAGAGATCATCATGAAGGCCATCAAGAATGATATGGAGAACAGATTCGGCTGTACGGACAAGTGCCACAATGTTCATCTGGAAATGGCTTATACCGACGACCTGGCCGCTGCGGAACAGTTTGAGAAAGAGCTTAACGAGATGTTCCCGGGATATGAAGTTGTAAAGAGACCTTTGTCGCTTTCCATTGCCTGCCATATCGGCCCCGGTGCGATCGCTGCGGCCGTTTCAAAAAAAATCTGATCATAAAGAAAAGAGACAGATATTTCAAGCAAAACATATGTTGTTGAATGAAAAAATTCATATTTCATGCGGCATTAAATCCACTACATGTAGTGGATTTTTTGTTGTCACTTTTCCAAATGTATGATAGAATTTAGAAGTTGCAAACGATTGTTCGGGGGTTTCACGTAAAACACAGTGTTTATCTGCAAGTCTGATTTCACAAGGAGTTTTTATGGCACCTAAAAAAGATAATTATGATGAGCGAAGTATCACGGTACTCGAAGGTCTTGAAGCCGTAAGAGTCCGTCCCGGTATGTACATCGGCTCGGTGTCTACCAAGGGTCTGAACCATCTTATATATGAAATTGTCGATAATTCCGTAGATGAACATCTTGCGGGATTTTGCGATACCATCAAAGTTACTTTTGAAAAAGACGGCTCATGTACCGTATCCGACAACGGAAGAGGTATTCCCGTCGGCCGTCATGAGAAGGGAATTTCCGCAGAGCGTCTTGTTCTTACTACACTTCACGCCGGTGGTAAGTTTGACAATAATGCTTATAAGACCAGCGGAGGTCTTCACGGAGTTGGTTCTTCGGTTGTTAATGCACTTTCTTCCAGATTTGATATCACCATCAAAAGAGACGGTAATATTTACAAAGACAGCTATCAGAAGGGCGAACCTATCGTTGAACTTGTTGACGGACTTCTTCCATCACAGGGTAAGACCAGGGATCACGGAACAACCATTAATTTCCTTCCCGACGATACTATTTTCGACAGAACCAGATTCAAGGAAGATGAGGTTAAGAGCAGACTTCATGAGACCGCTTACCTTAATCCCGGACTGACTATTGAATATAAAGATCTGAGAGGTGACGAGCCTGACACGGTTTCATTCCATGAGCCTGAGGGTATCGTAGGCTTTCTTAAAGATCTGAACAAGTTAAAAGATCCTGTAACCGAGATCATTTCCATTTCCGGAGAATCTGATGGTATTCAGGTAGAGATTGCTTTTCAGTATGTTAATGAGTTCCATGAAAATGTTCTCGGTTTTTGTAATAACATTTACAACTCCGAAGGAGGAACCCATCTTACCGGTTTTAAGACCCAGTTCACCACTGTCATCAATTCTTATGCTAGACAGCTTAGCAATCTGAAGGATAAGGATGCAAATTATTCGGGTACCGAAGTCAGAAACGGTATGACCGCAGTTGTCTCCATCAAGCATCCCGCACCTACCTTTGAAGGACAGACCAAGACTAAACTTGATAACCAGGATGCGGCAAAAGCCGTTGCCAAGGTTACCGGTGATGAGGTTGTAAGATATTTCGACAGACATCTCGATATCTTAAAGGCTGTTATAGAAAGTGCGGATAAAGCCGCTAAGATCAGGAAAGCGGAAGAGAAGGCTAAGACCAATCTTCTTACCAAGCAGAAGTTTTCTTTTGATTCGAACGGTAAACTTGCAAACTGCGTTTCCAAAGAAGCCGATAAGTGTGAGATCTTTATAGTAGAGGGAGATTCTGCAGGCGGTTCCGCAAAGACTGCAAGAGACAGAATGTTTCAAGCTATCCTTCCTATAAGAGGTAAGATCTTAAACGTTGAGAAGGCTTCGATCAATAAGATTCTGGAAAATGCCGAGATCAAAACAATGATCAATGCTTTCGGATGCGGATTTTCCGAAGGCTACGGCAATGATTTTGATATAAGCAAGCTTCGCTATGACAAGATAATCATCATGGCCGATGCCGATGTGGACGGAGCTCATATCTCAACCCTGCTCCTTACTCTTTTCTACAGGTTCATGCCGGAACTTATATTTGAGGGCCATATCTATATAGCAATGCCTCCTCTTTATAAGGCAATGCCTTCTAAGGGAGAAGAGGAATATCTTTATGACGATAAAGCTCTTGAAAAATACAGAGCAAAGCATAAAGGCCCCTTTACTCTTCAGAGATACAAAGGTCTCGGTGAGATGGATCCCGACCAGTTATGGGAGACCACTCTTGATCCTAAGACCAGAAGACTTAAGCTTGTTGAGATAGAGGATGCCAGAATGGCTTCCGAAACCACGGAACTTCTCATGGGAACAGACGTACCTCCCAGAAAGACATTTATCTATGAACACGCGACCGCAGCTAATCTTGATATCTGATCGATAAACCAAACTTACAGGTACTGTTATGGAAGAAAAGATAATCAAAACAGAATACTCGGAAGAGATGCAAAGATCCTATGTGGACTATGCGATGAGCGTTATAGTATCCAGAGCACTCCCCGATGTAAGAGACGGACTTAAGCCCGTACAGAGACGTACTCTCTATGATATGAGAGAACTGGGTATCACTTACGACAAGCCTTACAGAAAGAGTGCAAGGATAGTCGGTGATACAATGGGTAAATATCACCCTCACGGTGATTCATCCATATATGAAGCCCTTGTTGTAATGAGTCAGGATTTCAAAAAGGGACTTCCTCTTGTAGACGGCCACGGTAACTTCGGAACCATTGAAGGCGATGGCGCCGCAGCGATGAGGTATACCGAAGCCCGTCTTAAGAAGATCACCCAGATGGCTTTTCTGGATGAACTTGCCAATGATACCGTTAATTTCGTTCCCAATTTCGATGAGACCGAAAAAGAGCCTGAAGTTCTACCCTGCCGCATTCCAAACCTTCTGATCAACGGGTCCGAAGGTATTGCAGTCGGTATGGCTACCAATATTCCTCCTCACAATTTCGGGGAGACCATCGATGCTCTCAAAGCATATATTATGAATCCCGAGATCTCTACAAGAGAACTCATGAGATATATAAAAGGCCCTGATTTCCCCACCGGCGGTATCATCATCAATAAGGATGATCTGAAGAATATTTATGAGACAGGTCAGGGAAAGGTCAGGATCCGCGGAGTCGCATCCGTTGAAAAGCTTAAGAACGGTCATCAGAATGTGGTTATATCCGAAATTCCTTACACCATGGTTGGTGCAGGTATAGGTAAATTCCTTCAGGAAGTAGCCAACCTTTCCGAATCAAAGAAGACTCAGGATATTGTTGATATTTCCAACCAGTCATCCAAGGAAGGAATCCGAATCGTAATCGAACTTAAGAAAGATGCGGATGCGGAGAACTTCATTAATCTTCTGTATAAAAAGACGCATCTGGAAGATACATTCGGTGTGAACATGCTTGCCATTAAAGACGGAAGGCCCGAGACCATGTCACTCGGTTCCGTTCTCGGGGCGATCGCAGATTTCCAGTATGAGATCAATACCAGAAAATACAACAACCTTCTTTCAAAGGAGATGGATAAGAAGGAGATTCAGGAAGGCCTTATCAAAGCCTGCAACCTGATCGACCTTATTATCGAGATCATCAGAGGATCCCGTGACCGCAAGATGGCTGAAGACTGTCTTGTACGTGGAATCACTGACGGTATTAAGTTTAAGACAAAAGAATCATCGATCATGGCATCCCAGCTTCTTTTTACCGAAAGACAGGCTAAAGCCATTCTTGATATGAGACTTTATCGACTGATCGGACTTGAGATAGATGCTCTTAATAAAGATCACGAGAATACTCTTGCGAACATTTATCGCTACGAAGATATCCTTGACAGAAAAGAGTCCATGACCCAGGTCATCATCACAGATCTTGAGGCTCTTAAAAAAGAATTCACAAGTAAGCGTAAAACTGCCATCGAGAATGCGGAAGAAGCTGTCTACAAGGAAAAAGAATTCGAGGAAATGGATGTATATTTCCTTATGGACAGATTCGGATACTGCAAGATGATCGATACCGCTACTTTCGAAAGAAACAAGGAAGCAATTGCCGAAGAGATCAAATTCTGTCTTCCCGTTCGCAACAACGGAAGGATTGCCGTATTTACGGAAAAAGGTCAGATGCATACCATCAAGATGCTTGATCTTCCCATGTCCAAGTTCCGTGACAAGGGTGTACCGGTAGATAATATCACCAATTTTGATTCGTCGGATGACATGATCATTTATGCTGAGGATCTATCTACGGTACTTCTCGGTAAGTATCTGTTCGTTACCGCAGCATCAATGTGTAAGATTACCGGAGGCCCTGAATTTGACGTCAGCTCCAGACGTACCGTTACAGCCACAAAGCTGGGTGATGGCGACAAGATTGTAGCAATCCGTAAGGTCAGAACCGAAGAGAACGTAATACTCCAGTCTTCAGGAGGCTACTTCATCCGTTTTAATATCTCCGAGATCCCTGAGATGAAGAAGACCGCAGCCGGTGTAAAGGGCATGAAACTGGACGGCACCGACAAAGTCGAAAACGCCTACATTACAGATATAGTTTCAGAAAATATGATAGAATATGGTACTAGAACAATATCACTGAATTCTATTAAACTACTTGGCCGTGGTGCTAAAGGAACTAAAGTTAAAGGGTAATACTTAATATAAGATGTTTGGGGACGTGTAATAATTTCTTTGCGATTTTACCGTCGCACTTAGTGAGGTGAGTTGTCCATGATTGCTTCGAGCACTGTTTGAGCGAAGCGAGTTGCGCAGAAGCAATCAGCTCTTGGACGACGAAAGCGAACTTAGTGCAGACGGTGCATGAGCAAAAGATTATTACACGTCTCCAAACATCGTACCTATGGGAGGACCCGAAAATGAGAGTCATTGCAGGAGAGTGTAGGTCAATGCCTTTAAAAACCCCAGCGGGAGAGGATATTACAAGACCTACGCAGGATATTATAAAAGAGACCCTGTTCAACATCATACAGGGTGATGTGCCCGGATCTGTCTGGATCGATCTTTTTGCCGGAAGCGGACAGATCGGTATTGAGGCATTAAGCCGTGGCGCTGCCAAGTGTTACTTTATCGATAACGGTAAGGAGCCCATCAAATGTATCACCGAGAATGTGGCATTTACCAAGATGACCGATAAGTCGGTTATCCTCAAACAGGATGCCGTTGCCGGACTCCAGTCGGTATACGAGAAACATATAGATATCATTCATATGGACGCTCCTTATATGAAGGATTATGAGAAAAACGTCCTCAAACAGCTGTCCTATATGAAGTATGTTGACCGCGATACCCTGATCATAATTGAGGCTGACAAAAAAAGCGATTTCAGCTATACTGAAAGCGTTGGATTTGAAATCGTCAGAAGGAAAGAATACAAAGGCAATATGCATTTGTTCCTTCGCAAGATCGAAAAGGGAGAGTAAATGAACAGAGCATTATATCCCGGAAGCTTTGATCCCATGACTTTGGGACATCTTGATATCATAAGAAGAGCTTCACTTATGTTCGATGAACTTATAGTCGCAGTGCTTGATAACACCCAAAAGACTCCGTTGTTTTCAACGGATGAACGTGTTAAAATACTGCTTGAAGCGACTAAAGATATGCCTAATGTCAGAGTCGATTCTTTCAGAGGTCTGACTGTTGATTATTGCATGCAGAATAACCTTCATACAATGGTTAGAGGACTGCGTGCCGTTACCGATTTTGAATACGAACTTCAGATCGCACAGACCAACAGAAAGATATCGGATAATAAGGTTGATACCGTCTTCCTTACCACCGATCTTCAGTATTCATATTTAAGCTCTTCAACCGTCAAGGAGATTGCCATGTACGGCGGTGATGTCAGTCATTCCGTTCCTCCTTATGTTGAAAGTGCACTTAAGGAAAAATTCAAAGTTATCAAAAGGTGAGGAACCGGATAATGGAAAGAAAAATGGAAAGTCAGATCTTCGGAGTAATCGACGAACTTGAGCAGTATATTTCCGAATGTAAGCCCAAGCTTCTCTCCAGTACCGAGATCTATGTTGAAAAAGAAGTTATTCAGGGATTTATAGACGATCTCAGGAGAAAAGCTCCCGAAGAGATCGCAAGATATCAGAAGATCATCAGCAATCAGGATAGCATTCTCGACAATGCCAGAAAGATGGCTGACGGACTTATAGAGAAAGCAACTGCTCAGACCGATGAGATGCTTTCACAGAACGAGATCCTTAAGAAAGCATATGAGCAGGCCGATGCCGTAACGCAGCAGACCATGGCTGAGGCTCAGAACATCCTCGATAATGCAACCAATGAAGCAAATGCCTGCAGAGAGGCCGCCATGGGTTATATGGAAGATGTCATGAACTATGTTGAAGGACTTCTTTCCGCATCTTCCAAGACCGTAACCGATCAGTACGACGATCTGCTCAATGCTCTTAATTCAAAGCTTCAGGCAGTTAAGAACGATCATGAATCACTCAGAGCTTCCAGAAACGGTAAGGAAGAGCCTGAGAGTTCTGGTCCCAATGTCAGTACGGTTTATCCCGATACCGATAACCAGTGACAGTAATGATAAACCGGCTTTCAAAAAGCCGGTTTTCTTGTTTATTGATTTATTTCCGAGGGGGAAAATAATTTGTTTTATGGAAAGGTACGCAAATCCATCTGCATAATCCTGAGCGTTATTCTGTTATCTCTTGCTCCGGCTTCGGAAGTTTTCGCTGCTGAGAGGGTATATCCTCATGATGACGATCTTGTTATCGTGATCGATCCCGGTCATGGCGGAAGTGATACCGGCACACAGGGTGGGAGAATTCAGGAAAGGTTCATGAATCTGATAACAGCCCAGGCACTCGCGTCCAGATTAAGTATGTATGAAGGTGTTACCGTCTACATGACAAGGTCCGATAATGACACGACTCTCAGTCTTACGGAAAGAGCTAAATATGCCGAATCCGTAAATGCCGATTTTGTATTCAGCGTTCACTATAATGCCTGCTATGCTCATGACAGGTTCGGTATTGAAGTCTATACTTCCAGAGTTGCTCCCTATAATGCTTACGGATATCAATTCGGGAATCTTCTGATGCATAAATTTGAAGATACTTACGGGATTTTCCCGAGAGGAGTCAAAACGCGAAAAGGGCTTAGAACCGAGGGAGATTACTATACAATAATATCCGCAAACATTTACAGAGATATTCCCGCAGTCATAATAGAGCATTGTTTTGCAGACGGAACCGTTGATGCCGTTCATACCGCGAATAATGATCTATTCAGACAATACGGCGAAACGGATGCGGATGCTATAGCGGAATATTTCGGACTTAAGAGTTCAATCCTCGGTATCGATCATACCGGTACTTCCGACAACCTGATCGATGTCGATGTGAACAATTTCAACGATCCTACTTACGAGGACAGGACTGCTCCCGATTCGGTCAATATTTCGGTTGTAAATGTAGACTCTTCTGCAAATACTGTGACAGTTAAAATTGATGCCAGTGAATCTGACGGTATGATGATGTTCTATGCCATATCCACTGACGGAGGGTGGACTTGGGAAGAATCTGAGCCCTGGCCCGGTGCCGATACATATAACGGTACTTTCGACAGCACCTTTGAACTTACTCTTTCTTTTGAACCCGGAGACAGACCCTGTATTGTAGTAAAGGGGTTCAACAGATATGATGCATATACCAAATCCAATCAGATAACTTTCATAGACAGATTTAATTCTGCAGTTAACCCTTTATACAGAGAAGCTTAATCTTAAGGGAGGATATATGAAATATATTGCGATAGTTACCGGTGCATCTTCGGGTATAGGACGGGAATTTGTATATGCCATAGACCAGAGCATGAACGGAATAGATGAGATCTGGATTGTAGCCAGAAGAAAAGACCGCCTTGAAGAACTGTCCGGTCAGCTTAAGCATCATGCACGTATAGTGTGCGGGGACCTTTCAAACAGAAATACGGTCAACAGGATAAGTCAGCTTCTTAATGCAGATAAATATAGGATAAGATTCCTTGTTAACGCTGCAGGTTACGGTGTTCTGGGAGATTTCGAAATTGGAGATCGTAAAGAAGAAAGCGGAATGTGCGATCTCAATATTAGAGCGCTGACCGAGATCACTCATGTCTGCCTTCCTCATATGGGTAAGAATTCACGTATCATTAATCTGGCTTCAAGCGCTGCATTTGTTCCTCAGCCGGCATTTGCGGTCTATGCGGCTTCCAAATCATATGTATTAAGTTTCTCCAGGGCTTTAAACAGCGAACTGAAGGACAGACAGATCTTTGTTACCGCAGTTTGTCCGGGACCTGTTAAGACCGAATTTTTTGATGTTGCCGAAAAGTACGGAACCAGAACACTTTCTCTTAAGAAGTTCGCCATGACCACACCTCAGGTAGTTGTCAAGGAAGCTCTCAGAGACTCTTATGCCAGGAAGGAAGTGTCAGTCCCTACAACAGTTATGAAGATATTCAGAGTTATCTGCAAGATTGTTCCTCACAGGATCATAATTGCTTTAACAAACGGATTATATAAATGATCGAGGCCTAAGTAATGAACTTTTCCAGACTTTTTTCAGGTGATTCTTTTAAAGGAACTTACCGGTATCTTGATATTCAGAGAAAATATGAAATAGCAAGGATGGCTATCGGCTATATCATTGCATTTTCTTTATTTCTCGCAGGATATCTGACCACGGGAACCAAAAAGAATCTTCTGACAGTGGTAGCGGTTCTGGGCATGCTCCCTGCTTCCAAAGCACTTGTTTCCGCTATTATGTTTTGCAGGTACAAAAGCTATACCGATAAAATTGATACCAAAGGAGTTCTCTCGGCGTATGATATGGTATTTACATCCGAGAAGGTAAACTACCACATCTCACATCTGTGTGTCGGAGACGGTTGTATTATTGGTCTATCGGAAAATGATAAATTTAACGAAAATGCTTTTAAAGATCATGTTCAGGCTTTTCTTTCCGCTGAAAAGATCGGGGACATGACCATAAAAGTATTTACCGATAAGAAAGCTTATATGAACCGTATCGCGTCTCTATCAGCTTCCGATAAAACAGATGCTGCATGCATGAAGGTTTTAAAACAGATCGTTTTATAAAATGAAACAGATAACAGTCACAAATGAAATGGCATCCCAGCGTCTTGATAAATATCTTCAAAGACTTCTTCCGGCATGCCCCAAAAGCCTTTTATATAAACAGCTTCGCAAAAAAAACATAACACTGAACTCATCAAAAGCCACAGGCAGTGAGCTGGTAAAAGCAGGAGATGTGATCAGTGTTTTCTTTTCCGATGAGACATATGAGAAGTTCGCAGCTGGTGAAGAGATAAATACCGGAGTTTTTGAGAAGGCTTTTTCAGTCTTAAAGGGAATAGAACCGGTCTACGAAGATGACAGAATGATCGTTTTCAATAAGCCTGCAGGTATTTTATCCCAGTCCGTTGAAAAAAACGATCTTTCGGTCAACGAGTATCTGGTGGGATATCTTCTTGAAAAAGGATTTGTTTCCAAAGAATCTCTTATGCATTTCAGACCTTCCGTATGTAACAGGCTTGACCGTAATACATCCGGGCTTATCCTTTGCTCCAAAACTTTGGAAGGCTCAAGGTATCTTTCCGATAAGATCCGGGAAAAGGATCTTGAAAAATATTACCTTGCACTTGTATCGGGAAGATTTAATGCTCCTTCCACAGATATAAAATATGTTATCAAGAATGAAAAAGAAAACCGGCTTGAATTCGTAACTCCCGATACTCCCGGAGCGATGATGATCAAAACCGGTTTCGAAGCCGTTAAATGCGGCGACAGGATTTCTCTTGTAAAAGTAAGACTCTATACCGGCAAGTCCCATCAGATAAGAGCGCATTTAAGTCATCTCGGTTTTCCTATACTCGGTGACAGAAAATACGGAAACGAGAACTCTTATTCGCAGGCTAAAAGACAGATGCTTCATTCTTACAGGACTGTACTTGAAGATGGGATAGATATCACAGCACCCTTACCCGCCGACATGAGACATATCGTTGATAAAGAATTCGGATCTTTAGAGGAAGTCCAATGACCACATGGAAATCAAGGGGACTGAGAGGATCCACCCTCGAAGACCTTATAAACAGAAGCAACGAAAAATATGATGAGGCCGGACTTGCCCTTGTACAGAAGATCCCTACACCGATAACCCCTATCAATATAGATAAGGCTACCAGACATATAACTCTGGCATATTTTGACCAGAAGAGTACGGTTGATTACATCGGTGCGGTTCAGGGGATCCCCATATGTTTTGATGCTAAAGAGTGTGCAACAGACACATTTGCTTTAAGCAACATTCATGAACATCAGGTCACATTCATGAGGAAATTCGAAAAGCAGGGCGGTATAGCATTCTTTCTGATCTATTTTACGGGAAGGGAAGAGCTGTATTATCTGCCTCTCCAAATGCTTGAGTTCTTCTGGGAAAGAGCCGAAAAAGGCGGGCGTAAATCCTTCAGGCATGATGAGCTTAATCCCGACTATATTATCAAAGAAACTCCCGGAATTCCCGTTCCGTATCTTGACAAAGTAAATCAGGATCTTGCTGACAGACCCGAATAAACAGCAAAACTCCCTCATGTATTTGAGGGAGTTTATTAAATTACCTAAAAAGTCACAAATTTTAATTTTTAAAATCTTTATAAACATCGTTATATTGATACAATATACGAGTATGGGTCTATTTTTCATTTGGAGGAATAGTATGGGGTTGATAAGAACTAACGATAAATGTATCGGATGTAACAAATGTATCAGAGCATGCAGCTGTATCGGAGCAAATGTTGCCAGAGAAAAAGAAAGAGGCAACATTATCGAGGTTGATCCCAAAAAGTGTATCGCGTGCGGTGCATGTCTTGATGCCTGTGAACACGGTGCAAGAGAATATGAGGATGATGTAGAGAAGTTTTTCGAAGATCTGTCCAAGGGGCAGAAGATATCCGTTATTATAGCACCGGCATTTCTTGCCAATTATCCTCGTGATTACAGTAAATATCTCGGAATGCTCAAAAAGCTCGGCGTTAACCGTTTTATCAGTGTCTCTTTCGGTGCGGATATAACGACATGGGCTTATATCAAATATATTACCGAGAATAAATTCTACGGCGGTATCTCACAGCCTTGTCCCGCCGTTGTCGGATATATAGAAAGGTATCTTCCCGAACTTCTCCCTAAACTAATGCCCGTACACTCGCCTATGATGTGTACCGCGGTTTATGCGAAAAAATACCTTAAGATAAATGATAAATTCGCATTCATCAGTCCCTGTATTGCCAAAAAGAACGAGATCGACGATCCGAATAACCAGGGATACATCGCATATAATCTGACTTTTTCAAAACTTGTTGCTTATCTGAAGGCTCATCCCGTAAGCGGAGCTCAGCCTTATACCGATGAGATCGAATACGGTCTGGGATCCATTTATCCTATGCCCGGCGGTCTTAAAGAGAATGTCTACTGGCTTCTCGGAGAAGATGCTCTTGTCCGTCAGATGGAAGGAGAGCACCATATGTATGAGTATCTCCGCCGTAATAAGGATCGTATCAAGAACGGCAAGACCAATTATCTTTTTATTGATGCCCTTAACTGTACCAACGGCTGTCTTTACGGAACCGGTGTTGATAATCGTAAAACCATGAATGAAGAGGTTTTCGAAACCATTCAAAAGGTTAAAGCAGACAGCAAAAATGCATCGAAGAAATCCGCATGGGGCAGAAATCTTACTCCCGCCAAGAGGCTTGCGGCTCTTAACAAACAATTTGCCGATCTTAATCTGAATGATTTCATCAGAAAATACACGGATCGAAGCAAAGACTGCGTATATAAGATCCCTTCCGAATCCGAGATCGATCAGATCTTCAACAAGATGAGGAAAACAACCGAAGAAAAGCGACATATCGACTGTACCTGCTGCGGGTACAATTCATGTCGTGATATGGCAATCGCTATTTACAACGGCTTCAGCCACAGACGCAATTGCGTTCACTATATCAAAGACAGAGCATATGAGGAGAAGGATAAGGCAGTTGCCCTCAACGAAGAAGTTCAGAGAGCACACGATGAACTGAGGGTTAAGAAAGACAGTCTCGGAGAAGGTATCAACAACAATTTTAATAATCTTCTTGATTCGATCGATCAGATTCAGAAGATAAGTGATGATAACGCAAAACAGACCGGTAAGATATCCGAGTATATGCTTGAAGTCGATAGATTTGCCGAGAATCTGAGAGAAGTACTGTCCAAGATCGAAGGCTATCTGGAAAAGCTTGATTCAAATAATGCGGATGTTATTGCAATCTCAAATCAGACTAATCTTCTTGCATTAAACGCTTCCATTGAAGCTGCACGTGCGGGAGAGGCCGGAAGAGGATTTGCCGTCGTCGCAGATGAGATCAAAAATCTTGCGGAAAACTCCAATGATACCGCCAATGACTCCAATAAGAACAACCAGGATATAAAGGAAACCATCAGTAATCTGATAGAAGAATCCGAAAGACTTGCGACCATTGTAAAGAAAGTAAATACAAGAGCAGAGAACCTGGTCGCTTCGTCCGAAGAAACAGCAGCTTCCATAAATATGATGACTTCGGTCACGGAAAACGTAGAAAACTCTTTAAAACAGTTGCTTAATTCGTTTTAAATTTGATTACAGACAAAACCCCGTTCTGTAGCGGAACGGGGTTTTGTTATTTATATCTTTCTAGAGAAAATAATCCTCTCTGTCTTTATATGAAACATAGATATATACATGATAATCAGCCCAATAGGACTCACTGACTTTAACGGATAAAGATAAATTATGACTTAACCTGATATCGGGATATATTCCGTCTTCGGATCCTGTGCTAAGATACTCATTTATGCTCTCATCGATAATACTGAGATCGGGAAGATCCTCTTCCGGGAATGTGGCATACAGTATTTCTTTTAAGATTTCGTAATCATCATCTTCATACAGATCATAACTGATTGTCACATAACTGTCTTTGATCCTATCTTCTTTAATGTCAAAATTGACTCTGACCGAATTGCTCAGATAATTATCGGAAGTATCTACGAAATCTATGAATTCGTATCTGTGATCATAAACCAGATGATTGGGACTGTCTTCCAAACCGAGAGGGGCAAGCGCTGCGATCTTGGATTCTCTATAATCCGGAAATAATGTATTATATACATCAATCCTGGCGAAGGTGTGATCGATCAGCCATAAAGCAAAAGCGATTATGTATGCATATTTGATCAGGTAAATTATGAATTTGGGTTTGATCTTCCTGACCGCATAGCTTTCCGTGGATACATATTTGCGATAATTGGAAGGAATGATCAGTTCTTCTTCGGTATTCTTTTTTTCGTTATATCCGTTAAAATGTTTTTCGTTTTCATATATATCATCGGATTCTTTACAATCCGTTAAAGTTTTACGGATCCTAAAACTTCCCTTATCGATATATCTGTCGATTTTGCTGATCAGTTTTGAATAATAGGCGTGAACCTTTTGTTCGTTTTTTTCTACGGAGGAAAAAGGCCATTTTTTATATATATTTACACGAACGAGCATCTTTATTACATAAAATGTACCGTTATCGTTAACGTAGATTTTTTCTCTGCCGATGTTATGGATCAACAAATATATAAGACCGCAGGGGATCGAGATTAAAAGAACTATATCTCCTACAAACAGAATAGCATTGCCTTCTATAAGGTGAATATAGGGGGTATATTCACTCAGCAGGATAAGCGAAAAAGGAAGGCACAATCCCAAAACGAGCAGATCAAATAAAGTGGATTTTAAAATGGCGGATACTATCCCGACAGCCTTCAGCTTCGTACTGTTTTCATCGGGAAAATAATATTCTTTATCCTTGATCTCGGATTTAAATATATCTTTGTCATATGAAAAACTTGTGGTCTGCTCTTTGCCAAAATATACAGATTCCATTTCGCATCCTTTCAGAGGCCAAATTATCAAAAGATACCTTGTTTTATCGGTGTTTTTTTGTTGACATAGGTGAGATCAGTCTGTATAATTCACTATATTAGCATGTTAGCACATTAGCATAGTAAAGTGTGAAACATTTAATTCGTGAAACATTCTTATTGTACCATGAACCAGGAAAAAGTGAGAGATTTATGAGCAATTACAAGAATAATTTACTGCATACTCCCGATGGCGTAAGGGATATTTACGGCAAGGAATATGACAATATCAAGTTCGTAAGAAAGACCATATCCGATGTCATATCATCCTACGGATATACGGACATCCAAACGCCTTCTTTTGAGTATTTCGATGTTTTTTCCAAAGAAGTCGGAACGATTCCTTCGAGAGAGTTATACAAATTCTTTGATAAAGAAAACGAAACACTTGCCTTAAGACCGGATTTTACTCCATCTATCGCAAGGTGTGCCGCAAAATACTTCATGGATGATGACAGAACCCTCAGGTTTTCCTACATTGGTTCTACTTTCCAGAATATATCCTCTCTTCAGGGAAAATACAGTGAAGTGACTCAGGAAGGTGTCGAACTTATAGGAGACGGAAGCGTTCAGGCAGATGCCGAAATGGTATCACTTCTTATTGAAAGTCTTATTAAGACAGGCCTTGAAAACTTCAGAGTTTCCATCGGTGAAGTTGATTATTTCAAGGGACTTTGTACTGAAGCAAAGCTTTCTCTTGAAGATGAAAGTGATCTGAGAGATCTTATCTCTTCCAAGAATCCCATTGCCGCTTCGGATCTTCTCGGCAAACTGGATATCAGCGATGAGATGAGGGATAAGCTTCTTCGAATTACCGATACCTTTGCCGATCATTCTATGCTTTCGGAACTTGCGGTTTCTGCAGGAAACGATATTTCCAAGAATGCCATCGAAAGACTCAGTAAACTCTTTGAACTTCTCAAGATAAGAGGATATGATCGTTATGTATCCTTTGATCTGGGTATGCTGTCCAAGTATCAGTATTATACGGGCATAGTATTTAAAGCATTTGCACTTGGAGCGGGTTCTCCCATAGCGATGGGCGGCAGATATGATTCTCTTTTATCATATTTCGGAAAAAATGCGGCTGCAGTCGGTTTTGTCATATTGCCGGATGAAGTTGAAAAGCTTCTTGAAAGACAGGGTTATAACTTCCCGGCTGAGCCTGAAGCAACTGAAGTATTTTATAAAGCAGGAGATGATGCTTCTTATGCCGAGGCTGTAAGAAAAGCTGCGGATATCAGAAATAACGGCGGTATTGCCAAGATATGTGCCGGCAAATGACCTCAGAATTTATAAATCGGAGATATATATGAACAGTTACGACGATTATCTAACGTTTGCCCTCGGTAAGGGCCGTTTATCCAATAAAACAATGGAACTTTTCGAAAAGATCGGTATTACCTGTGAAGAGATGAAAGATCCTTCTTCCAGAAAACTGATTTTTACAAGCGAAGAAACAAAGACCAGATTTTTCCTTTCAAAGGGACCCGATGTTCCCACATATGTTGAGTACGGTTCTGCTGATATCGGAGTTGTGGGAAGAGATACCATCCTTGAAGAGAACCGTAATGTTTATGAGATACTTGATCTCGGATTCGGAAAATGTAGGATGTGTGTATGCGGTCCGCATTCGGCCGCCGAAAAGCTCCTCCATCATGAGAGGATAAGAGTTGCCAGCAAATACCCCGTAATTGCCAAGGAGTATTTTAATAATAAGAAGAATCAGACGGTAGATATAATTAAGCTTAACGGCAGCGTAGAACTCGGTCCCATCGTAGGCCTTGCCGATGTTATAGTAGATATCGTCGAAACCGGATCTACCCTCAGAGAAAACGGACTTGAAGTTCTTGAAGAGATCTGTCCGCTTTCCGCAAGGATGATAGTCAACCCTGTAAGTATGCAGCTTAAAGGGGACAGGATCAAACAACTTGTCCTTAAACTTAAAGAACAATTATAAAACCTGGAGGTTTGTATGAAGATAGTGAATTTGACTCCGGATTCCATAGCGGAGATACAGAGCGCACTTTTAAAGCGCTCCCCCGCTCAGTATACGGAATATGAATCCAAAGTAAATGAGATACTTGCAAATATCCGTGAAAACGGAGATAAGGCTCTTTTCGATTATACTGAAAAGTTTGACGGATATCACCTTACCCCTGAGAACATCAAAGTAACCAGAGCTGAGATAGAAGAAGCTTATACCAAGCTTGATAAGGATTATATTGAGGTTCTTAAAGAGGCAGCATCCAATATCAGGCAGTTCCATGAAAAGCAGCTTCGTAACAGCTGGTTTGAGACCAAACCTGACGGAACCCTTCTTGGAATGAAGATAACCGCTATTGAAAGACTGGGAGTATATGTTCCCGGAGGAAAGGCGGCATATCCTTCTTCCGTTCTTATGAACATAGTTCCCGCCAAAGTAGCCGGTGTTGACCGTATAATCATGTGCACGCCTCCCGGAAAGACCGGAGTCATTGATCCCGGAACTCTTGTTGCCGCAGATATTGCCGGTGCCGATGAGATTTACAGAGCGGGCGGTGCTCAGGCAATCGGAGCAATGGCATTCGGAACCGAGTCAATACCGAAGGTTTACAAGATCACCGGTCCCGGTAACATATTTGTAGCCCTTGCCAAGAAGGCTGTATACGGATTTGTAAGCATTGATTCCATCGCAGGTCCTTCGGAAGTCATGGTACTTGCCGATGAGGCCGCTAATGCACACTATGTTGCCGCAGATCTTTTAAGTCAGGCTGAACACGACGAGCTCGCAAGTGCTATACTTGTAACTACGGATAAAACTCTAGCCGATAAGGTAAACGAAGAGATAGAAGGGTATCTTAAGACTCTTTCAAGAGCTGAGATCATCAGAAAATCCCTTGATAATTACGGATATATCCTTATTGCCGGCAATATGGATGAAGCTATAGATACCGTTAACACCGTAGCAAGTGAGCACCTTGAGATCCTTACGGCCAATCCCTTTGAGGTTATGACTAAGATCAGAAATGCGGGTGCGATTTTCCTCGGCGAATATTCATCAGAACCTTTGGGTGACTATTTTGCAGGTCCCAACCACATCCTTCCCACCAACGGAACCGCAAGATTTTTCAGCCCCGTAAATGTTGATGATTTCATTAAAAAGAGTTCGGTTATATACTATTCAAAAGGAGCACTTGAGCGTGATTCCGAAAAGATTCAGCTTTTTGCCAAAAACGAAGGACTCACAGCACACGCAAACAGCATTAAAGTCCGTTTTGAGGACTGATAAAGGAGACTAAAAATGCCTGCAAAAAAGATCAGAAAAGCAGATGTTTCCAGAAAGACCGGAGAGACCGATATTAAGATAAGCCTTAATATCGATGGAACCGGCAAGAACCAGGTAAAGACAGGTATCGGATTCTTTGATCACATGTTAACCGCATTTTCCAAGCACGGATTATTTGATCTGAAATGTTCCGTTACAGGTGATCTTGAAGTAGACGGTCATCATAGCGTTGAGGATACAGGTATTGTCCTTGGAGCGGCTATTAAAAAAGCAATAGGAGATAAGAAGGGCATAAACAGGTACGGATATTTCGTTCTTCCCATGGATGAAGTATTGGTACTTTGCAGTATAGACCTCTGTGACAGACCCTATCTCGGATTTGAATATGACTATAAAGTGCCCATGATCGGTGAACTTGATACCGAACTTGTAAAAGAATTTTTCTATGCTATTAGTTATTCCGCGGGCATGAATCTTCACTTCAAAGTTTTATCCGACGGAAATGCACATCATGTAACCGAGGCTATGTTCAAGGCATTTGCAAAGGCACTTGATATGGCTACAATTTGCGATCCCAGGATCACAGGAGTTCTCTCAACGAAAGGAGCTCTGTAATGTACGTTAAAAAGTTTCTGCCCTGCATCTATCTTAAGAACGGAAGTGCAGTGGCATCAGAAGAAGACGATTCCATCATCGAGGCAGATGCTTATTCCCTTGCTATGAAATTCTGCAGGGATCTTGCAGACGGTATCATTATTCATGATCTTTCCGAAGGAATGGGTGATGAAGCACATGATGAAGCGCTTCAGGTAATACGTGCAATATGCGGAGACAGTGAAGTTCCCGTTTATGCTACCGGTAATATCAAACGTCTGGAGGACGTAAAGAAACTAATCTATGCGGGATGTTCGAAGGTTATTCTTGATTACGATAAAGAGGTAAATATTCTTCTTACATCAGCCGCAAGCGGAAGATTCGGAAGAGACAAGGTATATGCGGCAGTCTCTTACCCTCAGACGCTCACAACTCAGGTAGAATCTCTGGACAGAAGTCTTCTTATCGGAACCGATACCAATTATCATTCCGGTGACGACAAAGATACCGGAAGTGTAGCTGATTATGCGGTTAAGTACTGCTCCGGTGTACTTCTTAAGAATATACATGCTCTTGATGTTATCGAAGGAGATATCGATCTTCCCATAATAATCAGCGCGAAAGATCTTGCTTTTAATAAAATAATTGAATTTCTCAAGAAAGATTCTGTAGCCGGTGTAACGGGTAATGTGATCTCTCTTAATTCGGGTGAGATTTCTTCGATCAAAGATATCTGCACTGAAAACGGCATAGTTGTAAGACGCCTTGAGAGCAAGATAAAGTGGGCTGATCTTAAAAAAGGTCCCAATGATCTTATACCTGTTGTAGTACAGGATTATAAGAACAATGAAGTCCTTATGCTTGCTTATATGAATGAAGAAGCATTCCTTAACACCATCTCCACAGGTCTCATGACTTATTATTCAAGAAGCCGTGAAGAGCAGTGGGTTAAGGGCGAGACGAGCGGACATTATCAGTATGTAAAATCACTTACCGCTGATTGCGATAAAGATACCATACTTGCCAAGGTTTCACAGGTTGGTGTAGCATGTCATACAGGAGCCAGATCATGCTTCTTTAATGAGATTACCGGTAGCGATGAGGTCGACGAAACCAATCCTTTACAGGTATTTGAGAAGGTATATGATGTGATCAAGGATCGTAAGTTACATCCTAAGGAAGGTTCTTACACCAATTATCTGCTTGATAAAGGACTTGATAAGATCCTCAAGAAAGTGGGAGAGGAAGCGACCGAGACCATTATTGCCGCAAAGAATCCTTCCAATCAGGAAGTTGTTTATGAAATTAGCGATCTGTTGTATCATTTAATGGTACTTATGGCAGAGAAAGATATTTCCTGGGAAGAAGTAACAAAAGAATTAGCCGGAAGATAATATATGAGTCAGGATAAATTGTTTTTGTCCAATGATATTTTAATGTCAGTGGAAAAACCTGAACGTTATATCGGGCACGAAGTGAATTCATGCATAAAGGACCCTGATTCTGTCAGGGTCCGTTTTGCGATGTGTTTTCCCGATGTATATGAGATAGGAATGAGTCATCTGGGGATCCAGATACTCTATGATATGTTTAACTCTTTTGACGATGTATGGTGTGAAAGAGTCTATTCGCCGTGGGTTGACCTTGATAAGGTCATGCGTGAAAATAACATACCTTTATTCATGCTGGAATCACAGGAGCCGGTTAAATGCGCGGATTTCCTCGGCATTACCATTCAGTATGAGATGTGTTACACAAACATCTTACAGATCCTTGATCTATCCGGGATTCCTCTGGAATCCAAGGACAGAAAAGATGATGATCCCATTGTGATCGGCGGAGGCCCCTGTACGTATAATCCTGAACCAATAGCGGATTTCTTCGATATTTTCTATATAGGTGAAGGTGAGACCAGATACCGTGAACTTATCGATCTTTATGAGAAGTGCAGGGATGAAGGATATTCGAGAGATGATTTCCTGATCAAAGCAGCTTCTATACCCGGGCTTTATGTTCCAAGGTTCTATAATGTCGAATACAATGAGGACGGAACTCTTAAATCTTTTGAACCGTCCTGTGACGGTATACCCAAGAAGGTCAGAAAAGAGGTTGTTAAAAACCTTGATGACACATATTACCCCAAAAAGCCTGTCGTTCCGTATATCAGATGTATCCAGGACAGAGTTGTTCTTGAGATAATGCGTGGATGTATCAGAGGTTGCAGATTCTGTCAGGCCGGCGAATTGTATCGTCCCGTTCGTGAGAGGAGTGTAGATAAACTTCTTGAAACAGTTTATGCAATGCTGGATGCAACAGGATATGAAGAAGTCTCACTCAGTTCCCTTTCTTCGTCCGATTATACTCATCTCCCCGAACTTCTTGATAATCTGATAGAAGAGTGCAGTAAGAGAAAAGTAAACATTACTCTTCCTTCACTTCGTATTGACGCATTTTCTCTTGATGTCATGAATAAAGTTGAAGACATCAAAAAATCTTCAGTTACCTTTGCACCCGAAGCAGGCTCACAGAGACTTAGGAATGTTATTAATAAGGGACTTACCGAAGAAGATATATTATCGGGAGCAGGCCAGGCAATACAGGGGGGATGGACCAAGTTTAAGTTCTATTTTATGCTGGGACATCCTTTTGAAACAGACGAAGATATAGAAGGGATCGGCGACCTTGCCAATAAGGTTGCTGCCGAGTTCTTTGAATTGGTTCCCAAGGATAAAAGGACCAACGGGCCTATTTCGATCACTGTAAGTACTTCGTTTTTTGTTCCCAAACCTTTTACAGCATTTCAGTGGGCTCCTCAGTGTACCCAGGATGAATTTATAAGAAAAGCTTATGTATGCAGGGGCGGAATAGCAAATCAGCTTAATCAGAAACGTATACATTATAACTGGCATGATGCGGATACAAGTGTAATAGAAGCTCTTTTGGCCCGTGGTGACAGAAAAGTTGCTGCGGTCATAAAGAAGGTCTATGAAAAGGGCGGTATTTACGATGCCTGGTCCGATTATTATAAACATGACAGGTGGATCGAAGCCATAGAAGAGACCGGTCTGTCACTGGATTTTTATGCTTTCAGGGAAAGAGGAGACGATGAGCTCTTCCCCTGGGATTTCATTGATATAGGCGTAAGTAAAGCATTTCTGCTTAAGGAATATAAAAAAGCGGCACGGGGTGAAATAACCTATAACTGCCGCCATCAGTGCAGCGGATGCGGTGCCGCTTCTTTTGGCGCGGGTATTTGTCCCGGTGTTGTCAAGAATGGTAATTAATCCCCGAATTACTGTATTTTTCATGGATTTTCCGTTAAAATATAGATATCGTTATATTTCATCTGTTTAAATCCGGGGGTATCAGATGGACAAGTATAAAATTCTTATTTGCGGAAAACAAAACATTATCATTGATGATTTCTTTCATCATCTTTCTAATGATTATGAACTTCTGACCACTTCGTTTCGTTACGAAGATATCGTCAGACATGTCAATATCTTTCATCCCGATTTATTCTTATTGTGTCTAAACGGTGAGAGCAGAGACGATCTGAATGTAATGATCGAACTGAAAAGGATCTTCACCAGAGAAAGCATAATCGTATTCATAGCCGGATCCCGTGAAGATTGTGAATTCTTTCGAAACACCGTTGTATATATGGCAGAAGAATCATTTGAAAAGCCTATATCAATTTCCAACATAAGGACAAGGATAAACGAATATATGGAAGATAAGAAGAGGATAGCTATTGATGAAGCAAAGCTTCAGGCAGAACTGGAAAAGATCAAAGAACAGCGCAGACGTAAACATGTTCTTGTGATTGACGATGATCCGATCATGCTTAAAGTTGTAAAAGAACATCTTCATGAAAAATATGATGTTGCTACAGCCATAAGCGGAAAGCTCGCTTATAAATTCCTTGAATCCAAGAAAACGGATATCATTCTTCTGGATTATGAAATGCCCGATGAAAGCGGTCCGGAAGTTATGATCAATTTAAGAAATATGGAAGAGCTTGCAAATACACCCATAGTATTTTTGACCGGTGTATCGGATAAGGCCAAAATAACCGCCGCCCTTTCATTAAGACCGCAAGGTTATATATTAAAGCCCATAGACAAAGATAAGCTTATTGGAACAATTGAAAAATTCGTAGGTTGATCATATGGCAAATATTTCTTTAACCGATCTGATATCAATTGACATGCTTGAACAGATATGCGCTTCCTGTTATATGTATTCGGGCCTGTCCAATTATATATCCGATGCTGAAGGGGAACCCGTTACCGACAGCAATTATTTTTATATGTATATATCTTCCGCTACTAACGGTAGTGTGGATGATGCTGCGGTTAAAGAATATGTCTCAACTCTTGCTTATAATACCGTAAGAACAGGCAACTATATATTCTATGATTATCAGTTCGGCATCAGCATATTCGCTATACCGATCAAATATGATGATGAAGTTCTTGGATGTATGATAGGAACCGGTGCGATAAGAACACAGGAAAATAAGGATATTGATTCTGTTCAGTTCTTTTCAAGAGAACATATTGATCTCGCCGCCAAATATCTTTCTTCTAACGTAGATATTATCTCAAGAATTGCAGCCGGAAGGCTTAAGGCTATCGATGCTGAGATCAAATCATATATATCCGCCGAAGAGATTCAGCATAATGCGGAAACCATACAGAAAAATGCTGATATGAGATCGGATTTTCTGGCTAATATGAGTCATGAGATCCGAACTCCGATGAATGCCGTTCTCGGCATGGCAGAAATGAGTTTAAGGGAAGATCTGACTCCCGCCGCAAGAGAGTATATAACTCAGATCAAATCCAGCGGTTTGTCTCTCCTTAATATTATCAATGATATTCTTGATTTCTCTAAGATCGATTCAGGAAAAATGGATATTGTTGAAGATGAATACGAACCCTTGTCCATATTTAATGATACTACCAATATCGTATCTACCAGGATCGGTGCCAAAAAGATCGAATTAATCCTGAATATTAATCCTTCATTTCCCTGTAAACTGATCGGTGACAGTCAGAGAATAAAACAGGTTCTTATAAATCTGTCCAACAATGCCGTTAAATTTACAAATAAAGGACGTGTTAAGATCAGTCTGGATTACGAAATTTTGTCCGATGACATGATCAATATGAGGATCAGTGTTTCCGATACCGGAATAGGTATTAAAAAGGTCGATCTTGAGAAGATATTTGAGTCTTTTTCACAGGTGGATTCCAAAAGAAACAGAAATGTTGAAGGGACCGGTCTGGGACTTGCCATAAGCAAACGTCTTATAGAGCTGATGAACGGTACCATAAATGTTGAATCCGTATATGAAAAAGGAACTAAATTCACTATCATAATTCCTCAGAAAATAGTTGATCATTCTCCGATCATTTCCGTAAGAGATTGTGATTCGTTCATGGTTAGCGGTCTCTTTTCAAACAAATATCTTGCAAGACAGTTTTATCGTGATGCCAAAAATCTCGGTGTATTCTACGGTGCTTTGATCAACTTGTCCTCAATAAAGGATTTAACCGTAAATTACAGCGATGTCCTTAAGAATAAAAAGCTCTTTGTTTTCTTTGACGAAGAGATGTATCTTCCTGAAATGGAAAGATTGATCAATAAAAATCAGGATATTACATTTATTGAATTATCTGATCTTACTTCGGATTATAAAACAAAGAAGAGCAATTTCAGGATCATCAAAAAACCTTTGTCTTCCCTGACGATAGCTATGGCTCTTAATAACGAAGAGATCAGGATCACCAGAGATGACAGAGCCGCTCAGTTTGATTACACCGCTCCGGATGCGAAAGTACTGATCGTTGATGATAATGAGATCAACCTGAATATCGCGGAAGGCCTTCTTGAGCCGCTTAAAATGCAGATCACCAGGGCTTTGGGAGGCAAAGAGGCCATTGACCTTATAAGTACATGTAAATTTGATCTGATACTTATGGATCATATGATGCCGGAGATTGACGGAATAGAAACTACCAGGATCATCAGAAGACTTCACAAGGAATACGACGAAGTCCCCATCATCGCACTGACCGCCAATGCGATGGAAGGCAGTAAAGATATGTTTTTGTCCGAAGGTATGAATGATTTTATCGCCAAACCCATTGAAGTGATAAGTCTGGTAAATACTGTCAGGAAATGGCTTCCCGTCGAAAAGATCAAAAAAGATATAGTTATTTCCGAGATTAATGAACCTTCTCAAGATGAATCTCAATATGAAGATCTGTATAATCTCGGAGATCTTGATGCGGAAGCTGCAATCAGGCTTTTGGGAAGTGAAAAGATGTATTATAACCTTCTCAGAGAATACCATAAAGCAATTCCTTCAAAATCCGCACTTATAATGGAGCATCTAAATAATAAAAACTGGCCGGGCTTTACGGTGGAAGTTCATGCGTTAAAATCACTATCAAGGCAAGCCGGTGCTCTTGAACTTGCGGATATGGCTGCGGAACTTGAAAAAGCAGGCAATGACAGAAATATTGAATTTATAGAGAGATATACTGAGCCGATGCTCCATAAATATCTGTCTTATGAACCTCTTATCGGCAGTCTGTTTGCTGAAAAGAAAGAAGAGCAGCATAAGAAAAAAACCAAGGTATCCAAAAAGGTTTTAAATGAGCTGTTTGATATGATGTCCATTGCTCTTGATAATCTGGATATCGACATGATGGAAGAAGTGATATCAGGTCTCGATAAGTTCAAATATGATGAACAACAAACCGCTTTGTATAAAAGATTAAAGGAAGAAGTGGAAAACATTGATATAGACGCTTGTGATAAAACCATTGCCGAATGGAAAGAACTAATCTAGGAGGTTTAAATGTCTGAGAAATCTTACTCATTAGGTATTCTATTTAATGATGAAGCTTGTAACGGGCTTACTCATGACTTTTTCGCCGGTGTCTTAAACGGATTTAAAAAGGAAGCTGAAAAAGCGGGATACGAAATTACCTTTATAAATTCACATAAAGATGCACCAAACAGGATGCGGTACTTAGACAGGATACACGCCAGAAAGATAGAAGGTGTCGCTATTATATGTTCGGATTTTAAAGATCCGGAAGTGCTTGAAGTCATCGGAAGCGATGTGCCTGTAGTTACAATAGATGAACCTATTGAAGGCGTGATATCCGTTCTTTCCGATAATGCACAGGGCATCAAAAATCTTGTATACCATATTTCAGGTATGGGACATACCAAAATTGCCTATATTCATGGTAATATGAATAGTGTAACTCAGGTAAGACTTAAGAATTTTAAGGAGTCATGTGAGAAGCTGGGAATCGACGTTCCGCCTGAATACATCAGACAATCATATTTCAGGGATCTCAATAAAACTGCCTTTGAAACTGAAGCTCTTCTGAGATTACCGGACCCGCCCACATGTATTATTTTTCCGGACGATTATGCGGCAATTGGCGGGATAAATATACTTAAGGCTTACGGAATGAGCGTTCCGGATGATATTTCCGTAGCGGCTTATGACGGCATTGATATACCTTCCAGATATGATCCTCAGATAACTACGGTAAAACAGGATATGGATGGGATGGGTAAAACAGCTGCCGATATTCTTATTAAGCTGATAGAAGCTCCGGAAGAAATAACAGATTTCAGTGATGTAATGGTTGAAACAAAGCTTATTGAAGGTCGTACCATCAAGCAAATGCTTTGGAAGTAACAGAAAGTGTTGTAATGAAAAAGATTCGTGTAAGATTTACAAAACATGGTGCAGTCCGTTATATAGGACATCTGGATGTAATGAGATATTTCCAGAAATGCATCAGAAGAGCCAAGGTAAATGTATCATATTCGGCAGGTTATTCCCCTCACCAGATCATGACCTTCGCCGCACCTCTCGGTGTCGGACTTGAAAGTGAAGGCGAATATATGGACCTTGGCATTGAAGATGAAAATCCTGATTGTGAAGCCATAAAAAATGCTCTTAATGAAGCAAGCGTTCCCGAGATCAGGATCAGATCAGTCAAAGTATTACCCGATGATGCAGGTAATGCGATGGCATCCGTATTTGCATCATCCTATGAAATAACCTTTTATGATGATAAAAAAGACGCATGTCCCGATGCAGTGAAAATGCATGAACTGATAGATAAGATGAATTCATTGGAGCATTGTATCTATCACAAAGAAACGAAAAAAACATCAAGAGATATCGATCTGAAGGAATTCATATATGAATTAAGAACCGGTGATTCAACGGATGTTCTGGTTATATATATGACAATCAATTCTTCAAGTGCGGATTCCATAAAACCCGGTTTTGTTATGGAGTACTTATTTGGATTGGATAGATTAGATCTCCCCGCAAATACTTTGAAGATAACCAGACTGGATATGTATACACAAAATGAAGACGGCAGTCTGTTATCGCTTGATGAGGTTGGAATCTAATTATATGAGCAGATCGGTTTTGCAATCATCAGTTAAAGAAAAAGCCCGGAATCTTGAATCGCTTCGCATCTCGGAATCCGGCAAACTGATAATCACTTCACTTGATAATAAGATAATCGCATTCCTTACTATATCCGGAAAAATGAGATGTATAACCGTTCTCGGGAAAATATCCGACGAAAACACTGTACCTGAAATAACTCCGGAAGATATAGTCATTGCATATGTAAAAGATGTCAAATCAGATTTGGGAGCCTGCTTTATCGAATATGCACAGGGGAAGGACGGGTATTTACCCTTAAACAAACTTCCGAAAGGCGTTATTGTCAAACAAGGAGACCTTATTCCGGTAAGGCTTACATCGCAGGCACAGAAAGGTAAAAGAGCTTCTTTTACGGCAAAGATCGATTATTCAGGCTTTGATAATTCAGAAGAGCTGAGAAATAAAGCAGCGCATCTTTCCAAATATTCTTTTCTGTACAGATCGGAAACATCCTATACAGACAGAATAAATAAAGTATTCAGACAAAATGAATACGACGAAATAGTTACAGATCTGAAAGATGTATTTGATTTATTACAAAAAGATTTTTCAAATGTCAGATTATATGATGATTTATTCGGACTTGATAAGCTTTACAGTCTGAGAACTGCTTTAAGCGAAGCACTTGATCGTAATGTATGGCTTAAATGCGGTGGGTTCCTGATATTTGATAAAACTGAAGCTATGACAGTTATAGACGTTAACAGCGGAAAATTCACGCCTGCCAAAGGCACCGATAAAGAATCCGCATATATGAACGTCAATAAGGAAGCTGCCGAGGAAATATGCAGACAATTAAGACTTCGAAATATCTCAGGTATAGTCATTATTGATTTTATTAATCTCAGTAACGAAAATGACCGTGAAGAGCTGCTTGAGATATTAAAAGAATGTTCTCAATCCGATACGGTGACCGTAATGGTTCTTGATATAACACAGCTGGGACTTGTTGAGCTGACACGAAAAAAAGAATTTCCGCCTTTATACGAACAACTTAAGTAATCTGTAAGATCTGTACGAGGGGTCAGATATATCAGTGAAAAAGAAGATATTATCCTTAAGTATAATATATTTCATTACTTTCGCATTGCTCATGGGAGCTTATTCTTTGTATGTTCAAGGCGAGATTCAAAACTCACGAAACATCTACAGGTATATCGCCAAAGATAAAGCCGATCATATAGTCACTACCGTTAATAATGTTATACTCAGAACCGGTGTAATGAATGCACTGATCCAGGACCATAACGGCGGTACCGAATTTTTTGATGCCATGTCTGATGATATCTATGACGATGTATTATTTCAGACAGGTATTGAACTGGAATATATAGCGATTGCTCCGGATGGAATAATATCCGATGTTTATCCTTATGAAGGAAATGAAGATCTGATAGGCTTTGATCTTCTCGATGTAACAAAACCCGGAAATGTTCAGTCCAAAGACGCATATAACGACGGTCTTACGATCCTGAGTCATTATTACGATCTGAACTCAAACGGCATCGGTATGACATCAACCACGCCTCTTTATATCAAGAGCGGAGGTAATTCATGGTTTTGGGGTATAGTTAAGGTCAGCATAAATCCGGAAAATTTCATTGAAGCTTTGAAATTCGACGGTTTCGGTGAAATGGGGATGAATTACAAACTATGCTATATAGATCCTCATAATACCAAACATGTTATTACTGAAAGTGTAACGCCTCTCAAAGACGAGATTAATTACCGTTTCAACGTAGGAAATCTTATTTGGGAATTATCTATCTGTCCGGATGAAGGATGGTACTCATATAAAAACTTTATTGTAGTCTTAATTGTATTCTTATGTATTTCTGCCTTGGTAGCTCTCTTTGCGAATATGGTCATCAAGATCCGTGAAGCAAATGATGAACTGTGGAAAATATCAAATATCGATAAACTTACCGGTTGTTACAATCGAAGAGCTTATGAAGAAAAATTAAAAGAACTCGGAAATGATGGTAAAATGTGCAGCAAGCTTGTTTATATTGCCGTCGATATAAACGGTCTCAAAAAAGCCAATGATAATCTTGGTCACGAAGCCGGCGATGAACTGATAAAAGGTGCTGCAACTTGTCTGAATAATTGCTTCAAAGAATACGGTAATATATTCAGAACAGGCGGCGATGAATTTGTTGCCATCGTTTACTTGGATGAAAACAAACTGGAAAAGTGTAAGGAAACTCTCGACAGATCTGTAAGCAAATGGAAGGGTGAACTGAATCTTTCTCTTTCCATGTCTAAAGGATATGCCCCGCATTATGAGTTTCCGGAAATGTCTATCACCGATCTTGCTAAGACAGCCGATCATAGAATGTACGAAGATAAACGCGAATTCTATATAAAGACCGGCCAGGACAGAAGAGGAGCACGTTAAAGAAAAAGATACATCTTCGTCTTAGAAGATGTATCTTTTTATATGTATCATTACTCTTCCATTATTTAAGGATTCCGCTGTCTGATACAGTTTTGAGTGCCTCCTCGATAACAGGGACCGTAGCTACAAGTGCCATTCTTACATAGCCTTCGCCCGAAGGTCCGAAAGATGAACCTGGAGTACATAGAACTCCGGTTTTCTCAAGAAGTTCCATACAAAATTCCATTGAATTACCATGCCCTTCGGGAACAGGCGCCCATACGAACATGGATCCTTTCGCATCGGGTATATTCCATCCGATCTTTCTCGCACCGCCGCAAAGCGCATCACGTCTTCTTTGATATTCTTTATTCTGCTCCTTAACAGAGTCCATAGGCCCGGTAAGAGCGGCTATGGCTGCCTTCTGGATAGGAATAAACATACCGAAGTCTATCTGACTTCTGAGCTTTTTAACGGCCGCTACAATGTCTTTACGGCCTACCAGGAAGCTTATCCTGGCACCGGTAACATCGTATGATTTTGACAATGAGAAGAATTCGACTCCTACATCAAGAGCTCCGTCATATTTAAGGAATGAGTTTCCGACATTTCCGTCATAAATAATATCACTATATGCATTGTCATGTACGATGACTACATCATACTTTTTAGCCCAGGCGATAATCTCATCATAGATTCCTTCTCTTGCAACGCTTCCTACGGGATTTGCGGGAAGTGATACGATCATAACCTTAGCTTTTTTTGCTACATCTTCAGGGATAGAGTTAACATCCGGAAGGAAGTTATTTTCGGCAATAAGAGGATAGTAGTAAGGAGTAGCCTCTGCCAGGAATGTACCTGCCTGAAACACGGGATAGCAGGGATCCGGAAGGAGAATAGTGTCGCCCTTGTTAAGAAGTGCAAGTGCAAGATGACCGCATCCTTCCTGGGTTCCGTAACAGCTCATGACCATATCCGGAGTTATTCCGTCTACATCATAACGCTTTTTAAAATATGCGCAGACAGCTTCAAGCATTTCAGGCATATCCCTAAGCGAATATTTCCAGTTAACTGGATCTGATGCAGCTTCGATAAGTGCATTCTTAATATGATCAGGAACGGGAAAATCGGGAGTTCCTACTGAGAAGTTATAGATCTTTTGACCTTTAGCTTCACAAGCGATTTTCTTTTCGTTCAGAGCAGCAAATATTTCTGCTCCGAAATTATCAAGTCTGTCTGCAAATTTCATTTTATTAAACCTCTGAATCTTTATTTATAAGTTTTATCAATATTCTTCTGAGTGAATAAATATGATAATAATTTCCTGCTGTGATTAAACCATAAATAAATAGTGAACCAATTAATGAAAAAAGCGAATTAATAAATGTAAGGTTCCCATTAAACAAAAACATAAAGACCCAAATCAAAAATACAATCACACAAATAATCAATGAGATTTTTTTATTAAATTTAAGATCAATATATTGCCATTTATCATCTATAAGTTCAAATCTATATGGGTGATAAGAACCAGATCCCCATCTGGAAGCCTTATAAATATATAATGTAGCAATTTTTGTATTGTCATCGAATGATTCCAATTCATAATATGGTTTATGAAAAAATTCACGAAAACAAAACAATAGACAAATTATAGAAAGTAATATAATAAAAATAAATCCCATTACTAAACCTAATATAAAGAATGTTTGTTAAGCACACTAACTATTCGTTAAATCCGCATTTTGCGAATAGTTATATATGGATGCCCCACTGCATATTTTGGCAACTGTTTCTTCCAGATCCAGTCCGGTTTCATCAATTTCGATGTCCGCAAACTTTCTGTAAAGTGGTAAACGTTCGTCATAAATATCAGCAAGCGTTTGTCCGGGCTTTAAAACGACGCCGCGGTTTTGCAGATTGCCTAATCTGTGTGTGAGTTCCTCAAGACCCAAATGCAGGTATATTATGAGTGAATTCTCACGTAAATGATCCATACCTTCGAAACCGTATACGGCGCTGCCGCCTGTAGCTATCAGGAAACCCTTCTGATTCAGGCTTTTTAAGACATTTTCTTCAATCTTAAGGAATCCCTGAACGCCGTCATCTGCAATTATCTGCTTAAGCAATCTGTTTTCACGGGACTGAATTATAAGGTCCGTATCTTCAAATTTAAGGCCGAGAGTCTTGGCAGCAATAACTCCGGCTGTGCTTTTGCCGACTCCCGGCATTCCTATCAGAACTATATTATCGTACTCTCTCATCTTGTTAATTAATTAACAGAGCTATCAACCACGTCTTTGGTCTAACTCTTTGTGCTCCATGTAGAATTTTCTCTTATCCGCGTACATCGATTCATCAGCTTCATGGAAAGCTCTCAGAACTTCTTTTGTGCTTTCTACATAGCTGTGACCGATCGCAAAGCTTACACTGTCGTGGGATGATATCGCTTCTCTGAGTTCGGATACTTTATTAAGTACTTCCTCTTCGGAAACATCTTTGAGAAGAACAAAGAATTCATCTCCGCCTGCCCTGAATATTTCATAGCCGACAAATACACCCTGAAGAACAAGTGCAGCATTCTTAAGAAGAAGGTCACCTGCCTCATGACCTTTGGTATCATTAACTCTTTTAAGTCCGTTCAGATCCGCGAAAACAACACCCAGAGGATGAACCGTCTTGTCTTTATCTTTGACAAGCGAATCAACTCTGTCGTTCATTGCATTACGGTTAAATACTCCGGTAAGCAGATCGACGGTACTGAGCATATGCAATCTGTTGAGCAATCTGAATCTTGATATTTCGGACGAAAGGAAAAATGTTGTGAGTTCAAGTGTTTCCTTAATACGTTCGGTATTTTTTGTTTCAAAATTCGATGCCCATATATAACCGATCAGCTCGCCTTCAAAGCTCAGCGGACAAAGAACTATATTGTAAACATGAGCTTTTGTAAGGGATTTATACCAAGCGGGATTCTTTGCGTTGATCTTTTGAAGATCTGCCACATCTTTTATGATCAGACTTTTATCGTCAGGAACGATCTCAGACCAGCTTTCAACAAGTCTGAATTGTTCTTCACCGCGCCAGTCAAGAGCTTCTTCATCAGCATCACCGGAATTTGAATGTGCAAGCATTGAGCATTTGCGATTTGCCTTATCTACCAAAAGAAGGCATACATGTCTTGCTTCGCATATTCTTCTGATATCTATAATAACTTCGTTGATCGCTTCACCGAAATCTTCGGCACCGCGAAGTTTGAAACAAGTTTTTAAAACATCCGCTGCGGTTTCTTTGGACAGATTATCAAGTATCTTGGAACCGGAATCAACGGTATTTGTCTTAAGATCATCGGAATCGAGAACGATGGTAAAGGGACCGTCATTGGTCAGGTCCACTCTCATATCGGCACCGAACTCTCCTGTCTCGGTCATGAATCCTGCTTTGCGGCACTCTTCTACTATATATTCATAAATCGGAATTGCCTGTTCAGGTCTTGCCGCATTAATAAACGCAGGTCTGTTACCGTGACTGCAATCTGCGCAAAGAGTAAACTGAGAAACGATCAGTAATTCACCACCGACTGTTTTGAGATCAAGATTTGTCTTTCCTTTTTCGTCTTCAAAAATTCTCAGACCGAGAAGTTTCTTGATCATTTTATCTGCAGTTTCAAAAGTATCATCTTTTGTGATACCACAAAGAACCAGGAATCCCTTTCCGATGAATCCTGATATTCTTTCATTTTTTCTATTGTCCTGGGAAGTTTCAATGATCGATACCGATGCATTTAAAACTCTTTGAATTACAAACTTCATTATTTCTTTTTATCTTTTTTATTTGCTTTATTAGTCTTGAAATTATCGATTACCGTTGAAATGAAAGCTTTCTTTCCCGGTCTCTTTTCCATGGGAGGAATGGGATTAATGGAACCGTCTTCATTGATGGATCCAAGTTCGATGTAGTCCCTTGTTCTGTAAGGATATCCCTTCTTCTTGAGTTTGTTTCTTCCGAGCTGTTTAAGACCGGCGTAAATGACGGCAAATACAGGTACACCGATTATCATTCCGAATACACCGAAAAGTCCGCCGAACAATGTGATTGAGAAAATGATCCAGAATCCGGAAAGTCCCGTTGATGTCGAAAGAATTCTGGGACCGAGAACATTTCCGTCAAACTGCTGCAGAGCAAGTATGAACAAAACAAATGCAAGAGCTTTTCCGGGATGCATGGGATCGAATGCAAAGATCAGTATCGTTGAAGGAATAGCTCCGAAATAAGGTCCGAAGAATGGAATGATATTTGTCACACCGACGATAATGCTTATAAGGATCGCATAAGGGATCTGCATTATCGTACATCCGATAAAACAGATAAGTCCGATGATTATCGAGTCAACGATCTTTCCGAAGAAGAATCCGATGAATGTACGATGCGTATATCTGAATGCTTCCACGATCGCATTTGCGGTCTCTCTTGAAAATGTCGCATACACGATCTTCTTGCTTCTTGCGACGTGTCTTTCCTTACTCCAGAGCACATATATGGAAATGATGAAGCCTATGATAAAGTTCCACAGCTTTAAAAGAAATTCCAGAAATCCCTGTGAAAGCGATGTGACTATCTTTCCGGTGATGGACTTGAATTTCTCGTTTACCCAGATCTCGATATCATCCGAGAATCTGTTCAGATCCTTCATGACAAATGAATTAAGATCAGGATTATCCTGAAGAAGCTTATTGGCCCATTTGGTAAGGTTATCAAGGTAAATGCTGATATTGGAAACGATGCTTAAAAGCGAAGGTATGACCTGTTTGAGCATGATCTGCACGATCGCATAAACAAGGAAAAAAGAGAAAATGATTATGACGATGATCGAGGTACCTCTTGCAAGAGGCATCTTTTTTTCATCCTTGATGAACTTTATCTTCTTGTAAAGAGGATACATCACCTTATTTTCGAGAATATTAAGGAGCGGGCTGAAAAGATATGCGATTATGAATCCCACATACACAGGAGAAAGTATCTTGTTTATACGGTTTATTCCCGCACGCAGCTGGGCATTATAGAAAAGAATATAAAATGCGAACATGCATGCAAGAAAAGTCAGAAAGACTGTAAGTCCCCATTTATAGTAATTATTGTCTAAACGGGGATTTCTCTTCTGATTTCTTATACGGCCGTCTGCATTTGTTGTAAACACATCTTTTTCTTTGTTATCATCCATAGGAATTCCCTCTCCTGCAAACTCAAATATTATATCATTAAATGTATAAAAATTCACCATCAAAAGGCCCCTGTTTTGCGCAATATATCAAGGTTTTATGATAATATATACATAAGCGGATGAATGTCCGGTCAATATGTTCAGGAGTTTATATGGCTGTTCTTAGCGATGAAAATTATCATGATGCCCAGATAAGGGACAATATCCGCAAAATGCGGCTTGTTCTGGATGAGCTTCCGCCCTGGATCAAGGACTTTTTCAGGGCCATAGAATCCAATACCTCCGCAAGGACCCGTCTCGCATATGCCTATGATATCAGGATGTTCTTCGAATTCTTAAAGGAGAACAATCCATCCCTTAAGAGCAAGGAACTTCGTGAATTCAGCATCTCCATACTTGAGAGCATTCAGAGAAGCGATATTGAGGAATATCTTGAGACTGTATCACTTTACGAAAAGGACGGACGGACCGTTATCAACGGAGAACGCGGTAAAGCACGCAAACTATCAGCTCTGCGTTCAATGTATAAATACTATTTCGAGACCGAAAAGGTATCCCGTAACACCGCAGAACTTGTTGTACCGCCCAAGATCCATGAAAAGAACATCATAAGGCTTGATGCGGATGAGGTGGCAAAACTGCTTGATATGGTAGAGTCCGGCGAAGGACTTACCGACAAGGAACTGGAATACCATAACAGGACCAAGACAAGAGATGTTGCCATTCTTACTCTTCTGCTCGGAACAGGAATAAGAGTATCGGAATGCGTGGGCATCGATATAAGGGATATAGATTTCAAGAACGGCGGAGTCAAGGTCACTCGAAAAGGCGGCAACGAATCGATCGTATATTTCGGTGATGAAGTACAGGATGCCCTGATTGATTACCTGGAAGAAAGGGAAAAGATAGGTCCGGAAAAAGGATCCGAGAACGCTCTGTTTTTATCCCTCCAGAACAAGAGGATCAGCGTAAGAGCCGTTGAAAAGCTTGTTAAGAAGTACTCTTCCAGGGTAACTTCCCTTAAAAAAATTACTCCCCATAAACTGAGGAGTACATACGGAACTGCCCTTTACAGGGAGACCGGCGATATATATCTGGTTGCCGACGTGCTCGGGCACAAGGATGTTAACACTACAAGAAAGCACTATGCTTCACAGTTCGACGACAGCAGGAAAATGGCTGCGGGTGTCGTAACGCTCAGGGAGAAGGTTCCCGAAAGAAAGAAATCCGATAAGGATACGAAACAGGATCCGGAGGAGTAAATACAGGGCCTTCATAAAATGATTACAGACCTATGACTCCTGTTATTTGTATTCCGTCGAATAATAGGTGACTGCTATAAGCTCTCCGGTGACCAGCTTATCATCATTGTACATTCCGTTCATCTGACGGAGTTCCTTAACGTAATCGGATACGGAATCGTAATGTACATCATCCATGTACTGCTTTGCGATCGAAGTGAGTGTATCTCCGGAGCTGACACGGTACATAGCCGTATATCTGTAATAAACGGTATCGCTTTCCGCATTAACGCTCTCCGCATGTGATCTGATCGCAAATGTGCCGGATACGACGGTGATCATCAATATGATAAGAGCCGCTGCAACAATCTGTACTTTCCTGTTTCTGAGATAAGCGTTCATGTTAACCTCCGAATGTATGTTCAGAACATTTGTTCTGTTTGTATTTTATCGAACATATATTCGAATGTCAACATCTTTTTAAAATTTCTTTAATCGCTCTTTTTCCATTTGAAAATAAGCTGTATTTGATTATAATCAAGTTGTATGTGTATTTAACCGTTAAAAACTGTTTATGGAGGATAATATGGTTTTCGGTAAAAAGATATTCAAAGTACTGACTTCATTTCTCTCAGCGGCAGTGATCGTAGCTTCTCTCTCACTTGTACCTGCTTTCACAGCACAGGCTGTTCCCGGTATCAATGAGCTGACCTGCCTTCCGACCGCTGCACCCGAGCTTCAGAGACCCGTAGCCGTCATGATCGATAATGACAAGATCGCATCTCCCCACTACGGACTTGCTGAGGCAGACATCGTTTATGAGATGTGCAACTCCACCGCCAACAACAGAGTCACCAGACTCATGGCTATCTATAAGGATTACGCAAACGTTGCACGCATAGGAAATATCCGTTCGACCCGTCCCACCAACATCATTCTTGCCAATGAATATGATGCCATTCTCGTTCACGACGGAGGTCCGGTTTACATCAATCCCTTTATATCTCTTTACGGACTTCCCCACCTTTCGGGCGGATTCAGCAGGATCCCCAACGGAAAACCCAGCTGGTACACCGAGTATGCACTCAGGGGTGAGATTCCCACCAGGATCGCAAGAGCCGGATATTCTCCTTACTACAGCGATCCCAATATGGTCAATCCCAGATTTAACTTCGGAACCAATACGCTTCAGGGCGGCGCACCCGCAGGAGTTGTATCCCTTCCCTTCCCTCACAACTCAACCATGCTCTATTACAACACAGCTACCGGAACTTATGATCTTAATGAGTGCGGTACCTTCGTTAAGGATGCTGAGGACTTCCAGCAGGTAACCTTTACCAACGTGATCATCCAGTGCGCAACAATGATGGAATATGACAATCACGGATATATGATCTACGGTGTCATCGGCCAGGGCGTAGGTTACTACATCACAAACGGAAGAGCCGTTGCCATCACCTGGTACAAGGATGTTCTCGGACATACCGTATTCTTCAATGCTGACGGTTCCGTTCTTACCGTTAACCCCGGCAAGACCTACATCGGAATCGTTCCCATGGATTCCTGGGGACTCGTAGCATTCTGCTAAGTAAGTGCTTTCAAGATAATGCAAAGGCCCGGATCTTCGGATCCGGGTCTTTTTTCCGTTTTATCGAAAATATGTTTGCATCTTCGAACAAATGTGCTATATTAAAAGCAAACAGATGTTTGAAAGGAGTATTTATGAGAGATTTCAATCAGCTTACCCCCAAGCAGGAACAGATCCTTGAATATCTCAAAGAAGTCATACTTGCCAAGGGATATCCTCCCACCGTAAGAGAGATAGGTGAGAAGGTTTCTCTTAAATCCACATCTTCCGTATTTTCACACCTTGAAGCCCTCGAGCGTAAAGGATATATAAAGAGAGACCCTTCCAAACCCAGGGCTATCGAGATCTGCGACGATTCATTCCAGATGGTACGCACCGAGATGACCAGCGTTCCGGTATACGGCAACGTAGCTGCGGGACAGCCTCTTCTGGCCGATGACAATATCATCGAGTACTTCCCTCTCCCCGCTTCCGAGCTTTCCAAGGGCCAGACCTTCATGCTCAACGTAAAGGGTGATTCGATGATAAATGCCGGCATTTTCAGCGGAGACCGCATCATCGTCCGTCAGCAGAGCACAGCCGAGAACGGTGAGATGGTCGTAGCCCTCATCGATGATTCCGCTACGGTCAAGACCTTCTACAAAGAGAACAACCACATCAGACTCCAGCCCGAGAACGACACCATGGATCCCATCATCGTGGATTCCTGCCAGATCCTCGGCAAAGTCTACGGAGTCATCAGGATATTCAGATAAGCAACACCCTATACAACGAAATCTATCATAATCAAAATCCCGATACCTGTGTATCGGGATTTTTACGTATATAGATAAAAAACTACCGCTCGCCTGAACATTGCAAGAACAGATCACCCGAGCACTTTCGGAACAACATTTAACAGGTCGGGAAATATACTGATGAACGGAACATCAGCACCGATAGTACCGAAGCCATACTTAGCATGAATGAACTTATATCCTGCCTTCATCGTGGCATCATAGTCACTCTGGATATCACCGACATAACATGCATCTGTAAGTTCGTTACGCTCGGCAAGAAGCTTGATATTCTCATCCTTTTGAAGAAGGTTATTTCCGTAGCACTCGATGTCCTCTATAAGATCGTCTTCTTTTCCGTAAGGGATCCTGTAATGATCGAGGAAACATTCGATATACCCCGCCTGGCAGTTGCTTACGATGTAATTGTGATAACCCATTTCCTTAAGCTTACGCCAGGTATCGGTTATCCCGTCATACATAAGACCTCCGTATTCACGAAGATAAGCAACTTCATATTCCTGGCATGCAAAGCGAAGCTTATCCCTCTCCGGTCCTTTTTCGGTAAAAGGAAAGAGAATGTCCGCAATGACATCCATGGTCTTTCCCATGACATTCTTGATATCGTCACGGGTTATAAACTTGTCAGTATAGCCTGCTTCATGGATCTTTACAGTCCAGGACTTTGCGACATTTTCCGAAGAGTCCCAGACGGTTCCGTCCATATCAAAGATAATTCCTTTTTTCATATCACAAAATAATCGGGAATCGTAGTACGATTCCCGTTTGATTCAGATCTCAACTTTTCCGGCGTCGCCCCATACTCTTTCAAGATCGTACATGGATCTTGAATCCTTATCAAATACGTGAACCACGAAATCACCGTAATCAAGAAGTATCCAGTTTGCGGTATCATAGCCTTCGATGCCCTTATGAAAAAGCCCCTTCTTTGCGAGAGCTTCCTCGACACCGTCAGAAAGTGCCTGGATCTGGGAACGGTTGGTTCCGGAACAGATTATAAAATGATCGGTAATATCGGATACGGATGAAAGATCAAGGACGGTGATATCAAGTCCCTTCTTATCTTCCATTGCATCGATTACCGCTCTTATTTCTTTGGATATATTGTCAGCCAATCAGTCTTTCCTCCAATTTCTCAAGGCTTCGTCAACCTTGATCTGATTCTTGTAATATTCGTAAGCGGCAAGTCCCGAAGGAGCAGGAACCATGCCTTTCTTTTTCACATAAGATAATACGCCTTCCATGATCCAGAGAAGTGTCTGGTCAAGATCGATGAACGCGGCATGTCGTACGCTTTCCATGATCTCGAGGTCTTTTCTGTTAGGCTCAAGAAAATCCGCGATATAAACTATCTTCTCGAGAAGAGTCATATTCGGACGTCCGACGGTATGGAATCTTATCGCATTAAGAATGTTCTCATCCTCGATACCGTACTTATCCCTTGCGACTATCGCTCCGCATTTTGCATGAAGAAGCGACTGATCATCGTATTCTTCCTGAAGCGGAGGCTGTCCTGCTTTCTCCATGATCTTGATCTGATCAGTGTGCGGAATGCACTTGGCACAGTCGTGAAGAAGACCGGCAACTCTCGCATCGGTAATGTCAGCTCCGTAAACGATGGCAAGGCATGCAGATGTATATTCGACACCGAGTGAATGCTCAAACCTCTGCTGGTCGAGATCTTTCTCAAGAGCTTTTCTGAAATTGATGATCTCTTTTTTCATGCTTTCTTAGATGCCTTGGGAAGCTCGATCTTAGGCTTGTCCTTGTTGGGCTTGTAAAGAACGATCTTGCGTCCGATGACCTGAACTACGGTCGATCTTGTTCTGCCTGCAACAATCTCCGCAAGTGACTTGGCATCGTCCTCACAGTTCTTGAGAACCGAGATCTTGAGAAGCTCATTCTTTGCGAAGAACTCATCAAGTGCCGCAATCGTCTCGGGAGTTACGGATGCTTTTCCGAGATTGAACGCGGGATCGATGTCCATTGCAAGACCTTTTAAATATGCTCTTTGTTTGCTTGTAAGTTCCATATCTTAACCTTTATTTGTAATATTCAAATGAATGACCGTAAAGTCTTACGGTATCTCCGTCCTTGATGCCGAGGTCCTCGAGCTGTTCAAGCATTCCGTTATCCTTGAGGAATCTCTGGAAGAATGCAAAACCCTTTTCGGAATCAAGATTGGTATAACCGAGCATCTTCTCGATCCTGGGACCTTCGATAACGTACTCATCTTCCTCATCATCAAAGTAAACGGTGTAAGGCTCTTCGGTTATCTTAAGGTTGATCTCGGGATCGTATTCCTGTTCGAAGACTATCTGCTCTTCGGGAAGTGTCTTAAGAAGTTCGAATGCCGCTCTGAGAAGTTCCTTTATTCCGTCTCCCGTAGCAGCGGAGATCGTATATATCTTAAGGCCTTCCGGTTCAAATGCATCCTTGAGAGCTTTGATGTTATCCTCTGCTCCTTCGTATGATGCGAACAGATCCGACTTATTCGCAGCGATGATCTGGGGTTTCTTTAAAAGATCGGGATTATACTTTTCAAGTTCGGAATTGATGAGTCTGATATCCTCAACGGGATCCCTACCTTCGGTACCGGCCGCATCAACGACATGGATGAGAACCTTGGTTCTCTCAACATGTCTGAGGAACTCATGGCCGAGTCCGAGTCCGTCTGAAGCGCCTTCGATAAGTCCCGGAATATCACTTATTACAAATCCGTCTCCGCCGAGATCAACAACACCGAGATTGGGCTGAAGTGTAGTGAACTGATATCCTGCGATCTTGGGACGTGCATTGGTACATGCCGCAAGAAGGGATGACTTACCTGCATTGGGGAATCCTACAAGACCTACATCGGCAACTATCTTAAGTTCGAAGATGGTCTCAAGTTCAAGTGCGGGCTGTCCGGGCTGGGCATACTTGGGAGCCTGCATTGTTGATGTGGCGAAATGCTGGTTTCCGAGTCCTCCTTTTCCGCCTTTGAGGATGGTATATTCCATGCAGTCACCGGACATATCGATGATGACCTGTCCGCTTTCGGCTTCCCTTACAACAGTGCCCTCAGGAACCTTGAGAATGATGTCTTCTCCGTCCTTGCCGCGGCAGTTCTTCTTTCCGCCGTTTTCACCGTTGCCTGCAGCATATTTGCGTATATTTCTGAAATCGATAAGAGTATTGAGTCCCTTATCGACCTTTAAAATGACATCGCCGCCTCTTCCACCGTCTCCGCCGTCGGGGCCACCGTTTGTCACGTATTTTTCTCTTCTGAATGAGACATGTCCGTCTCCGCCCTTACCGCTCTTTAAGATAACGCGGGCCTTGTCACAGTACATATATTACCTCAAAATCTAAAAAAGGAC
>JAEEXJ010000167.1 GCA_016291475.1 Lachnospiraceae bacterium | reverse complement strand
TAGCTCTTGCGCAGCACTCCTCCCAAAGATCCACATCATGCTGCGTGTAAAATGCAACAACTCTTCTTCCCGTGGTACCGCTTGTAGAATGGATCCTGACACAGTCCTTAAGATCTGCTCCCAGTAATCCGTATGGATAAGCATCCCTGAGATCAGACTTTGAAAGGAACGGAAGTTTTTTGATATCATCTATGCTCTTGATATCCTCGGGCTTAACACCTTTCTCGTCCATGAGTTCTCTGTAATATGCTACGTTCTCGTAAACATGCTTTACCTGTTTAACGATCTTTTCGTTTTGGAGTTCTATGATCTGATCTCTGGATGCAGTCTCAATCTCCGGCTGATAATATTTCCCCATCTGAAACCTCTTTCATGAATATGATTGTTCTTATCGTGAAATTATTCACTCTTCGATTATAGCATCATGTTTAGACTATTGAACAGTAAATTGTACCAAAATTCACACAATGTTCATCAGTCATTTCTCAGTTTTCTTCTCTCATTCTTCCCCTGATAGAAGAGCTGCTTTTCATGATACATATGCTTATCCGCATTAACCTTGACCTCTTCATAGGCAATGTTTCCGTTTTCACAGAAAACATAACCGATCGAAGCACTGCGATCTCCCGTCTCTATCCGGTTCTTGGCTTCTTCTATCTGCTCTTTCAATCTGTCTTCATTTTCCGCAAACGAAAATGCAACAAATTCGTCCCCGCCCATCCTGTATACATGTTCTTTTCCGAAGACATTTGCAAGACTCTCGCACACACCTTTTATCAGATCATCCCCGGCTTCATGACCCATATTGTCATTGACTTTTTTAAGTCCGTTTATATCACACATGATATAACCGTATGTATCATCCTTATCAAGATCATACTTTTCAAATCTTTCAAAAGCCCTTCTGTTTCCCACTCCGGTCATAAGATCGCTGTATCCGTATCCTATCAGTTTTCTGTTATTGTCTCTCTGTAAAATAAGCTGGCCGAAGAAGTACGAAAGCAGGCGTATGATCTCAGATATATCATTGTAGTTCATATCGGAGATTATGTTTTCAACACCGCATATTCCTATATATCTGCCGTTGGCTTCCAGTGCGCCGGATATGGTATTGCGTATTCCCTTGTCCTTTAATATCCTGTAAAGATCCGTCTTTCCTTCTCCTTTAAGATCCTCCACATCTGATATGTACCCTCTTTCCTAGACAACTAGGAAGGAGGGTTTTTTATGCACTATAGTTTTGAATTTAAAAGAAAATGCGTGGAATTGTATTATCGAGGTGAATATCCGAGTACACCTAATGGAATTAGTAATAAGCAAATGCATGACGAAATACGCAAATGGGTCAGAATCGCAGAATCTTGTGGCATTGAAGCTCTAAGACATAAGGAGCAGAATAAGGTGTGGACATCAGAAGATCGCTATAACTTAGTTGCACGTGTTTTGGCTGGATCATCTCTTAAATCTGTGGCTTATTCTTCCGGTGTCACTTATAGTCAACTTAATCAATGGGTTCGCAATTATAAGATTTATGGTTACAATGGTCTTATACCAAAACAGAGAGGTCGTAAGCCAAAGGACTTTGATATGAAAAAAATAGGAACGAGAAAGCCTCCAAAACCTAATGAATCTGAGTACGAAGAATTGATCCGATTAAGAGCTGAAAATGAATACATGAAAGCTGAAATCGAAGTAATAAAAAAAGAGATCGCCTTGAGAGAAGAAAAGGAAGCTGCGCGACTCAAGGCGAAAAAGCAGCAATCATCAAAGAACTCCGGGAAGAAGGATACCAATTAAAGTATCTTCTTAAAGCTATGCATATAGCTAGGTCAACTTACTATTTTGAGATCAGTAAGAACGACCTAGTAGCTGAACGCAATCAAGAAATACTGGAAGAAATAAAAAGCGTTTATGAGTCTAACAAACGCAGGTATGGTGTAAGGCGAGTCCATCATGAGTTGGAAAATCGTGGATACAAAATCAATCATAAACGTGTTCAACGCCTTATGCATGAAGCTGGATTAGTAGGAAAACGTCCAAAGGAGAAATACCATTCATATAAGGGTGAAGTAGGCAAGATCGCTGATAACATAATAAATAGAGATTTTAGCACAACTGCGCCATTACAAAAATGGACGACGGATGTATCCCAGTTTAATTTTTCATGGGGAAAGTGCTATATATCTCCCATACTTGATATGAATACAAATGAAATCATCTCATACGATTTATCGATGAATCCAAATCTGGAACAGATAGGAAGAATGCTAAGTAGAGCTTTTGATAAGTTCCCTTCAGTTGAAGGCCTTATATTCCATTCTGATCAAGGCTGGCAGTATCAACATGCTAATTATAGAAACGCTCTAAAAGAACATGGCATTATACAATCCATGTCACGAAAAGGTAACTGCTATGATAATTGTATTATGGAGACATTCTTTGGGAGATTGAAAAATGAGATGTATTATGGCTATGAGAAGGAATACACTTCTTTCGAAGAGTTCTCAAAAGCTGTTGCAGAATATATAGATTACTACAATAACAAAAGAATTCAGGCAAAAACAAAATGGAT
>JAEEXJ010000007.1 GCA_016291475.1 Lachnospiraceae bacterium | reverse complement strand
CTATCTCGTCTCCACCGCCTCTGGAGATTACGATCTCGCCGGAATCTTCCAGTTTACGGATAATATTAACAATCTTCTGCTGAGCTTCTTCAACATCCTTCATACGGACAGGACCCATGAATTCCATATCTTCCTTGATCATCGTAGCAAGACGCTTGGACAGGTTATTGAATACTGCATTCTGTACCTGTTCATTGGCCGCCTTAAGTGCAATACCCAGATCGTTATTATCAACGTCACGAAGAACTCTCTGGATCGATCTGTCATCAAGCAGCAGGATATCTTCGAATACGAACATCTTCTTTCTGATCTCGTCCGCAAGTTCGGGCTCTTCGATCTCGAGAGATTCCATGATGTGTTTTTCGGTACCGCGGTCAACAGAGTTAAGTATTTCAACAACAGAGTCGACACCGCCGATGATGGTGTAATCCTGATTTACAAGGGAAGCAAGCTTCTGCTCGAGTATCGATTCGACTTCTTTGATAACATCGGGGCTGGTTCTGTCCATTACCGCGATCCTTCGTGCAACATCAGCCTGTCTGTCGGGAGCAAGTCCCGATATGATCTGTGCCGCCTGCTGAGGAGCCAGATATGACAGTATCAGAGCAATGGTCTGAGGATGCTCATCCTGAATGAAGTTAATAAGCTGTGACGCATCGGTCTTACGTACAAATTCGAAAGGCTTGACCTGAAGTGATGCAGTGAGTCTGCCGATGACATCCATCGCCTTTTCGCTTCCGAGGGATTTTTCAAGGAGTTCTCTTGCATATCCGATACCGCCCTCTGCGATGTACTGCTGTGCAAGACATACTCCGTAGAATTCTTCGAGAACAGCTTCCTTGACTTCGGGACCTACTGTTCTGGTATTGGCGATCTCAAGCGTAAGCTCTTCGATCTCTTCTTCCTTGAGGTGCTTGAATATACCGGCACTTCTCTCAGGACCCAGAGTGATAAGAAGTATTGCGGCTTTTTGAAGACCGCTTATTTCATTTTGTGATGAGCCGAACGCCATTTATCTATCTCCTATGATCAACCCCAGTCGTCGGTCAGCCAGTTACGAAGAAGTGCTGCCGCCGCTTCGGGATTTTCATCAACAAACTTTTCGATCATCTTTCTGGTCTCGGACTTATTCTCTACATCGATGTCTTCAAGCTGAGGCTCGGGGCTGGACTGGAGAAGGTCTTCGACGGAAAGCTCGGGAGTGGTTTCCTGTTCTTCTTTCTTGGAACCCATGCTCCTTAAGATGACAAATGCCAGGAGTCCGAGGATCAGAATGATAAGGAACGCGGACAGAACCGTGGTCCAGCTGATCTGAAGACTTTCCTTGTCATAGAATATCGGAGATTCATATGCAACGATCGTAATATTGGAGGCAGGGATGCCGGTAGCATTTGCCGCAACGGCATAAAGGTCTTCGTCTACTTCAAGCTTACGGTCTGCGGAATTTGCTATCTTATACTCTTCCCATGTAGTTCCGTCGAGAAGTCCCTGTGCCTCTACCTCTTCCTCACGGATCTCTTTGTAAGTGATAGCCGCAATGGACATGGATGAATTGTTGTAATTGATCGCACCTGCGGGTGTAACTTTATACTCCGACGATTCGTTGGGAAGATAGTCTTTCTCGGTTTCGGCGGACGAAGATGAACTATTGCCGTAATCGCTGGTAACGTAAGTTGTTCCTTCACCATTGGAATCGGTTCCGGGAATTCCTCCGACACCGTTCTCGGAAGAAGACTCATAAGTCTCTTCATGGGAAAGCATTCCTTCCGTACGGTCGGAATTTGCATAATATTCTTTGACAGTCTTCTCGTAATTGGAATAATCCATGTCGAGATGGCTGGTAACTTCAACATTGTTGTAATTGGGAGTTCCGAGAAGAACTTTCTTGACCTGATTGGCTATCATAGCCTCAGCCTGATTTCTGAGTTCCTGCATGGAATTTGCAATACCCGATGATGAATAATCATCTCCTCCGGCGAAAAGAAGTGTTCCGTCGGAATCAAGGATAGTGATATTGGCGGTATTGCTGTTTCTTAAGAAAGTCTGGATACACTTGGCAAGATTTGCCGCCTTGGCGGTGGTAAAGCTTCCGTCATGTTCGATCTGGATATACGCGGATGCCTCTTCTTCATTCGATATAAGAGTTCCGGTATCTTCGGGGATATTCAGATTGACCTTACAGTCATCGACGCCTTCGATAGCCAGAATAACGCCCTTGAGCTTGTTCTCCATATAGAGCTGATAAAACTTGGCCTTATCGGAAGTAGTTGTTGAAAGCGAGCTGCTTAGCGCTTCTTCAAGAGTGTACTCATCCGGAACAAATCCGGAAGAACCGAGGGCAAGCTCCGCAGCGGTGTACTGATTGGTCTCAACACTGATGGTCAGAGCATCCTGAGATTCGGTGTGTGCAATGGAGTTCTCATCCAGTATTGCAATGATCTCGGATGCTTCCTTGGTAGAAGTTGCGGTGATAAGTACTCTGTACTTGGGTCTCGAAACAAAGAAGACTATAAGAGCAAATACAGCAACAGAAAAGACAGCAAGGCCAACAATAATGCCTTTCTGTCTTGAGGTGAACTTATTCCACCATTCTTTAATCCTGTTCAATAATTCCTTTAATCTCTCAGGCATTTATCCCCGCCTCCGAAAATAATTTTCGTCGCCAATCCCTGCAAGCAGGATCAAAACAATTAAATCTGGATCTGCATAAGCTCTTTGTACGCTTCGAGAAGTTTGTCCCTTATTGCAATGGTATATTGCAAAGCAGTCTCCGCTTTTTGAAGAGCAATCGTAAGATCGTGGGTCGAATCGGACTGGCCGAGTGCAAACAGGATCTCCTGATTCTCTGCATCGGACAGATATGCATTCGTAGTCTTGATGCCTTCAACCGCACTGTTAAATACGGACGAAAAAAGAGTACCGTCCGGTGATTCTCCCTCTATGGATCTGACACCGGTAGCTCCGCCGATCTTTCTGTAATCACCGGCGCCGGTCAATTCATGCACAATTGATGGATTCATTTATTCTCCTAGGGTTCTTATCAGGTTCCGGATCCGATCTGCAGTCCCTGCTGAGCCATGGACTTTGCAGCATCAAATGCGGTAGCGTTAGCCTCGTATGAACGGCTGGCATCGATAAGATTGGTCATCTCGGTAATGATATTTACATTGGGATACATTACATATCCGTTCTCATCGGCATCGGGATGCGAAGGATCATAGACCATGTTCTGAGGAGTCTTCTTATCCTCAAGAACCTTGGCAACCTTAACACCCTTTCCTGCATAATTCTTGCTGACCGAATTGAGTACATGACTGAAGGTGTCGCTTCCGCGAACTCCCTTCTCCTCAAAATAAACTACTTTTCTGACATAAGGATCGCCATTTTCGGTTCGGGTCGTATTGGCATTGGCTACGTTCTGGGATATGATATCCATTCTGTAACGCTGGGCGGTAAGGCCGGATGCACTTATATCAAAAGCCGTAAACATTCCCATGGCAAACTCCTTTCATCACTTCATGACTTTCTTCAGGTTGGAAAACTCTGAGGTAAGAGCCTTCATAAGGCCCTGATATTTAAGCTGATTCTGAGCAAGAAGAACATTCTCGTTCTCGATATCAACATTATTCTTATCTGTTCTGTATGAATAAGAAGCCGCGTCCGTATAAGCTCCGACGTTCAGTCTTCTGAGCTTGAGATTAGCAACCTTCTCATCCATGGATTCGAATCTTCTGTATCCGAGCTCTTTTTCGAGAACGGATTCAAAATCAACATCCTGTCTTTTATAACCGGGAGTATCAACATTTGCGATATTATTGGCAATGCACTGGTCACGAAGCCAGGAAGCATCTGCCGCCTTGTCGAGAACATTGATATAATCAAATGCACTTGTATTAATCATAAATGCTCCTTTTTTATGATACCTCACCAACTATTAATTATACTTAAATCAGCTGAAAACACAATATATTTTTAGCAAAAGACGGATCACCCACTAAATATGGTGTAGATATATAACATGCGCTATAAACAGATCCGGGTAAAACAAAAAGGACCTGCCCGAAAGCAAATCCTTTTATAAATCACTCCTATAATCTTAAATAATCTTTTCCTTAGAAAGCATTATACCACGGCACAGATAAGCATTTCAACCACTATCTGATACCCTGGGATATCCTCATGGATTCGATCTCATCGAAAACATACTCATTAAGGATCTTGATGTAAGTTCCCTTCATACCGGATGATCTCGACTCTATTATGCCGGCACTTTCAAACTTCCTGAGCGCGTTTACTATTACGCTTCTGGTGATGCCTACTCTGTCAGCAATCTTACTTGCAACCAGTATTCCCTCATCACCCTCAAGCTCGTCGAATATATGGACGATCGCTTCCATCTCGGAAAAAGAAAGAGTACTGATAGCCGATTTAACGACTGCGATCTTTCTGCTCTCTTCCGCACTTTCTTCGCTCACGGACCTCAGCATTTCAAGTCCTACGACGGTTGTGCCGTACTCGAGGAGAATGATGTCGTCGATATCATACTCTTTATCCATACGATATACAAAAAGAGTACCCAGACGCTCACCCGCGATCTCTATGGGAGTCACGATAGCCTTGTAGACTTTGGTGTCAGTCTTTTCAAAGCCGAGTGTGTCAAGATTGACATTCTCCTTGGTGGAAAGCACGGAAAGAAGTCTCTCGTTGAGCATCTTATCAATGAACTCACCTACTTCTCCGCCTATCAGTTCGGTGATGGGATCTTCATCGGGAAGAATACCGCGCCCGAGAAGCTTACCCTTACGGCTGATAACGATAACACTCGAAGAAAGGATATCTCTCATTACCTGACAGATATCGTTGAAGACCACTTTACTGGAATTGTTGTTGTGAAGCAGTCTTCCAATTTTCCTGGTTTTATCAAGAAGCTGTACACTACTCATATAGATCCCTCGCAACATAAACAATTGCCCTACGGAGAAATGATATCAGATAAAATCAGGTATTTCAATGCAAATTTTCAGATATTTTACAAAAATATCTCAATCTTTGTAATAATTAGTTAAATTTATGTCAAAATTTATTCTTCGGTCTGTTCGGCATTCTCCGAATATCCGCATTCCTTATCGGAGCATACATTCTTCTTGCCCTTGGTAACCATGTATTTACCGCACTTGGGGCACATCTTCCCGGCAGGCTTATCCCAGCTCATGAATTCACAATCCGGATAACCGAGACAACCGTAATATTTTCTGCCTTTACGTGTGATCTTGATAACAACTTCGTTACCGCATGAAGGACATGCGATACCTGTCTTCTCATAATAAGGCTTGGTATTCTTGCAATCGGGATAACCGGGACATGCGAGGAACTTACCGCTGGGGCCGTATTTAATGACCATCTTGCGACCGCACTTTTCGCAGACCTCATCGGATTCCTCATCGCGGATCTCAACCTTTTCAAGCTCAGCATTTGCAACATCAACGGATTCCTTAAGATCGGGATAAAAATTCCTGATGATAGTCTTCCACTTAACATCACCCTCTTCAACTCCGTCGAGAAGGCTTTCGATGTTGGCGGTAAACTTGGCATCTACGATCTGGGGAAATGCCTGCCCCATGAGCTCGTCAACCGCATGACCGATGTCGGTGACGTAAAGGTTCTTCTGTTCCTTGGTTATATATCTTCTCTTGATAAGAGTAGTGATGGTGGGTGCGTAAGTACTGGGGCGTCCTATGCCCTGCTCTTCAAGAGCTCTTACCAGCGAACTCTCGGTATAGTGTGCGGGAGGCTGAGTGAAGTGCTGCTTGGGATCAAGAGTGTTTAACTTAAGTTCCGAACTTTCGGTAACGGCCTGATCAAGGCTCTTTTCGTCCTCAGCATCATCCGACTGAACATATACTTTTCTGTATCCGTCGAATACAAGACGGCTTGAAGCAACTGTAAAAACATGCTCTCCGGCACCGATCTTGATTGAAAGAGTCTCATAAACCGCAGGAGTCATGCAGCTTGCAAGGAACCTCTGCCAGATAAGCTTATAGAGTCTGTACTGGTCTCTTGAAAGCTGGCTCTTGATGGACTCGGGCTCTCTGGTAAGAAGAGTCGGTCTGATAGCTTCGTGTGCATCCTGTATTCTTTTGCCAGTTCCTTCGGAAGCATTCTTTCCTGCTGCATATTCTGCGGAAAAATTCTCTTTAAGATAGTTCTCCGCCTGAGTCATTGCTTCGTCGGAAACTCTGGTGGAATCGGTTCTCAGGTAAGTGATAATACCTACTGTGCCCTCTCCCTTGATCTCGATTCCTTCGTAGAGCTGCTGTGCAACACTCATAGTCTTGGAAGTTGAGAAATTAAGGCTCTTGCCCGCTTCCTGCTGAAGCGTGGAAGTAGTAAAAGGAAGGGGAGCTTTCTTCTGTCTGGTTCCCTTGGTCACATCGTTTACTACAAACTTTTCTTTCTCAACCGACTTTATGATCTTATCAACATCAGCCTTGGATGAAAGCTTGGCTTTATCGGAACCTGTTCCATAGTATTTGGCGGTAAGAGGTTTCTTTTCTCCCTTTACGTTGAGGATCGCATCGAGCGTCCAGTATTCTTCGGGAATGAATGCGTCGATCTCCGCCTCTCTGTCACATACCATGTGAAGAGCTGCAGACTGGACACGTCCCGCAGAAAGTCCGCGTTTAACCTTTGCCCACATAACGGGGGATATGCTGTAACCGACAATACGGTCAATGACACGTCTTGCCTGCTGTGCATCAACCAGGTTCATATCGATCTCTCTGGGATGCTTAAGTGATTCTTTAACTGCGTTCTTGGTGATCTCGTTAAAGGTGATCCTGTAACATTTTTTATTTTCGAGAGCAAGTGCAGCCTGGAGATGCCAGCTGATTGCCTCTCCTTCGCGGTCAGGGTCGGTTGCGAGATAGATGTTATCCGCTTTCTTGACTTCCTTTCTAAGGGAAGCAAGGATTTCGCCCTTTCCTCTTATAGTAATGTATTTAGGCTCGAAATCATTATCAATATCCACGCCCATGGAACTCTTGGGAAGATCCCTTACATGTCCCTGGGATGCGGTTACTTCATATCCTGAACCGAGAAACTTCTTTATGGTCTTTACCTTCGCAGGTGACTCCACTATTACGAGATTTTTTGCCATGAATGTCTCCTTCGGATTTTTTTGCTACTAAAACCAAACGTTAAGATATATACAACAAAAAAAATAAAAAAGCAAATATGGGGTTATGGAAGCCGTTTCTTCCTGCCACATTAAAAGCCTTAAACAAAGGCATAAACCCATTTATAATTTTCTGCTCATGATCAGTTTCAGGCAACAAAAAAGTCGAGGCTTATTGCCTCGACTTTTGAGCAGCTGGTAGGGGAATCGAACCCCTGTTTCCGCCGTGAGAGGGCGGCGTCTTAACCGCTTGACCAACCAGCCATTTGCAAGTCGCTTTTTCCGTGCGACTTGCTTATATTACAATACAAACAAATAAAATGCAACAAGAAATTTCAGAAATTTTAAAACAATTTTTTAAGCACCGAACATATCGAAAATACTCATCTGGTTAGACTCGGGAATATCACCGAGAATTCCCAGTTCTTTGAGCTTGTCCGTAATGGTTCCGGAAGCCCTTGTTCTGTCCCTGAAATCCTGACAGCTTAAGAACGGTCCTCTCTTGCCTTCGAATGCTATCGCCTCGGCAACGGATGCACCAAGGCCGGTAATACTGGTAAGTGCGGGCATGATCTTTCCGTCGATAACCTGGAACTGGTTTGCTTTAACAAGAGCAAGATCGATGGGCATGAATTCAAATCCTCTTGCATGCATCTCCTGTACTATTCTCATATCCGACATCTGATCGACTTCGGTATTGGAAAGTTTCTCCGCGTTCTTATCTTTTTCGGAAAGTTCTTTTTTCTTTTTCAGCTTGGTAAGTTCATCCTCGAGAGCCGCTTTCCCCCTGCACATAAGCTCATAGTTGAAAGCCTTTGCTCTTATCGAATAATAGGCAGCGTAATACTGAAGAGGGTAATGCACCTTACAATATGCGATACGCCACGCCATCATAACGTATGCGGCAGCGTGCGCTCTCGGGAACATGTACTCGATACGTTCCGCAGACCAGATATACCAGTCGGGAACTCCGCAATTAACCATGTCCGCTTTCCACTCGGGCCAGTCCTTGAATGTGATTTCGCCCTGTGCATTTCGGCTTCCTGCAACTTTACCTTTACGTACAGCCTCCATGATATTGAAGGATTCCTCGGATTCGACACCCTTACCTATGAGATAGGTCATGATATCGTCTCGTGTACAGATGGCAGTCGAAATGTCCGCGGTTCCGTTGGAGATCAGAACTTCCGCATTATTCTGCCATACGTTGGTTCCGTGTGAAAGACCGGATATTCTGACAAGGTCAGAGAACATCTTGGGCTTTGCCTGTAATACCAGGTTAATAGCAAAGTCTGTTCCGAACTCGGGGATACCAAGACATCCCAGCTTACATCCACCGATATCATCCGGGGTGATTCCGAGGGCTTCGGTTCCCCAGAAAAGACTCATGACATCCTGTCCGTCAAGGGGAATATCCTTAATGGGATCGAAGCCGATGAGATCCTGAAGCATTCTTATCATGGTAGGATCATCGTGTCCGAGTATGTCGAGTTTGAGCAGGTTATGGTCGATCGAATGGTAATCGAAATGAGTCGTTATCGTATCGGTCGTCATATCGTTGGCGGGGTGCTGAACGGGAGTGAATGTGTTAATATCCTCGCCGTTGGGAAGAACTACGATTCCGCCGGGATGCTGACCGGTTGAACGCTTAACGCCCTCGCATCCCTTCTGGAGGAATTCGACTTCCGCATTACGTCTTCTTATACCACGTTTTTCATAAAACTTTTTGATAAAACCGAATGCGGTTTTTTCGGCAACGGTACCTACGGTACCTGCTCTGAATGTCTGACCGGTACCGAAAATTACTTCCGTATATTTATGTGCCTTGGACTGATACTCACCGGAGAAGTTAAGGTCGATATCGGGCTCCTTGTTTCCTTTGAATCCGAGGAATGTTTCGAAAGGAATATCAAAACCTTCCTTACAAAGATTCTCACCGCAAACGGGACATACCCTGTCGGGCATATCCACTCCCGCTTTTCCGCGGAACTTCTTAACCTCTTCCGAATCAAAATCATAGAAGTGGCATTTTGCACAGTAATAATGCGGTACCAGGGGATTAACCTCGGTGATACCTGCCATTGTTGCGACAAACGAACTACCTACGGATCCTCTGGATCCTACCAGGTATCCGTCTTCAACCGATTTCCAAACGAGCTTCTGAGCGATGATGTACATAACCGCGAATCCGTTCGTGATAATGGATTTGAGCTCTCTTTCGAGTCTTTCCGTAACGATGGGAGGAAGTTCGGGACCATAGATCTCATGTGCCCTGTTGTAGCAGATATCGGTAAGAAGCTTATCCGAATCGGGAATGACGGGAGGACACTTGTCGGGTCTTACGGGCGAGATGGTCTCGCACATATCCGCGATCATATTGGTATTTGTTATAACGATCTCTTCCGCTTTCTGGCTTCCCAGAAAGGAGAAATCTTCCAGCATTTCTTCGGTTGTTCTGAAGTACTGAGGAGGCGTTGCGGGAAGGATCCTGTCACGGTTCTCACTCTTTGAATCATAGATGACATCCCTGTAAAGTCCGTCATCCGGATCAAGGAAATATACGTCACCCGTAGCGACTACGGGCTTGTTGAATTCCTTACCGAGGTCGATCACATTCCTGATCATATCCTTGATATCATCAACCGATGAGACCGTCTCAAAATGATTATCCTCAACCATGAATTCCATGACTGCGGGTGGCTGAACCTCAAGGTAGTCATAGAAATTAACTATATTCGAAATCTGTTCATCGGTATGGCCTTCAAGAAGAGCATCCATCAGCTCTCCCCTGTAGTTACCGCTGCCGACGATAAGGCCTTCCCTGTACTTTTCGACAAGGGATTTGGGAATCTTGGGGAATCTGTTGAAATAGGTAATATGGGACTCCGAGATCAGATGATACAGATGTATCCTTCCGAGCTCATTCTTTGCAAAAATAGTACAGCGGCTGGGTCTTAACTTGGAAATTGCCGAAGTACTGGAAGATCCCTTCCTATTAATATCTGCAAGAGTCTGCATACCCTCAGCTTCAAGCTGTTCAAGCATCTTGATAAAGATACCTGCGGTACACTCAGCATCATCTACCGCTCTGTGGTGATGGCCGAGATCTACTCCGAGAGCTTTGGCTACGGCATCAAGGGTAAACTTCGAGTGACCGGGGAGCTGTACTCTCGAAAGGGGAAGTGTATCGATATAGACGGGATCCTGAGGAGTTCCCAGTTCTCTGCACTTTTGCTTAACGAAGTTAACGTCGAATTCGGCATTGTGCGCAACCCATACACAGCCTTCGCAAAAGCTGATAAATTCGCGCATTACAACGGATATGGGATCCGCATCTTTTACATCGTCATCAGTGATCGAAGTAAGCTTTGTGATCTCATACGGAATGGGTTCTTCAGGGTTAACAAACTTGGATAAACGGTCCACTATCTTACCGTTTGAAACCTTAACCGCACCGAACTCTATTATCTTGTTCTTAACGGGCGAAAGACCTGTAGTCTCTATATCGTAAACAACATAATCGTTGTTCATCAGAGGCAGGTTATCATTACCCGTAACTATCTTATGAAGGTCATCTACAAGGTACGCATCAACGCCGTAAAGGATCTTGAAAAAGTCCTGTCTGTCGGGATTGGGATCACCCTCAGCAATACGCTTTGCCTTCTCTCCCTTCTTGCCGCCCCACATGTCATCCCAGACATGTCCGGCATCGGTAAATCCCTGAACTACACCGTTGTCGGTAAGAGCAACGGCTCTGTGTCCCCATTTGAATGCGCGCTTAACGATATCCTTGGTCTCGGATACGCCGTCCATATCGCTCATCTTGGTATGACAACGAAGCTCCACTCTCTTTTTGGAGGAAGTGTCCTTGCGTGATGTTCTGAAATCATCGATCTTTACAATACCCTTAACATTACCTATCGTAAGATCTCCGCGGTCGAATTTACCGTTACTTACGGATATGAAACCGGTGAGTCGGATGAATGTTCCGGGATCGAGTTTTTCCTGCATTGTTGCGGATTCTGCGGTATCAACATAGATCCTGCAGCTGATCGCATCGGTAAAATCCGCGATGTTAAATGAGATGATGGATCTGCCTTCTTTGATATCAATGGCTTTGATGGAAAATACCATACCCTTTACGGATACGGTTCCCATTCCTTCATTGAGCTCGTTAAGAGGAACAGTCTTCTCATCCGGGAAAACAGAACCGTAGATGGCATTGGGATCGTTCATCTTGGGCATTTCTCTTCTGAAGGAATTCCTTCTGAAACCGCCGTCTCCGCCGGAATATCCGCCCTTGAAACCGCCGCCCGAAGACTGGGCTTTAGGCTGTTCGGGAGTTGCTTCCTTGGGCTTTTCAGCCTGCTGAGCGGACGAATCCTCGGACTTTTTGTTTTCTTTTTTATCGGAACTTTCGGTGGCACCGAGGAATTTTTCTTCGGTCCTGTAGGCATTCTGAGTGGCATTTTTTACTATCTGCAAAAATGCCGCATCGTCGCCCTGCTGTTCAATTTTTACTTCATGATAAGTAAATTCTATGGAGCCGTTAGTGCCAAATCTTTTGATATAAATATCATTAAGAAGGTCCAGGAATTCCTGGGATTTTGCATGATAAACGGGGATGTCACCAAGCGAGATGATCATCTTATCGGGGGACTCAAAGCTGACCTTTGCGGTCCTTATCATATTAAAGAAAAGAATACTGTTTTCCTCTATCTCCACAAGAGCGGAATCAACGTATTCTTCATATACTTTTTGAAGTGTGGGTGCGGAAGGAATATTGAAGGTTTCAAAAACCCTGACCTTGGTCCTGGGATTATTTATAACCTGATTCGTGATCTCGCGTTCGAGTTCGCGAATGATATCTTTGGTGATTATATGATCACTTTCGATATAGACGTTAAAGAATTCATGATTTTTAGGCACCGTGACCTTGGTTACGGTGGTGTCTTCCAATAAAAGCGAAGCCTTGTTCTTAAGCTTAAGGTTCGGAAAAGCATCCTTAAATATAAAGCTCATATTCAATTCCTTTCGAAGAGGTCCTGCCGTGGCGCTCTCGCCTTCCCGAACAGGTACACATAAATGTTGTCGGTCAAAACGACCATAAAAATCTTATCACAAATAATCAAAAATGATGTCACAAAAATGCGACATCATTTTCTACATTTATTATTTACCCCAATTATCAAGTTCTTCCTTAAGAGCCTCGAGAAGCTTGTCTTCAGGGACTTTTCTGATGATCTCGCCATGCTTCATAAGAAGACCTTCACCGATTCCGCCGGCAACTCCGAGATCTGCTTCTCTTGCTTCTCCGGGGCCGTTTACGGCACATCCCATAACGGCAAGTTTAATGTCCAAGGGATAGGTCTCCGCTATCTTTTCAACCTGCTGAGCAAGGGAAATAAGATCGATATTCGTTCTTCCGCATGTAGGGCAGGAAACAACGTCGATACCGCCCTTTCTGAGGCCCAGAGTCTTAAGTATAAGCCTTGCTGCGGTTATCTCCTCGCAGGGATCCCCCGTAAGTGAAACTCTTATAGTATCTCCTATACCCTGACCGAGAATGAGTCCGAGTCCTACGGATGATTTGATGCTTCCGCTTCTTACGGTTCCGGATTCGGTGATACCTACATGAAGGGGATAAGGAGTCTTTCCCGCAAGAACTTCATGAGCCTTTACACACATCATTACATCCGAAGATTTGATGCTGATAACAAGATTGTCATAGCCCATATCTTCGATGAGTTTTACTTTGTCCAGGGCACTTTCACAAATGCCTTCCGCTGTAACACCGCCGTATTTTTCGACGAGATTCTTCTCAAGAGATCCGGAATTTACGCCGACTCTGATGGGAATATTACGCTCCTTGGCACAGTCGACAACAGCCTTAACTTTGTCGCTACTTCCGATATTTCCGGGATTAATACGGATCTTATCCGCTCCGTTTTCCATAGCCGCGATGGCCATTTTGTAATCGAAATGAATATCTGCAACAAGGGGTATGGAAATCTGCTTTTTGATCTCAGCGATTGCCTTGGCCGATGCCTCATCGGGTACGGTACATCTGATAATCTCACATCCGGCTTTCTCAAGTGCATGAATCTGTTCGACAGTTGCTTTAACATCCGCGGTCTTGGTATTGGTCATGGACTGGATCGCAATGGGATTTCCGTGGCCGATCTTTACGCCGCCTATATTTATCTCTTTAGTATTATCTCTGTATGACATAACGCCTCCGTTCATGTAAAGGTATTATACCATTCATTGACGATATTTCATCCCCATTTGAAATATTCCATAGTAGGGCGAAATGATGCCGCTTCAAGCAGGTGTTCACACCGGATATTTTCGCTTCCTTCGATATCCGCTATGGTCCTTCCCACTCTGAGGATCCTGTGATAAGAACGTGCCGATAGCTGAAGTTTCTTATATAGATTTTCCATAAGTTCCGTCTCTTTTTTACCCAGTTTGCAAACCGTATCCATATCATCAGCCTTGAGGTCTGAGTTAAATCTGTAGGATGTTCCTTTGAATCGTTTATCCTGCATTTCCCTGGCTTTCATGACCATCTCTGCCATCTGTGCGGAAGAGATTCCGCCCTTACCTTCCCTGATCTCTGATATGTCTATGTTTTTGAGTTCTGTGCACAGATCGATCCTGTCAAGTATCGGTCCGGAAATCTTACCCAGATAGTGCTTTATCTCATTTTCACTGCATCTGCATTTTCCTCTGTCGGGATAGTAACCGCAGGGGCATGGATTCATGGCGCATACGAGCAGGAAATCCGACGGATATTCGACGGAATACTTAACCCTTGCTATCTGTATTGTTTTGTCTTCAAGAGGCTGTCTGAGACTTTCTATGATGTCCCTGCCAAACTCTGGAAGCTCATCCAGGAAAAGCACTGATCTGTGTGCAAGGCTTATTATTCCGGGCCTCGGATCCACACCTCCGCCCACAAGTGCCTGTCGTGATATCGAGTGGTGTGGTGACTGGAATGATCTGGAAGTGATAAGAGCTTTTCCTTTGGGCATCTTTCCTGCGACGCTGTATATTGCAGTCAGTTCAAGACTTTCTGATAAAGTAAGCGGTGGAAGGATTCCCGGAATCCTCTTTGCAATCATCGATTTTCCCGCACCGGGCGGGCCTGTCATGATAAAAGAATGAAATCCGGAAGCACTTATCACAGCCGCTCTCTTTGCCCTTTCCTGACCGATGACCTGATCGAAATCAGGTATCTCATCTCCTGCCTTTTCAATGATCGATAAGGGATCCGTATATACCGCAGGAAGCTCTTCATCATCACCCGTTGCAAGAAAATCGATGACCTCTCTGAGATTCTTTGCACCACGCACCTTAATCCCCGGAACGATCGAACCTTCTTTGACATTGTCCGCCGGGATGATGCATTCCTTTATTCCCTTTTTTGCTGCAGTCTGAACAACGGGAAGAACGCCTCTTACAGGCCTGATCTCACCGTCCAATGATATTTCCCCGAGAAAAAGAAAACCTTCGGCACATCCGGGCGGAAGATATTCCATCGCAGTAAGCAATCCTATAGTCATAGGAAGATCGAATGCAGTTCCGTCTTTCCTGAGGTCACCGGGCGAAAGGTTTACCGTGATCCTTGATGCAGGTATGGATATACCATTATTTCTGAGAGCTGCTCTTATCCTGTCTCTGGCTTCCCTTACTTCAGGTCCCGGTGAACCTACTATATTGAACATGGGAAGACCGTTTGACATATCGGTTTCCACATTGATTATCTGTGCGTTTATTCCCTGTATCGCAGCGGATAGTATATTGCTGAACATGTTATCTCCTTATTTTCTGCAAAAGCATCCCGGACTTACCTGAACCGCATATTCTTCCAGACACAATTCCATAAGTATCAGGCAGATGCCCGTTTCGCCCGGTGATGTTAATCCTTTTTCTTTCATGTGACCGTCTATATCTTCCGCGCTCTGCGGGAAAAGAGTGAGCTCTCTATAGACTTCGAGAAGTCTTTCTTCGATATCCGGTTCTTTGTCCTTCTTACCCTCGTATTTCCTGTGACGTTTATCCGCCGAAGAGTCGAAAGATGGTTTCAATAGATTTTGCTGAGATTGTTCCTCAAATCCCGCTTCTATCTCGCTTAAATGATCTTCCAACAGATCGCTCATAAATATCTTAGGAGACAGATACACCTTGGCTCCGTGGCCAATAAGGCCGTTACAGCCTGCGGAGAGTTCATCATTAAGCCTTCCGGGAACAGCGTAGATATCCCTTCCCTGATCAAGCGCCATGTCGACCGTTATAAGAGTTCCGCTTCTTACTCTGGCTTCGACAACGACAACGGCATCGGAAAGCCCACTCACAATGCGGTTTCTGGGCGGAAAATATCTTGATACCGCAGGAGTTCCCGGAGGATATGTCGACAGGATCCCACCGTTTTCTTTTAACATTTCATACAGATCGGAGTTTGAATCGGGATAACAGATATCGGCACCGCATCCGAGTACGGCATATGAGTTTCCACCCGCTTCCAGTGCGGCTTTCTGGCTTATTCCGTCAATTCCGAATGCCATGCCGCTTATTACATTTACATCATTTTTACCGAGTTCTTCCCCCAGCTCTCTTGCTGTTTTTACGCCGTATGGAGAGCATTGCCTTGCTCCGATTATCGCAACGGAAAGCTTATTATTTTCCGGTAAACGTCCATAGTAAAAAAGAGCGAGGGGCGGGTCGGGGATGTATTTTAATCTTTCGGGATAGTCATCTTCCCATATGAAGCTAAGCTTCATGCCACTCGACATAAGCTCATCGTATTTTCTGAATATGTCATTTTCCTGTCTGAACCTGATAAGTTCGGCGACCTGTTTTGATCCCGATCTTTTCATCAGTTCATCATCGGAGCTTTCAAAAGCTTCTTTCGGAGAACCGAAAGCATTTAAGATCTTGAAAACCGGCCCCTGTCCGATCCAGGGCACCGAAACGAGCCAGAATGCATAAGGTCTGTCTTTAGTATCCAAACCTGTCCTTTCTGTCGTCTGTACATGGGAAAAACGGGCGAATGCCCAAGATAATGCGTGAGATGATTGTATTTCATATATAGAAATAATGTCAAGATTATTCCGGTACATAAAAAGGGCGGCACTTTCGTGTCGCCCTTGAAAATATAGGGTAAGGGGTGATCAGATCTTGATTTCCATTGCGTCGGGATCCTGTGCGAAGTGAATAGCCTGATCGCGGTCGATCTTTCCTTCGTAGAAGAAGTTGCAGATTGCTTCGTCCATGGTGATCATACCCATAGCCTTGTTTGTCTGCATTACGCCCATGATCTGGTGTGACTTTCCTTCACGGATAAGGTTTCTGATAGCGTGGTTTGCAAGGAGTACTTCGAATGCTGCAACACGTCCCTTGCCGTCATAGGTAGGAATGAGCTGCTGAGAAATGATAGCTTCGAGAACGCCCGCAAGCTGAATTCTGATCTGCTGCTGCTGGTGAGGAGGGAATACGTCGATAACACGGTCGACGGTGGATGCAGCACCTATGGTATGCAGTGTTGAAAGGACCAAGTGACCGGTCTCGGCTGCGGTGATGGCAGTGGAAATGGTCTCAAGGTCTCTCATCTCACCGACGAGGATAACATCGGGATCTTCACGGAGTGCAGCACGGAGAGCGTTTGCATATGAACCGGAGTCCATACCGATCTCACGCTGGTTAACAACAGATCTCTTATGCATATGAAGATACTCGATAGGGTCCTCAAGAGTGATGATATGAGCATCACGGTTCTCGTTGATCCTGTCGATGATGGAAGCGAGGGTTGTTGACTTACCGGAACCGGTAGGACCGGTAACGAGGATAAGTCCTCTTTTTCTCTCATGAAGGTCTACAACAGCCTTGGGAACGCCGAGTTTCTCAGGATTGGGAATCTCGGTACCTACAAGTCTGAGAGCAAGACCCGCAGATCCTCTCTGTTTAAAGATATTAACACGGTAACGGCCGAGAGCGGGGATTGAGAAGGACATATCGTATTCACCGATCTCCTCAAATCTGCGTCTCTGCTCTTCATTGGCGATGGACATAACTACGTCCAGGGTATCCTGAGGCATAAGTCTGTCATATCCTTCGACAGTAATAAGGCTACCGTTAACTCTCATCTTGGGAGGTACGCCTACAGTGATATGTACGTCACTGGCGCCGGCATTTTTAGCCTTTTGCATCACATCATAAATGTCTACCATAACTATTCACCCCTAAATAATTTAAGTTAATATATCCAGTTCCTTAATCGGGAACACTGATACCTGCCTGAGCAATTGCTGTCTGATCCATGATGTAGCGGTTATCGAGGGTCTTCATAACATCAACCACTCTCATATCCGAAAACTCATGAAGCGACAGATCCATGATCGAATTCTGACGGAAAGTAATAACCGTCGGCTTCAGGATATTCTCTTCGTTTTCGTTGATGATAAGAGCCTTCTCTCCGGAATTGAGAACCACGCTGACTCCGGGGAAAAGAATATATACGCTGTCCATAAGTGCCTTAACGACATGAGGATCGTATAACTCATCTTTATCCTGAAATTCTATGACCGCCTTTACTTCGGAGAGACTTTCTCCCGTAAGGCTCATTCCGGTAATCGCATCGTAACGGCTTGCGACCAGAAGGATCTTGGCTTCGACCGACATTTTCTTGGTCTCGATCTCTTCTCCCAGTGCAGCAGCTTTCTCAGCTCTTAAAGCCTGCTGGGAAATCCTCTTAAGTCTGGGGCCGTCGGTGCTGAAGCACTCTTCCAATACTTCCGCTCCGCGAATCGCTTCGTTGAACATTGTTTCCAGGCTGTCCCTGTCCGTTTCACCGCCATAAATAGCGGGATTTGAGGAACCCAGCTTTCCGATATCATGTATCAGAGCAGCTGTTACAAGAACAAGTCTGTCTTCAACCGGAATATTCATACGGCTTGCGATCATCGCACATAAAATAGCCGTATTAAACATATGTCTGCATACGAAATCATCCTTACTGCGAAGGTTCTGATAGAAATGAACCTTACCATCCAGGTGTCCGTACTGACGGATTATCTGGCTTACGATGGTAGGGAGATTACGTTGTTTTTTGGTGTTGAGGATTCTCGAGATCTCATCCTGAAGCGACGCAACCGTCTTGATCTCGAACTTTTCAAAAGCAAGATCTTCCTCTGACATAGGAGGCAGAGGTTCAGCGGGCTCTAAGATATAGATTCCGAGGAGCCCGAAATTTTTAACGGATTCGATACTTGCCGCAGTGAGTTTCGCGTCTCTTTCATAAAGAAGAACTCCGCTCTTGGAATAAATAGGCCTCGCAAGCCTCATGCCGCTTTTAAGGTCTTCCCATTTGACGAATTTCACTGTTACCCCCAAGCAAAACCAAATTTTAATAAAAAATTAATACTTACTCATAATACTATATCGAATTGTAAATAACAAGAAAAAATACCGTTTATAACGGGCTTAATCGATTACTTTAATGAAGAAACCATGCGTATAACGACCGTTTTTTGCATAATCTACACATTGCCCAGCAGAACACGTTTCAAATGTTTTTCCGCCACTGCCTTCAGATCTCTCATAAGATTAATGTCGGTAGGCGCTTCCCTGTATTTGTATCTGGGGAAATACCTGGTGATGTGAAGAGGCAATCCGGGATCAAGTGATGAGATCCATTTTGCTTCCTCTTCCATCTCCTCAGCCGAATCATTCAGCCCGGGTACTATAAGTGATGTTATCTCGACATGACACTTTTCATGTGACCTCTCTATAAACTCCTTAACGGTTCGAAGATCGCCGCCCAGCTTCTTATATCCTTCTTCTGTAAAACACTTAAGATCTATGTTCATCGCATCCGTAAAAGGAAGGATCTGGTCAAGAACTTCTTTGCATGCATTACCGTTTGTTACAAGTACATTCAACATGCCCGCATCATGAATAAGCTTTGCCGTATCCCGGACAAATTCATATCCCACCAGAGCTTCGTTATATGTATAGGCTATTCCGATATTCCCTTCTGGAATAGTATCACAGGCAATTTCAAGAAGCTTTTCCGGTGAAGCGGTATGAAGATCGGTAAAATCATCTTCACCCGCGGAAGCTATATCGTAATTCTGACAAAACGGGCAGGACAGATTACATCCGTAGCTTCCTACAGACAGGATCTTACTTCCCGGATGGAAAAAAGCCAGCGGTTTCTTTTCGATAGGATCAAGCGCTATAGAAGTGATCTTACCGTAATTTGCACTTACCACTTTTCCGTTTTCGTTAACCCTTGCCCGGCACCTGCCGATGCTCCCTTCAGACAATACGCAGTGATGGGAGCATACCGGGCACACAGCCGTATCAGACATGGCGTATTACCTCAAAGCGCGACAGCTTAACATCGTCATCATCTATATCAATACCTGCTTTTTGTTTTGCAATGGCAATCTGATATTCAATCGTATCCACTCCGTCAAGATCAGGAAGAAGAAGTCCTCTTTTAGATCCTTTCTCAACTATCACACCGTAACGCTTTACATCAAGCTTATCGGCTGAATCGATAGGTTCGGGGGATGTAAGAACATCAACGTTTATCTCAAGCTCATTAAGTTCATCCGGTCTGATCGCAGGAAATCTGGGATCCCTTGTAGATGCAGCTATGGCATTGGATATGATCTCCTCGGCAACATTTATACAGGTTGGAGCTATCGTTCCGATACAGCCTCTTAACGCTCCGCCTTTATGGATAGATACAAAGGCACCCGCACGATCGGATTTCATTTCCTCCGTCAACTCGGCATCTGATGGATCATAGATCTCTTTTTCGGTGATATATTTCTCAATAGTATTTTTCGCAAGTTCTACGTATTTGTCCATATCAAGCCTCCGGATGATAAATGCAAAAACCGTAACCCACTCCAAATGTTGCCTCGTGTGACAGCTTTTCAGTACTGAATTTTAGTCCATCAAATGCGCCGCCCATGATCGTAAATGATCTGTGTCCGCATTCCATAGAAGCATCAAGAAGACTCTCATCGTAATTCACCAGTGCTTTAAAATCTCCGTTTCCCATAGTTTCCATGATCTTCTCATCATATACCGGTCCTTCCTTTTGATATCCGTAAGGACCGTCTTCTTTCTGACAATGACTGAGATCACCGCTTGCGACAAAAACCGCTCTTCTGCCGGTTTTATCGATTGCCCGGCGGATGGCCTTGCCGAAATCATAATGCGTCTGAAGACTGAAGCCTGAAAGCCCGATCCGCACCAACTTATAATCGGTATATTTTTTGTTAATGAAATACATGGGGACGGTTGTACCATGATCAAGAAGCGGATCACGTTCACCTTCCGTTCCTGCGGGTATACCGGCTTTATCAGCTTCCGCTGAGATTGCACCTACAAGTTCCTCATCATACAGAGCATTGAAATCAACACTCCGTGCTCCGAACCTGCCAAAATCTCCTACAGCGGATCTTCCCGGGGAAATATGAAAATAGTCACGATAGAGAATAGAATGCGGAGACGTAAGAATAATGGTATCGGGTTTGACAGACGCAATATCAGAAGCCACTTTATCAAAAGAGGCTAAAGTATCGGCAATCTTCAGTTCTTCACCTCGTCCGATCTCAGGAACTGCGATAGGCGGGTGAGGTACCATGTAGCCTGCAAGAAGGGGCATGTTATTCCTCCACGAGACACCGATTGAACATAAGCCGCTCAAAAGAGCGGCTTAAACTTATATTTCTTACTTATGATAATGATACACCTTTGAAGTCACAAGGTAAACAATCTTGCACAGATCCTACAATCCAAAGCTCAGATAAAAGCCTGCATAACATGGTTGGCAAGATCAAGTCCTTTCTCAGTCAGATGAAGCCTTCCGCATTCTTCAGTCAGCAGTCCTTCCGATCGGAAACGCTCGATTTCCCTGCCATACACTCCCGAAAGATCCCTGCCGAATCTTTCTTTGAATTCATCCTCAGAGACACCCTTTGTAAGCCTGAGACCGAGAATCATGAACTCGCTCATCTTATCTGCATTTGTAAGCTTCTCATCAAGCTTAAATGAATCTATCGGATCATCCATATATACCGGGAGCTCTGAAGCATTGGTAAATCTGCAGCCATCATAATACGAGGCGGCACCCAGGCCTGCTCCGTAATATGTAACTCCCGTCCAATATCCCTGATTATGCCTACACTCATGTCCGGGCTTCGCATAATTGGAGATCTCGTATCTGTCATATCCGTATCCCGACAGGATGCGGGACGTCATATGATACATCTCTCTGTCAGTTTCTTCATCGGGAATATCAAGCTTGCCCTCTTCCTCCATTTCCGCAAAAGGAGTACCTTCTTCGACTATCAGGCTGTATGCGGATATGTGCGTGGGAGCAGGCTTTAGTTCGCATACGGTCTTAAGGGTTTCGGCCCAGGATTCCACGCTCTGTCCCGGTATATCACTCATCAGATCTACGTTGATATTGGTAAAACCTGCTTTTACAGCCGCATCGTAACTTTTCAGGAAATCCTCATAGGTGTGGATCCTTCCAAGCTTTTTCAATTCCTCATCCTGTACCGACTGAAGGCCGAAGCTGATACGGTTTATGCCGCATCCGAAATAAGCTCTCATCTTCTCTTCGTCCACTGTACCCGGATTACATTCCATGGTCACTTCCGCATCCGGATCCAGTGTAAAGTTTTCTTTAACGCAATCCATCACGCGTACCATCAGTTCCGCGGGAAGTACCGAAGGTGTTCCCCCTCCGATAAAAACGGAAGAAAGAGAGGTCTTACACCTCTCTTTTCCTATAAACATCAGCTCTTCACAGAGAGCATCTATATACTTTTCCTTAGTCTTCTCATCCGCGTTAAAAGAAAGAAAATCACAATACAGACACTTTCTGACGCAGAAGGGGATATGTATATAAATTTCCGATTTAGTTATCATCATCCAGTTTAAGTACACTCATGAACGCAGACTGAGGGATTTCTACGCTACCCACCTGTCTCATACGTTTCTTTCCTTCTTTCTGCTTCTCAAGAAGTTTCTTCTTACGTGTGATATCACCGCCGTAGCACTTGGCAAGGACATCCTTTCTCATAGCCTTGACGGTCTCACGGGCGATTACTCTTCCTCCGACGCAGGCCTGAATGGGAATTTCGAAGAGATGTCTGGGAATCTCATCCTTAAGCTTTTCACACATCCTGCGTCCTCTCTCATATGCGGAGTCGGAATGAACGATAAAGCTGAGAGCATCGACCTGCTCTTTATTGATAAGGATATCAAGCTTAACCAGCGAACTCTTTTCATAACCCTTTAGGTCATAGTCAAAAGATGCATATCCTCTGGATCTTGATTTAAGTGCATCGAAGAAATCGTAAATGATCTCATTCAACGGAAGTTCATATTTTATGAGTGCTCTTCCGGCTTCTATATACTCCATGCTGATATATCGTCCGCGCCTCTGCTGGCAGAGTTCCATGATGGAGCCGACGAAATCCTTGGTGACCATGATCTCAGCATTTACAATGGGCTCTTCCATATACTCGATCTCACTGGGATCGGGAAGATTGGAAGGATTTGTCAGGTCGATAACTGTTCCGTCAGTTTTATATACCTTATATACAACCGAAGGAGCGGTTGTTACGAGGTCAAGATCATACTCTCTTTCAAGTCTTTCCTGAATGATATCAAGGTGAAGGAGTCCGAGGAATCCGCATCTGAAACCGAATCCGAGGGCTAATGATGTTTCGGGCTCATAGAAAAGAGAGGCATCATTAAGCTGAAGCTTTTCAAGTGCTTCCTTGAGGTCTTCGTACTTCGCACTGTCTGCGGGATAAACTCCGCAGTAAACTACAGGCTGAACCTTCTTATATCCGGGAAGGGGCTCGGCACAAGGTCTGTCTGCTTCGGTTACGGTATCACCTACTTCAGTCTCGGAAAGTGTTTTGATGGATGCGGTTATATAACCTACCATTCCGGCAGAAAGCTCATCACAGGGAATGAATCTTCCGGCTCCGAAAATACCTACCTCAACAACTTCCTCTGAAGCTCCTGTGGCCATCATCTTGATCTTGGTACCCTTTTTAACCGTACCGTTCATCACACGGACAAATACGATAACCCCTTTGTAGGAATCGTAGAGTGAATCAAAGATCAGTGCCTGAAGGGGAGCGGTTTCATCACCCGAAGGAGCGGGGATCTTATTTACTATGGCTTCAAGAACCTCATCGATTCCTATTCCGTTCTTGGCAGAGATAAGAGGAGCATCCTGAGCTTCGATACCGATAACGTCCTCGATCTCATCCTTTACCCTTTGAGGCTCCGCGCTGGGAAGATCGATCTTATTGATAACGGGGAAAACATCAAGGTTGTGATCCAGTGCAAGATACACATTAGCAAGTGTCTGAGCTTCAACGCCCTGGGCCGCATCGACCACAAGGATCGCACCGTCGCATGCAGCAAGACTTCTTGAAACCTCATAGTTAAAGTCAACATGGCCGGGAGTATCGATCAGGTTAAAGATGTACTCTTTGCCGTCATTGGCCTTATAAACCGTACGGACAGCCTGGGACTTTATGGTGATTCCTCTTTCTCTCTCAAGCTCCATGTTATCAAGGACCTGCTCCTGCATTTCCCTTGCGGTAAGAAGGCCCGTTTTCTCTATGATACGATCGGCAAGGGTAGACTTACCGTGATCGATATGAGCAACTATGCAAAAATTTCTGATAAGACTCTTATCCATAAATACCTCTGTAATATCAATTCAAAACCCACATTTATCGATTCTATCAGAAAACAGGGCAAAAAACAAAGCCCCCCGGGAAATCCCGAGGGGCTGAAATGTTCTCGCAAAAGCTTAAGCCATCTTGTTAACAGCCTTAGCCATCTTAGAAGTCTTGTTTGCGACGTTGTTCTTGTGATATACACCCTTAGTAGCAGCCATCTCAAGAGTCTTGGTAGCAGCCTTGAGTTCTTCAGCTGCTGCATTCTTGTCGCCGTTCTCTACTGCGGTATAAACCTTCTTGATCGCAGTCTTAGCGGAAGAACGGATAGCCTTGTTTCTCTCTTCGTTTCTACGATCAACAAGAACTCTCTTCTTTGCAGACTTAATGTTAGCCAAAGTAACACCTCCAAATGTTATAAACAATGAAAATATTTAAGTGCCGGTGACTTTAGCCGGATGCAATGACGGTTGCATCTAAGCGAGACACGCACGCTAAAACATCACACACTTTGCTAATATACTCATTTCTTACGATTTTGTCAACGGATTTTTACGCAAAATTGTCAATTCTTGTTGAGTTTCCTGGTCCTTGTCTCCCTTCCGAGATAATTATCGGTGGAAACAAGCACCTTCCTGTTCTCCGAAGCCACATAGGTAGCGGCATTTACGGTAACGGTACCTGCTGCGGGATGAAGATTTACAAATCCTACTATAAGGCCGATGACTATAGCGGCAATAACGGCAAATGCAAAGCTGAATTCCATGAAATATGCCGCCGCAAGTCCGATCACAAGGCAAACCGCAGCAACTATAGCCGCAAAGCTCCATACCCTTCCCGCATCAACGGGTGCCTTACCGACAAGTTTTCCGGTCTGGCCGTTAATGAAGAATGGATAGGGAGTGCCCTTATAGGAATAATCATACTTCCAAACAGGCATAAGTCCGTAATGAGGCTCCACGGATTTATAGGTTACATTAAGATTCTTGTTCTGAACTCTGTCGTATTTTCCGTGTGAACCGCTCTTTGCGGCATCTGAACACATATCCATTCCGAATTTCTCGACCTGATCCTCGGCACGGGGTCTCAGCTCCTTAGATCCCTGATTATATATCTCGGAATAGAATCCGGACAGATATCTGGAGTCATAGGGAAGAGAATCCTTGGTATCGAAAGGTGCCAGAAGATCCATCATCTCATCGGGAAGCGCTTCTGCCGCATCAACGGGGAGTTTATCGAATTTAGCGTCGATCACACGGTTTACGTTATAAGAATCGATGTCGGTATATTCGGTATCGCCTTTAGTATATTTCTTTTCCTGAATACCGGTTCCGGTAAAATCAAGAGTGGTATCCATATCATAGAACCACGTAGGCATATACCAGCCCTGGATCTTATTGAGTCTTGCCTCACTGACAAGATCTCTGGGTGCAAATCTCATGGAAGCAAACTTCTGCTTAACCATGTCCTTGGCCTGCTTTTCATTGATTTTGAAGGGAGTCATAAATTCGGGCTTATAATCGCCCTTCATCCTGGAATCCACTATTATATTGGAATCACATGCGGGACATCTTAAAGCCGATGTGAACTTTCCGAGTTCTATCTCGCAATTACAGTTGGGACACAGAAGATTTCCGGCCTTGGAATAACCGAGTTCCTCTGCAGTTTCTTCGGTAGCTACATCACCGTCATTTACTACTGAACCGGTGCTCTCTTCTTCGCATTCCGTAGAATCGCAGAACGGACATTTCATCTTGCCGATCGAGGGCTCAAATTCCATGTCTCCGCCACAGTTTTTACATTTGTAGATCATAGCTTCCTCCTGAATTGTCAGACGCTTCCCGCCTGTTATTAATAATAATCGTGTATGGACACGGGATAATGATCACTGTTCATCTGAGCCTCGGAAATAAGGAAATAATCATATCTGAGCTTATCTCTTCGAACACCGTTTACTCTGTAAATGGGATCATCCCAGGTAACATCAACATAAAGCCAGACACCGTTTACAGCTACTCTGTTCCAGGCGTGTTCTCCGCCCTCTATAGTCTCACAGGGGATTCCGAGAACAGTCATGAAATATTCGAAAGTCTTGGAATATCCGGCGCAGACAGCGGTTCTGTTATACATAAAGCCTTCAAGGGTCTGGGATACATCCATTTCAGACTCATCATAATTAGCGTAGTTCACCATCCAGTCATGAACCGCTTTGATCTTCTGATCGGGCGTCATTGCGGGAGAGGTGATCTGTGAAGCGACCTGAATGATCATGATCTTGGCATTCGCATTAAGGGTGGTCCCTGAGGCGGGTCTTCCCTGGTACACACCTTCATTTTTGTACTCGTTCCAAAGCGCTTCTTTGGAAGTTCCGTAAACAGCCGCAAGGTCGGGATTCATTGCAGCATAAGCAGCCGCATCGAAAAGAACGGATTCATCCTTATATACATTTATCCCGTTTCCCCTTAGACTCCACCAGCGCTCGGGACAGTCTATTCTCATATAACCTGCGGACTGCTCGGTGATCCTTCCGTTCTCGAAAACATTTCCGTGACCGACCAGAGCTCCGAAAACATCAAGCTGAACCTGTGCAATGTTGTTAACAGGTAAAGGTGCGGCTGCGACAACGGTAAGTCCTGATGCGTTATAGGGAAGTCTTCCCTCTGCCTGTCCGCAAAGAACATAATGCATGTAGAGCATGTCTGCATCATTTCCGAAAACAGCAGCCACATCGGGATAAGCCGCAGCATAAAACTCGGCATCAAAAATATTACCGTCAGCCATCTGCTGAGGTGCAGCGAAAGCCGTCTGTGAATAGCATATTACGGCTACGATACAGGCTGCGATTGATAATAAAAGCTTTCTGATCTTCATAGTGATTCCTCCGTGAGGTATTTCATATATCATATCATAAAAACGTGGGAATCCCCCGTTTTCAATTCTCTATTATTACAATATCTTTGAGAATATAATGGAAAGACGGAGCCGAAGCCTCAGCATTTTCCGGATATTCCACCCTGAGACTGATGGTGTCTGAAGGATTTTCGGGATCGTAACCGTAATATTCTCCGGAAAAAACATGAACGCTTCCGTCAATAAAACCTTCTATGGTCCGGTCTACAAGTTCCCGTCCGCCTTCCGGCGCGATGGCGGGATTAAGCTCAAGCATCTCAACCCAGTTTCTCTCAAAGCCTGCTCCGATATCATTTCCGTGAACATGCCCTTTAACAACATCTTCTATCTTGCGGTCACTCATCACAGCCCTTATCGCATCACTTATATACGGAGTCCAGTTGATCCTTGTTCCGATAAGTGATGTCGTAGGCGCAACATCGATCATATCCTGATTATAACCAACATGAAAAACCGGATGGCTTGAGGTACTGTTTTCACAGGCAACCGCGGGGCCTATCGTATCCGAATGCTGGGAAATGATGACGCAGCCCTCTTTGATAAGCTGGGTTGCAAACTCTTTTTCCTTCATGTATCCGGTCCAGGTATATGTATATCTGACCCTCATCACAGCGCCGGGGCATGTCTGTCTTGCTCCAAGTATAAATGCCGTAAAGCCGGATATAACTTCAGCGGACGGGTAAGCAGCAACATATCCGATATACGCCTCATCACCGGTTATCACACCTGCATCGATAAGTTCCTGAAGTTTAAGTCCCGCAACCATTCCGGCAATATATCTGCCTTCATATATCTCACCCATGAATGTATGATAATTGGACAGTATGGAGTCTGTATTTGCATTGTCGCCGGTTGCCTGGCAAAACTCAACATCGGGATATTGCACCGCAACGTGCTTTACATGATCCGAATACTCGTAAGAATTGGTAAAAATAATATCGCATCCGCTTGCAGTCAGTTCAACAAGTACGTTCTCTACATCATCATAAGGAACATTGCATCTCGTGAGTAAGGTAGCCCTTCCGTCGTATTCGGAAAGTACCGCCTGGGCAGCATTTATGAAATTTCTGCTGTAAGGAGTACTCTCATCACCGTCGAGAACCAGCCCTATCTTTATCTCTTTTACCTCCGGTTTAAAATAGCCCTGAAGGTAATGATAAGAATAAAATACAAAGATACTTAAGACCACTGCGATGATAACCCATATTAAGTTTTTCTTCTCAGCGCCCACTTATCTCATCCTCCGATGTATCTTCAGAAAAAGATTTAGTATCTATATCTCCGTTTTCAATAAGTTCAAGAAATATATCCAGCAGCTCCGGATCAAACAAGGTGCCTCTTCCGGCGCGAAGCTCACGGAGAACCTCGTCAAAAGGCATGCCTTTTCTGTAAACACGGTTCGCAGTCATGGCATCGAAGGTATCTGCTATCGCGATTATCCTTCCGTAAAGAGGTATATCTGTTCCTTTCAATCCTTCGGGATAACCGGTTCCGTCATAGCGTTCATGATGGTACAAGGCACCTTCCGCAGCATGCTCCACAAGTGTGAAATCCTTAAGTATCTCCGCACCGAGAGTTACATGACTCTTCATAAGCTCATACTCTTCGGGAGTAAGTTTGTCGGGCTTATTGAGAATCGCGTCCGGAATACCGATCTTACCGATGTCATGTAAAAGGGCTGCTTTCCTGAGATTATCAAGTTCCTTTTCCGAAAAACCGTATTTCCCGGCGATCATTACCGAATATTCGGAAACCCTCTGTGAGTGACGGCTTGTCAAAGCATCCTTGGCATCAACGGTTCTTGCGATAGCCATGATGGTTTCATTACCCATGGACACCTGTTTAAGGGCAAGGGAAAGTCTTTCCTGCTGAAGTGCCATGGTCTTCTGGGCCTGATATCTCGTCCAGAACCATGTAGCCCATCCGACGAAAAGACCGCCGACTATCAGCATATACAGCATAAACCAGTTATTATCATAGATGGAATTTTCTTTGATAAAACCGTAAGTACTCTCCTCAAGCACCTTCCCGGTATCTTCATCGATTATCGCAATATGAAATGTATACTCACCCGCAGGAATATTGGTATATATCGCACTTGTGATCTCGCTTTGCGGCACAGTCTTATATCCCGGGTCCACACCCTCCAGATAATAAGAAATCTTCGGATCTTCAAGGGAATAATTAATGATCTCCGGAACGAACTCTATGGTATTGACATCCCTGCCGATCCTGAGTGAATTACCTCTTTCCATGGCAACCGAAACACCATCGACTATTATCTCGGATACCATGATCCTGTATGACTGGGCATCGTTCCTGTAATTATCAAGGTTAAAAGAAACCACTCCGCGATCCGTAGACAGATACAGATCCCCATACGAGGATACCTCGTTCCAGGCATTGGCGGTAAGCGAACATTGAAGACCAAATCTGGAATTAAGGAGCAGTCCTTCCATCGGAGAATTAGTCAAAAGAGCATTCTTGCTAACCACATAGATACCTGCGCTTCCCAGAACAAAAGCTTCTCCGTCATCATCAAGAACGATATCGTAGTTATTGGAATAAGGGAAATTTGTGACGGTCCTTATAAAACCGTCTTTCATGATACAGATGCTGTTACTGGTTACTATAAACATGGAACCTGTATCATTATCGTATACCATCTTCAGGACAACTTCCGATCCGAGACCGTCTTCTTTGGTCAGATGTCCCGAGATCATACTGTTGGAATAAACAATGATACCGTTTCCGTCGGTTCCCAGGTACAGCGTTCCGTCCGGAGCCTGACACATAGAAATGATCTGGGAAGATCCGAGTTCACTGCCGTAAGGAATCGTCTTAGCTACTCTGTATCCGCGGATTATGGAAAGACCGGTATCAGCGCTTACGGCGATGGAAGCATCGGAAAGTTCTATGCATCCCCGTACTCTTCTGCCGATACCCATTTTCTCGGTATCAAATTCCAGAATCTCTCCGCTTTCCGTCAAACATGCAATCCCCTTGCCGTATGTGCATATCCAAAGATTGCCCAGAGAATCCCTGGTAAGACATCTGATACGCACTCCCTCGTACATCTTGGTGAGACTGTTATCCAAAACTATTCCCGGATATAGATTAATCGCCGATAATCCGCTGTCGGACCCTATGTACAGAATACCGCCTACAAGAGCAGTACTGTTAACAACAGCGGGATCCATATCGTATTTCACATACATGTTGGAAAAACAGGACGAGGACAATTGAAGCAATCCATGCCTCGAAGAAGCAAACCAGTAATTACCCTGATAGTCCACTGTCATATTTACTATTGATGAGTTATAATCTTCGGTCGATACTCTCGAATAAGTAGGTCCTTCGATAAATCCGATACCGTTATCGGAAAGAACCCACACGCGGATATTATCAAAAAAGATCTTGTTTACCTCTGATGCTCCTTCACACTTGATAGTATGCTGAAGAAGTGCACTGCCTTCACCTATACGATATACAAGAATCCTTCCGTCTGAAGTTCCCACATACAAAAGCCCTTCCGAGCTGAACTGACAGGATGAAAATCTTATGTCGTCATGTGAGGGCCGAATCTCAAACTGTACTTTTTTATCCTTCATCACATACAGCCTTCCACCGGCAGTAACGGCGGCAACGAGTCCGGTTCTGTCCGAAGACAGGCTCTGGGCATAACGTATCTCGGGAAGTTCTCCCGTTACGGTGATCCCATCCTTAAGCTCAACTACAGTCACTTCATCGGAAGTTCCGATATAATAATCACCCGACGCACTCTGAACAATACTTCTTACCGAATCTGAAGTAAGGCCTTTATCTGTGTCAAATATATTGACCTGCCTTCCCTCAATGGCTACAACCACGCCGCTGTCATTGGTTCCGATCCAGAGCCTGCCCTCTTCATCAACATAGAGACAGTTAACATTCTTAACACTGTCGAATTCATCCATGAAGGTGAATGTGCTTCCGTTATATCTGTAAAGGCCGGAATTACTTCCAACCCATAGAATGCCGTCATAAGTTTGAGCAATATCATTGGCATGGCCGCAGGTGAGCCCGTTATCGGCATTATAATATCTTTGAATATATGAATAATCTCCGATCTCTGCATGGGATACGACCGAGGGGATGAGTGAAGAAACAGCTATTGCAGCGATCAGAAACAATCCCGTACCCGCACGATCAAATATCCGGCCGTCTTTTGCGGACCTTACGATCTTTACGGTGATATACATGAATAAAACAGTACAGATCTTATCAAGAAAATCAACATAGAGTTCACCGATGGCAGACGCCATGATCCCCGGAACCCCTTTTTCCAGAAGAAAAGAAATAACACCGTCGCCCCAGACATTTCCGGTGTATCCGTCGTAGCAAAAAAGATTGAATATGGTAGAGAGACCCGCGGAGCCCAAAGTAACCACGCCCGCAACGGTCGTAGCTCCGATAAAAGTATCAAAATAGCGTCTGCGTGCGGCAAGACCGAAGCTGACACCTATGAAGATACTTGTAAAGGCATAGACAAGCGAATTCTGATCCCAGAAAAAATAGATGATATTGTTAGAGCAGCCCACGATGGCTCCGCTTACGGGGCCGAGAACGTAAGCTGCGAAAATAGTTCCGAGCGAATCAAGCCAAATAGGAAGTTCGCATGTTACCGCGCTGTGCTTTCCGAGAAAATTTACCAAAACACAGCAGAAAACAATTAACATGATAATAATCGGACGATTTCTTAAATTGTTATTTCGCGGTTTTCCCATCCTATAAATTTTATTATATATGGCTCTTTTTATCAATTTTTTCGAAAAAAAGACCCGGGCGGTTTTCCGCCCGGGTCATATACTGAAAATTTACTCTTCGGAGGAGTTATTTACAGCTTTTGCCGACTCTTTAACGATCTCGGCATCAAGGCCGGTAACGTTGATGTTCTTGGTAACCTTAGCATCATAGGTATTGGCTTTCATGACTTCGGTAAGATCAAAACCTGTGGTCTCCTTAACGGACTGGATAACCTTTGCCATGACTGCGGGAGCATATCCGCCGACGCTTGCAACACCTGACTCACCGCTACCGGAATCGATAACGGTAACCTTGTCGATAGAAGCGATGGGAGCTGCAACTTCCTTAGCAATAGCGGGAAGCTGTTTGATGATCATTTCGGTGATAGCGGCATTGTTGTACTTAGCGTATGCTTCTGCCTTCTTCTCCATTGCTTCAGCTTCAGCAAGACCCTTTGCCTGGATAGCTTCTGCCTCTGCACGACCTACGGCTGCAATACCGGCTGCTTCCTTCTCCTTAGCATAAACTGCTGCGTCTGCCTGAGCCTTAACTGCCTCAGCTGCCTTCTCCTGCTCGTACTTACGTGCATCAGCTTCACGCTGTCTCTCAATGAGATTAGCTTCAGCTTCCTGCTGACGACGATACTTCTCTGCATCTGCTTTCTTTCTGACTTCAGCATTGAGGACCTGCTCTTTAACGTCAGCTTCACGCTGCTTGAGTTCGGTCTCCCTCTCCTGACGTGCGATGTCTGCATTTGCTCTGGTGACCTCGATGGTCTTTCTCTGTTCCTGCTGCTGAATCTCGTAAGCTGCGTCTGCGACTGCCTGCTTGGTATCAGCTTCCTGCTTCAGTTCGGACTGCTTAATAGCAAGTTCGTTCTGCTTGGTAGCAATCTCGGTCTGAGACTTAACCTGCTCTTCGTTTGCAGCTTTGTCAGCCTGCGCCTGAGCGATCTTAATATCTCTTTCGGACTCTGCTCTTGAAATAGCAGCTGCCTTCTGGATACGTACTACGTTATCTACACCGAGGTTCTCGATTACGTGATTGTCATCAACGAAATTCTGTACATTGAAGCTGGTGATCACAAGACCCATTGCTTCAAGGTCGGGATCTGCGTTCTCTTTAACGAGAGTTGCAAACTTCTGGCGGTCTGAAACCATCTCTTCAAGATGCATCTTACCTACGATCTCACGGACGTTACCTTCGAGAACTTCTCTTGCAACAGCTGCGATGTACTCAGGCTTCTTGTTCAGGAAGTTCTTGGATGCCTTCTTGATAAGATCGGGAGTATGACCGATCTGTACGTTTACGGTAGCATCAACCATGATGTTGATGTAATCGGCGGTGGGAACCGCAGAACTTGTCTTGACATCGATAGGGATCAACTGGAGTTTCAAAACGTCCTTCTTCTCAAAGAAGGGAATCTTGATACCCGCACGACCTATCAGATATCTGGGCTCCTTGTGAAGTCCCGTGATGATGAATGCCTCATCTGTCGAAGCCTTTACGTAGCCGGTGATAAATATGATGATCAATACGACCAACACTATCGCAGCTATCACGATTGCTCCTAAATACTCTTCCATACAGTTCCTCTCTTTCCGCCGCTTCTTACGGCTGTGAAAATGGTTTTGCGGAAGCGGCTCCGCCTTTGGTTAAAAAAAAGACTTTTACCGCAACCGTTTAGTTACAGTAAAAGTCTTGCCTTCTAACTTGATACGGGTTTTATCTTACGATAATTCCGAGTGACGATTTCAAGCCGGATGGAAAGTTTCCATCTTTGGGCTACTCCCTTTCACTTGAATAAATTATATATATTTTGCGTTTCCATGTCAAGAAAAATCGGTTGGGTCCAGACCATTTTACAGATGCGATCATTCGGGTTTAAATATCCGGCAGATACGGTTAATCATCAATCTCTGTAGATATCATCTATAACATTTTCCCTGAACATTCGCCGGACCGCAGTATATCTCGGGCCGCTCCTCCATCCCTGATCAACAGAGCCTTCCCCGTTTACAACTATCTGTGCCCCGGGATAGAGCTGTCTGAGCCTGTAGCACCCGTCACCGGATATATATGTATGTTCCATCCAAAGCTTCTTTATATGAGGCATATTGGTCATATACTGAACACTTCCGACCGGATTGTAGCTGATATTGAGATCTTCAAGTTCCGTAAGATTTTCCAGAAAAGAAAGATCCGAGACGTTATTGGCAAATATCTCAAGATATCTGAGGCGCGTGCAATACTGCACTTCTGAAAGATCGGTAAGATGTCTTAAAGTTTCCCCTTCTTTTTCTTTTACATTATCAACCAGTATAAGCACCTTCAGATCGGGCATATATCTGAGAAAAGAAAGATCCGATACATAATTATGTCCGAGATCCAGGGCCACAAGTTCATCGCAGTACTTGAGATAATACGCATCTTCATTGTTCATGTAGTACTCTTCTGCGGTTGACTTAAATGTACTGAATGCAACCACGTCAGTGCGTATGGTCCAATACTCAAGAACTATCTCCCATACTATTTTGACATCGGGATGTCTGTCCTGAAGTGATGCATATCCGTCATTATCAAGACCGCAATCTATCATCACAAGACGGTTTAGATTGGGGAGTGATTCGATTATCGCATCCATGTTCAGGCCGGTTACATCAACATGCGATATATCAACATACTCTGCCTGTGAATAGATATGATGCTCTTTTATCCAGTCTGCTGCCTTCTCTTCTTCCGAAATAACCGATTCAGATTCTATGTCAGAATATACCGTTTCATCCCCGTGGTCATCCACAGACAGATCGATCACGGGTTCCGTACCGCCTTCATCATATGAAGGTTCTGTATCGGAAGAAACATTCGAACATCCCATAAGACAAAGAACAGATAAAAGAGATATATTTCGTTTTAATTTCCAATGAAGATCATATTTCATTTTCTTATGATCACAACCCGTTCTCTGGTACCTTTATCCGCCTTGTATATAATCTCCGATCCACTAAGCAGATCATTAACAGAATCCCAATCATATGGATGAAACAGCATTCCCTCACGGCCTTCTCCCGTATATTGCATGGTTCCTTCTTCGGGGCAAAAATGTGGCGCTGTCATATCATCATCTTCGGGAATATCAAAAGAAAGCCAGATTAAACCACCCTTTTTTGTTATACGAAAAAGCTCTGACAAAGCAGCTTTGGCATCGGATGAAAGCAAGTGATCTATGACAGCATGAGCAACAACTCCGTCAAAAAAATCGTCTTCATACCCTGTATCAAGTATGCTTGCAATCTTTATTTTATTCAAATCAATTCCGTACTTTTCCAGTCCGTTTTTTGTAATCGCTACCGCCTTTTCGGAAATGTCAAAGCTGTATGTATCAAAACCATTTGAGGCAAGAGCCAGAGAATAAGCGCCAAACCCGCATGCAGCATCACAGACAGTGTGGACACCCGATTCCTTGAATAACTCTATTTCCTTACTGTTCAGCTTATAATAACCCTTAAGAAAGCCATATAGTTCATCACTGTCATCTTCTATCCAGCATTTTTCCCAATAGGAATTGTAATCAAACATACGGACACCTTTTTTAAAAGTAATTTATTCGAATGATAAAATTATAAGCATTTATCATATCTTTGCATAGAAAAAAAGAGAGATCCGAAGATCTCTCTTTTGAGAAAAAGCAGTTAAATTATGCGTTAACGATCTGTCCGAAATCAGGCTTGAGTGAAGCGCCACCGATAAGGCCGCCGTCAATGTTGGGCTTGGAAAGAAGCTCGGCTGCATTGCCTGCGTTCATGGATCCGCCGTACTGAATGCGAACTGCCTCAGCGGTAGCTGCATCATACATCTCAGCGATGGTCTCACGGATCATAGCACATACTTCTTCAGCCTGATCAGCGGTTGCGGTCTCGCCGGTTCCGATAGCCCAAATAGGCTCGTAAGCGATAACGAGAGTCTTAACCTGATCTGCTGTTACATCGGTAAGATCCCACTCGATCTGTCTCTTGATCCACTCTTTATAGGTTCCTGCCTTACGAAGAGCAAGTGACTCTCCGCAGCAAAGGATGGGAGTAAGGCCTGATGCGAATGCCTTCTTAACCTTAGCATTGATGAGGATATCATTCTCGCCGAAGATATCTCTTCTCTCGGAATGTCCGATGATGATGTACTCAACACCTGCATCTTTGAGCATGGGAGCTGAGATCTCGCCGGTAAAAGCACCCTTATCTTCGATGTAGAAGTTCTCTGCACCTACGTGTACGTTGGTTCCCTTTACAGCTTCTGCAACGGGAACGATATCGATAGCGGGTACGCAATAAACTACATCTACGGCATCATTCTTAACAAGATCCTTGAGCTCTGCACAAAGTGCAACTGCCTCTGAAGGAGTCTTGTTCATCTTCCAGTTGCCGGCAATAATTCTTCTACGTGCCATAAAGTATTCTCCTTTTATACGGGTTCTGGCGGGTATGTTTTGATTGCTTGCCTGTGCCTTCGCTTATCGATGCTTCATTGTCTGCGCATATTCAAAATCGCCCTCGGGCAACTCGCAACGTTCGCACTAAGATGGTGCGAACTGCTCGAACAATGCCCTCGGGAACCGATTTATGCTCCGACATTACGCATCGGCTCAGGCAGGCAGCGCAATTAAAACATACCCGTCAGAAACCCTGCATTAAATCAGATTATTTATTGTCTGCAGCATCAACTCCGGGAAGAACCTTGCCCTCAAGGAACTCAAGGGAAGCTCCGCCACCGGTAGAGATGTGGCTCATCTTGTCAGCGAAACCAAGCTGGTTAACAGCTGCTGCGGAATCTCCGCCGCCGATAATGGTGGTAGCATCGGTCTCTGCAAGAGCCTTAGCTACAGCCTTGGTGCCTGCTGCAAGAACAGGGTTCTCGAATACGCCCATAGGTCCGTTCCAAACAACGGTCTTAGCTGACTTAACAGCTTCTGCATAAAGAGCCGCGGTCTCGGGTCCGATATCAGCGCCTTCCTTGTCAGCAGGGATAGCGTCAGCCTTTACAACCTCAGTCTTGATGTCAGGATTGTCGATGGGATCAGGGAATGCATCGATAAGAACAGTGTCAACAGGAAGAAGGAGCTTCTTTCCGGCTGCCTCAGCCTTAGCGATCATTTCCTTGCAGTAATCGATCTTGGACTCGTCAAGGAGTGACTTTCCGATCTCATATCCCTTAGCCTTGAGGAAGGTATAAGCCATTCCGCCGCCGATGATGAGGGTGTCGCACTTCTCGATAAGGTTATTGATAACGTTGAGCTTGTCAGCTACCTTAGCACCGCCGAGGATAGCTACGAAAGGACGAACAGGGTTCTCAACTGCATTTCCGAGGAAGTCGATCTCTTTCTGCATGAGATATCCTACTGCACAGTTGCCACCCTTCTCGCGAACATACTTGGTAACAACAGATACGGAAGCATGAGCTCTGTGAGATGATCCGAATGCATCGCATACATAGTCATCGCAAAGATCAGCAAGCTCTTTAGCAAATGCCTCGCCTGCCTTCTCGGGCTTGGTCTCTTCTTCCATACGGAAACGGGTATTCTGAAGGAGAATTACGTCACCTTCGTTCATAGCGTTAACAGCTGCGGTAGTAGCCTCGCCGGTAACAGTATAGTCAGCAATGAACTTAACTTCCTTGCCGAGCTTCTCGGAAAGAGCCTTTGCAACAGGTGCAAGAGATTCCTTCTCGTTAGGTCCTTCCTTAACTTTTCCGAGGTGAGAGCAAAGGATAACCTTTCCACCGTCGTTAATAAGCTTCTTGATGGTAGGAAGAGCTGCAACGATACGGGTCTCGTCGGTGATCTCACCGGACTTGAGAGGTACGTTGAAGTCGCATCTTACGAGGACTCTTCTTCCCTTTGCATTAAAATCGTCAACTGATTTCTTGTTTAATGCCATGATACTTCTCCTTAATTGATTTTTTTGTTAAAAAAAGACCCGGCCCTTGCCGGACCGGGCCCTTACTTCATATTTGGTTTAAGCTTTCAAAAAATTATTTAAGAAGGCTTCCGAAGTGCTTGATGGTACGAACCATCTGGCTGGTGTATGAATTCTCGTTGTCATACCATGAAACAACCTGAACCTGAGTGGTTCCGTTATCAAGAGGAAGAACCATGGTCTGAGTTGCATCGAAGAGTGATCCGTAGGTCATTCCAACGATATCGCTGGAAACGATCTCATCGGTGTTGTATCCGAAGCTCTCGTTTGAAGCAGCCTTCATAGCGTCGTTGATCTGCTCCTTGGTTACGTTTCCTTCAACAACTGCGGTAAGGATAGTGGTTGATCCGGTAGGGGTAGGAACACGCTGAGCAGCTCCGATGAGCTTTCCGTTGAGCTCAGGGATTACAAGGCCGATAGCCTTAGCAGCACCGGTAGAGTTGGGAACGATGTTGCAAGCAGCTGCACGAGAACGTCTCTTGTCGCCCTTTCTCTGAGGTCCGTCAAGAGTCATCTGATCGCCGGTGTAAGCGTGGATGGTGCACATGATACCGGACTTGATGGTAGCAAGATCGTTGAGAGCCTTAGCCATAGGAGCAAGGCAGTTGGTGGTGCAGGATGCAGCAGAGATGATCTTGTCCTCAGCGGTAAGAGACTGATGGTTTACATTGTAAACGATGGTAGGAAGGTCGTTTCCTGCAGGAGCAGAGATGATAACGTGCTTAGCGCCTGCATCGATGTGAGCCTGAGCCTTCTCTTTGCTGGTGTAGAAACCGGTGCACTCAAGTACAACGTCTACTCCAAGCTGTCCCCAAGGAAGATCAGCAGCCTTAGCCTCAGCATAGATGGTGATCTTCTTGCCATCTACAGTGATGCTGTTCTCATCGAAAGAAACCTTGTCTGCTAATGCATACTTTCCCTGAGTTGAGTCATACTTAAGGAGATGAGCAAGCATCTCGGGAGAGGTAAGATCGTTGATAGCTACGATCTCGAATCCCTCAGCACCAAACATCTGTCTGAATGCAAGACGACCGATACGGCCAAAACCATTGATAGCAACTTTAACTGCCATTTTTAATTCCTCCTAGAATTATTAAGTTTTTAAACTGACAAAAAACTTTGTCAAATTTTTATCAGCCAACGAGATTTATTTTACAAGTTTCACCTGCATAATTCAAGTGAAATAAATCGTTTTTTTCGCCTTTATAGATAACGTCAGTTATCAGTAACCACGCTGTTTTCAAAGAATTCGGATCACTGTCTCTTTCCGCAGCTGGGGCAGAATGAAGAATCCTCTTCAAGATATGCTCCGCATGCCTTACATCTGGGGCGGGAAGCGGGACGCGCGACCTTCTCCTTCTCTTCGTCTTTTGAAGGGAATTTATATCCGCACATATTGCAGAAACGGCTGGCAAGAACAACTTCATTCTCACACTCGGGACATCTCTTGAGTCCCTTGGCAGCGAGTTCATCCGCAATGATCGTATCGATTCTGTTTATGATAGTGTTGATTCTCTGAATCTGATCGTTGAAAAGAGATGCTCTGGGAACTTCTCTGGGACCCTTGCCGTTCTGTCCACAACACTCCTTGTAGAATTTCTGACCGAGCTCGGTATAAACGGACTCAAGCTCTGATTTCAGTTCTTCTTTTTCCGCTGTTTTATCGACATGAGATGCTGCAGTCATCTTCTTCTTGCTGTCGAAATCAACAACTACTTCTTCTGCGCTCAAAACCTTTTCTTCCATAATACCCTCCTAAAAAAATTGTCAGGAAAACCGTCTCTCTTATTTCCCCGTCGAGAGACAGTGAAAATATTATACCATTCAATATAAAATTATAAAAGGAATGCAATTGTACAATTATTAATGGTAAAATATCAGCACATTTACTTAAAAACTCATTTTTTTAATCTAGTTTTCGGAGGTATTTAAATGCCAATACTTGCAGATTGTCATATGCATTCTCACCACTCGGGTGACTCGGATGCTTCAATGGAATCAATGATCGAAAGTGCCATAAATGCGGGGCTTGAGACGATTGCATTTACCGAGCATCAGGATTTCGATTATCCCAAATCACCGGAAGGTGAAGAAGAATACTGCGATGAAAATGCTTTTATGTTAAATGCGGATTCCTATCTCTATGAACTTCTGAGCATGAGGGAAAAATACAAAGATAAGATCCGTATCGAATTCGGTCTTGAGGTAGGACTTCAAAAGAGCTGTGTAAAACAGAACCTTATCTTCTGCAGAGATCATGAATACGACTTTATCATCGCTTCGCAGCATGTAGTCGGAGGAAAAGACCCTTACTACAGATCATTTTTTGAAGGACGTTCCGAAAAAGAAGCCCTTAGAGAATATTTCGAAGAGTATCACGACAACATTAAGAAATTCCACAATTTCGACGTGCTCGGGCATCTGGATTATATGGTAAGATATCTTCCCAGCGGCAACAGAGAATACGACTATTCCGAATACGGCGATATCATTGATGAGATCTTCAAAGAACTTATTGAGAATGAAAAAGGAATAGAGATCAACACAAAAGCAATGAGCAAAGGAATGAAGGAATTCCATCCCTGCATGACAGCCCTCAAGAGATACAGAGAGCTTGGCGGAGAGATCGTAACCGTTGGTTCCGACGCTCACAAGCCCGAAAATATAGCCGATCATTTCAACAAGGTACCCGATGTATTGAAAGAAGCCGGATTCAAGTACTACTGCATCTATGAAAACAGGCTTCCGGAATATCACAAGTTATAAACGATTTATAATGAACAACAATCCCAACGCACAAAAAGCACTTATCTCTTCACTCATTTCGCTTATCGGTCCTATTCCGGGCGTGTTTCTTTCAATGATCATATTTTTCGGTCACCTCGGAGTATTTCTGCCTTTGGTACTGTTTATATGTCTTATATTTGGAATTCGCGGCATAATCCTCAGCATAGTATCGTTGGCCAAAGGTGAAAGTATCGGTATGGCTATTGCTGCGCTGATAGCCGGAATACTAGGCTCTTTGATCAGTCTTCCCGGTATGCTGGTTTTAGGAGCTTGCGGTATGATGTGGGATTCCGGTTTCTGATCGAAAGCATCAAACTCCGCATATACCACGTTGCATTTCTTGCAGCGATATCCGCCTCCCGAAAGACTTAGGCTCATTCCGTGTTTCATGAATATTTTTCCTCTTTCGGAATCAGGAAACCAAGTCATATTGGAATGCGTAGAAAACAATACCGTCCGCACCCAATTGTGCCAATAGTATCGTCAGTGCCGACATTCCCAATGATGCAATGCCGAAATAAACAGGCGGCTTTACGTAAAGCTCGTGCTTCTTATCCATATCTTAAAGCTCCTTTCATCCAAAAGCTAAAATATGCCCCTCGCATCTGTTTACCCTGTAATTGTATATTGAGCGGATCAAATCAGTCAGATCATGATAAAATATTCAACAGTTTTTATTAAGGAGATAAGACTTTGAAAATACTGATTGCTGAAGATGATAACTCCCTCAGAAGGCTCCTGTTCGACCAGCTGACCGGCGACGGATATGATGTGGTCGAAGCCGCAAACGGAAAAGCTGCGTACGATCTCTTTTTAAAGGAGCACCCTGATATGGCCATTCTGGATGTAATGATGCCTGTAATGGACGGATTTTCGCTTCTCAATAAGATCCGCGAAACATCTCAGATGCCCGTAATCTTCCTGACCGCAAGAGGCGAGGAAATTGATAAGGTTAGCGGCCTGAGAATGGGGGCGGACGACTATCTCGTAAAGCCGTGGGGAATGAACGAACTCCTTGCAAGGATCGAGGTACAAAAGCGCCATATCAAAACGGCAGATTCAGTGCCCAAAGTCGTTACCTCAGGAAATCTCAAGATGGATTTTGAAAACGGCATCGTCGAAAAAGACGGCGTTCCCGTCAACTTAAATTCAAAGGAATACCACATTCTCAAATACCTGTCAGAAAACACAGGCAAGATAGTTACCAAGAAGCAGATCTATCAGGAAGTATGGCAGGAAGACTATATCTACGATGACAACACCGTAATGGTACAGATCTCCCATCTTCGCTCCAAGATAGATGATTCCGAACACAAACATATTGACACTCTTGTCGGCATCGGTTATCGATTCAGGTAAAACAATGAAAAAAATTCTCAGAAATAAATTTATAAAAACAATTCTTGCTACGATTGCTATCTCTTTTCTCCCGCTGATAATTCTGGAAATAGTTTCTTTGATCATACCCGATCCGTTTGAGAATTCACCTACAGCGGCTGAAAGGCTTTGTGAAGATCCGTACGATATCTATATACAGGATTATCTGGATAACGATGGAAGTGCTACAGTCGTTGACGAGAATCTCCATGTGATCAATCTCGGTGGGCCTGCGCTTTTTGACAAAGAATATCTTTCCGCTGATGATTGGTTTCTTTTTATAAACCCGTCAGACAGGGATTCCGGTTACAGATACGACATTGCTGCTTACGACGGCGAATACGGATATTGGCTGATCCTGCGTTCTCCCGTCGCTTTCAAATTTGAATTAAGCATTAATCTGAAACCTTCAAATTCATATCAGACTGTTATACTTCTTACTCTGATCGTATTATTTTACTTTGCAGTACTTCTTTCTTTTGCCGGATTGTATTCTGAAAAAGTAACAAAAGATATAAAAATCATCGAGGACGAAGAGGAAAAGAAAAGAATGCTTCTTGTATCCGAGATCTCTCATGATCTTAAGACACCGCTTGCAAGTGTACAGGGATACAGCGAGATGCTTCTCGAAAGGGAAGTTTCGGACAAGGAAAGACAGGATTACCTTAAGCTTATCCATGACAATTCGGTCAGGACAAACGTGATCCTTCAAAGTCTCTTCATGTATTCAAAGCTTGAGAGCGCAGGCTTCAAGCCTAATGCAGAGCGCACAGACATTTGCGAATTCACAAGACTTATCCTCGCAGAATATATAACCAAGTTTGATGATGCGGGATTTACCTATGAATTTGAAATTCCCGAAAAAGAAATCTTTGCAAGCCTCGACAAAAACCTCTTCAGAAGAATCTACGATAACCTTATCGAGAATTCCCTAAAGTATAATGAATCCGGTACCAAGATTGAAATCGCTGTCCGCGAAAAAGAAAACATTGAGATAACCATCTCTGATAACGGAATCGGTATTCCCAAAGAGTCTCGTGATAAAATATTTGAACCCTTCTACCGTGCGAACGAATCATACCACGGTAGCGGTCTTGGCCTAGCAATCGTAAGACAGCTGGTCGAACTGCATGGCGGAACCATCGAACTCGCACGGGGCGTAGGATGTTGCTGGATAATAAAGCTTCCGAAAATTTAAGACAGATTTAAGATTGATAAAAGGCCGACTAAAGAACCTCCTGTTATATTGTTTCCATTCTAATTCAGGAGGATCAATTATGAAAAACAAAAAAAATTTAATTAAAAGCCTTTTATTCTGTATCTTGTGGCTCGTCCCGTTCATCGTGATAGGAACATTGGCTGAAAAGGTCGAAAACGATATCCTGCAGGATACAATAAAACTCATATCACGTATAGTTGCTTCGGCAGGTATTTTCATTTATGTAAAAAAAATATATGGAATCGGACCCGATCTCATAAAAAACAATCTCGTTAAGGGAATCTTTTGGTACGGAAGCGTCATCTTTCTTTTCACCTGTCTGATGTTCGTATTGAATTATAAAACTCCCGAGATAGCCTTTATAAAGGCAATGCCTTTACTCATATTTTATCTTATTGCAAATCTGGCCGTAGGTTTGTTTGAAGAAGCTCTTTGCAGAGGACTGCTTTTTAATACCTTCAAAGAATATTGGGGGGATAACAAAAAAGGAGTTTATCTGGGAGCACTGATCTCTTCACTACTTTTCGGTTCATTGCATCTCTTCAATCTCAACGGATATAACACGGTATCAACCATTACACAGGTAATATACGCTACCTTCTTTGGAATGCTTTTCGCGACCGTCTACTACCGTTCGGGTAATCTTTTATCCTGCGTGATTCTTCACGGACTGGTGGATTATGCTTCATCGTTCTGGAAATGTTTTCTTGTAGACAGAGCAGCTCAGACTGCAATAGAAGAAGTCACTGACTCCACTATCTCAGAAGCCTTGATAGTACTTGCGATAACATCATTATTTGTAATCTCATCACTTATCCAGCTTAAAAAAGAATTCAAAACAAGGAATAATGAAGGAAAATAAAAAATGGGAAAAAAAATAAGCTGGATAAAATGCATCAGTGCGATATTATGTGCTGAAGCTGTATGTATCGCATCAAGCTTTCTCTCAAAGCTGATGCCGCAGGGCAGACTCGGAGATAACCTGTATGAACAACTTGTTTACCTGACATATCTATTCTTAATGGCGATCGGTCTTATATCCATACTCTGTCTATTTAAAAGAAAAGATGTATTGTTCAGCAGACCAAAGGGCAGTTTAATAACCGGATGTTCGACAGGAATAATTCTGATAAGTTACGCCACATATATGTTGATCACCAATCTTTTAAATGGTTTAAAAGATCACGGTACGCCTTCCATGTCCCCTCTTTTTATGTTTCTTTATATTATAGGGCTCTTTATGGGCGCGGGAATCGGGGAGGAGTTTATTTTCAGAGGCATATTCATGAATTTTATCCGCAGCGCAGCCGGTAATGATACCAGAAAAGGTCTTATTATCGGAATGGCTGTATCGAGTATCTTTTTCGGACTTTTACATCTTACAAATCTCGAGGGTAATCCGGATGTTACCGGAACGATAGGACAGGTTATCTATGCGATCGGTATCGGTTTCTATCTTGCTGCGATATATGCCAGAACAAAAAACATCTGGTTCAACATACTGTTACATTTCTATGTGGATATTTCTGCTCTGCTTAAGACTCTGTTTATTAACAGTGATGTTTCCATAAGTGAAGTCATCGGAGGCGACCCGCTTCAGGTTATCTTAAGATCCGTATTGATCTGCGTCGCATTCGGAGGTTTGGGATTGTTTATTATCAGGAAAAGCAAAATGCCTGAACTAACCTGACAGATTATAATATAATACGAGGAAAAGATTTGGGGAGAAAGATATGAAAAACAAGAAGTAGCTTATCAAGAGCCTTGTTGTATGTGTACTTTGGCTCATTCCTTTTTTCGTCGTAGGATTTTTCTGTGACAAGATCGAGAATGACTTGATCGCAAATCTGTTCAAAAGGCTCATGCGTATCACCGCGTCCGTCGGGCTTATGCTCTATGTCAGAAAAGAATACGCGATGAAACTCGGCATCAAGAATGAGAAGCTTTTCAAAGGCATCTTATGGAACGGAATAGTAATTTTCATTTTCTGTCTGGCAATGCCCCTTCTCTCTTACAAGCAGCCTGAAATAACATTTGCCAAAGGACTGCCCATTCTTTTGTTTTATTTTGTCGTATATATGATCGTGGGATGGTTTGAAGAAGTACTTTGCAGAGGTGTTCTTTTCAACGATCTACTACCGCACAGGAAACCTTTTATCCTGTATCATCCTTCACGGACTCGTAGATTTCACCGGAACGATCTGGTATTGCTTCATAGAAAACAGAGCGGCTCAGATGGCAATATACAATACAACGGACTCTTCAGCAGGCCAGGCACTTATAGTTCTGATCCTGACCGCACCGTTCATTATCTCATCCCTGGTTCAGCTCAGAAAAGAATTCAAGCAGCAGGCTGCTAAACAGGCACAGGCGATGCAGGCTCAGTATTTCCAAGCACAGAACTATCAAGCATAAAAATATGGGGCTGTCGCACTAAAACAGTGTGACAGCCCCTTCGTATTATTCTCCAGTTATCAGTATTCGCAATATCCGTCAAATTGTTTGGATCTTACGGAATAGATACAAAATCTTTCCAGTGTGGTTCCGTTTTCAAGATCATATGCATCCGGATCGGTTTTAAGATAATCACTGTACTCTGACAATTCATCATAATCCGGATATCCCAGCAGTACATAAACGATCCTGTTATTGTCATGATCTATCAGTGCATACTCATAATTATGAGTGTATCCGTCGATAGCGATATACGCCGGATAATTGTACATATCCTCATCATAAATAACGGCCTGGGTAATATCTTCTTCCCCGTCATTGACGGTACACGTAATCTCTGAGATACGTTCTATTTCTTCGGCAAAGTCCTCATCCGAATACACCGCAGTCAGGAAAAACGATCCGTCCGTATCAAGAAGCCCCGTTTTATACTCGTACCAAAAATCCGCTTCTTCGGCATTATCCGTATCATCCGGAAAAAGAAAGAAATGTGAAGTCATATCACCCGAAAATTCTTCTTCCAGATATGTCTTATCGTAATTTTCGATTCCCTCTATCCTGTCCATGGGTTTTGAAAAATCGAAAGCCAAAACAACAAGTAAAAACATTGTGCCTATTACCTGTTTTAATACCAGCAAAAAGACTACCCCTATAACCACTATCAAAAAAATAGATAATGTTTTATTGTTAACGATCCGTCGAAGCAGTCCCGTGACATAAAATGTCAGGATCACCATTGATACAAGAGCTATAAATGAAAACAGAACGGTCATAAATGAACCGACCGAAGGCTCAAAGTTCGTACATGCAAATATGGTAGCTGCCGACAAGGCAAAAACACCGATTATACCGAATACCTGGGCAAACCTCAGGAGCCTGCCTTTTTCCGCACCTGCATAAACCGCCATTTTTTCGGCGGTATCTCTTATTTCTTCATTCATCATCTCGCTTTTTTTCTCTCCTTCGATAATTTCTCTGACGTCAACGTCGTAGAAATCCGCAATATCAACAAGAAGGGATATGTCAGGCATATTTGAGCCTGTCTCCCATCTGGATACGGTTCTACCCGAAACGCCTAACTTTTCCGCAAATTCTTCCTGAGTTATTCCTTTTTCTTTTCTGAGTGATTTTAAAAACTGTCCGATCTTTGACTGATCCACTTGGAATACCTCCTTTCATTTGCAGATTAAAAAAATTATCGATATATTTACACGACACAAAGCGAGAAATGCCGTTTTCTGCCATCCGACAACCTTGTCCATTCCCTGTTTTATCAGGATTTACAAGGCTTCCGTTACTTCAAGCTTTCCATCCGAAACCTTGAATTTTATATTGCGTCCGGCATAGGAAAGACCATAAATTCTATCGGGATCGTTCTGATATGACGGTCTGGGGTCCAGCGAAAGTATCTCTATCAGTCCCTGAAGCTCATCTTCCGCAAAAAGATTACGTATGTTATCTGAAATGTTTACAACAAGCTGATGACCCAGATTTTCTTCTTTCTGGGCAAAACCGCCTTTTACATCAGGATAGGCATCGGCATACGGGATGTAAGGCTTAACATCATATATTTCCGTTCCGTCAGTCATATCCGCTCCGGATACAACCAGCTCCATAAGGCCTTCATCATTCTTGCTGATCTCTTCTATCTTTACACAAGTAAGTCCCAAATGATTCGGCCGGAAAGGAGAACGTGTAGCAAACACTCCCATGTAAGTATTGCCCCCGAGTCTCGGAGGTCTGACTTTGGGTCTGAAGGTATCATCTTCTTTCACGTCGAATTTCCAGATGATCCAGATTCTCTCAAAATCCTCCAAACCTTCAAAAGCATTCGGATCGGAGTATTCTTTCTCGAACACTATCCGTCCCTTAAGATGCGGAGCCAGACCGCTTTGTCTCGGAACTCCGAACTTCTCGGGCAGATTCGATTTGTACCTAGCAATTATTTCCATGTTCCACCTATGTCAGCTAAAGCCGTCAGTGTTGATATTTTACCGTGCACGCGCCTCCCGGCTCCGCGTTGAAACTTCATCGACTACATCGCTCGTGACTGAGTTAGGATTTTATGATGGTGCCGCCGCCGTATATGTAGGTGCCGGCTTCGTCGTAGAAGACCAATGCCTGACCCGGAGCTGCAGCTCTGACGGGTTTGTCGAATACGACTTTGACCAGGCCTTCGCCGGCAGATTCGAGATAACCGGTTTCACCGGGATGATTGTAACGGATCTTTGCCTTGACGCGGATACGCTCACCTGTGGCAATACCTTCAAGTCCCATCCATCTGATGTCATCCGCCGATACTGCGGAAGTCATCAGATCATCATTAGAGCCCAGAGTAACTTTGCCTGATGCAGGGTCGATGTCCGTAACGTAAATGCGCTCACCTGCAGGAACACCGAGACCACGTCTTTGTCCGATGGTGTAATGAGTAATTCCTTTGTGCTTGGCTATAAACTCACCGGAGGGAGTTACAAAATCTCCGGGACCCGGTACAGTTACACCGTCTTCTTTTTCAATGAAAGAAGCATAATCTCCGTCGGGCACAAAACATATTTCCTGAGAATCCTTCTTATGTGCAACGGGGAGCCCGGCTTCCTCCGCAATCTTACGCACATCCGTCTTTTCATATTCGCCTATGGGAAGCAGAGTATGTGCAAGCTGATCCTGAGTCAGTGCATACAAAGCATAAGTCTGATCCTTAGCTGCAGTCTTGGATGCGGAGATTGAGTATCGTCCGTTCTCAAGCCGGGAGATCCTTGCATAATGACCCGTTGCAAGATAGTCCGCACCGATATCCCTTGCTTTCTGAAGAAGAGCTTCCCACTTTACATGCCTGTTGCATTCTATGCAGGGGTTGGGAGTAAGCCCCTTTACATACTGCGCCGCAAAATGATCTATGACCCACTTCTGGAATTCACTGCGGAAATCCATTACGTAATAAGGAATGTCTATGGTCTCCGCAACACGCCTTGCATCATCGACAGCGGACAATCCGCAGCATCCGCCGTTGTCCGCTATATCACAGACATTTTCCGGACGCCATATCTGCATAGTGACGCCTATTACGTTGTATCCCTGTTCTTTTAACAGATATGCACAGACCGATGAATCTACACCGCCGCTCATACCTACAACTACTGTTTTACTCATTAAAATTTCTTTCCGTTCCTGAGTTTGTCTACGATTTCCGCTATTACCGCAGCCGCTTTATCTATTTCTTCTACCGTGTTGTGATGAGAAAGAGTAAGTCTGAGTGACCCCTTTGCCTCATCATCGGCTCTTCCGATTGCTTTGAGCACATGGGAAGGATCCATGGCTCCGGTTGCACAGGCCGATCCGCTTGATGCACATATGCCTTCTCTGTCCAGCATGATAAGTGCCGATTCACCTTCAATGCCTTTTATACATACGGATACATTACCCGGAAGTCTCTTTGTAAAGTCACCTACAGAATACGCTCCATTAACAGTAACACCTGTTATACCATTTAATTTTGCAACTAACCTGTCACGAAGGGCGCATTCAGCGGAAGATTTTGAATCAATTCCTGCAAAAGCCAGTCTGCAGGCCTCTCCAAAGCCGGCAATCCCGGCAACATTCTCTGTGCCGGCTCTTCTTCCGCTCTCCTGCATTCCGCCTCGCATAAACGGAGAAAACTTCACTCCGTCTTTAATGAAAAGAATACCGACGCCTTTGGGACCTCCGAGTTTATGAGAGCTTGCCGATATGAGATCCGCATGTTTTGACAGATCTTCCAAGTGGATCTGGCCAAAAGCCTGGACCGCATCAGTATGAATCAAGATATCTTTTCTTACATTCCTGACCGCATCCGCAATCTCACGAACAGGTTCTATGGTTCCTATCTCATTGTTGGCAGTCATTACAGATACAAGAAATGTATCAGGACGGATTACTTCCGTCACCTGAGCCGGGCTGATAAATCCTTCCCCGTCAGGTTTGATATATGTAACAGATACACCAAGGCTTTCCAGGTACTGTGCTGTATGAAGGATTGCGTGATGTTCTATGGCTGTTGTGATGATGTGACCCGCAGAACCCGTATTCTTTTTACGGAAAGTCTCATATGCTCCGCACAAAGCCCAGTTATCGGACTCGGTTCCTCCGGATGTAAAGAACACTTCCGAAGGCATGGCACCGATAAGAGCTGCCGCATTTTTCCTCGCTTCAAAAACAGCTTTCTTGGAACGTCTTGCGAGTTCGTAGACAGCCGAAGCATTGCCATACTCCTCTTTCAAAAAGGGGAGCATGGCATTAAATGCGGATTCTTCGATTTTGGTTGTTGCTGCGTTGTCTAAATAGATCATTTAAGAAGTCTGCTTGGAATTATTCTTGAGAACAAATGCAAGTCCCACCATTACCGCAAGACCTACGATGAGAGGAAGCACGGGATTCTTGGCATAACCTGCGATGCAATAGCAAAGGCATGATACGAATGCACATACCAGAGCGTAAGGAATCTGAGTCGATACATGATTCAGATGGTTACTCTGAGCACCTGCGGAACTCATAATAGTAGTATCTGAAATAGGTGAGCAATGATCTCCGCATACTGCTCCTGCCATACATGCACTCATTGAGATGATCATCATTGTATAATCAACATTTTCAAATACACTTACAACGATGGGAATGAGGATACCGAAGGTTCCCCATGAAGTTCCGGTTGCAAATGATAAGAATACCGCAATCAGGAAAATGATAGCGGGAAGAAGGCTCATATAGCCGGATGCGGAATTATTAACAAGACCTGCTACATACTCCTTGGCACCAAGCGAATCGGTCATAGCCTTAAGTGACCATGCAAAGACCAGGATAAGTATGGGAGCTACCATGGACTTGAAGCCTTCGGGGATACATTCCATACATTCTTTGAAACTGAGAACCCTTCTGCACAGATAAAGAACTATAGTGATCAGAAGCCCGAAGAACGATCCGAACACAAGACCTACCGATGCATCGGAATTTGCAAATGCATCGATAAATGACTCACCGGAGAAGAATCCGCCGGTATAGATCATTCCGATAACACAGCATATGACAAGCGCTACAACAGGAATGACAAGGTCTATAACTTTGCCCTTTGAACTTACTTTATTGTCTCCGGCCTCCGCATAAGGTCTGTCGGGTGTGGTAAAGAGATCTCCTTTTTCCATTGCATTCTTTTCATGAACAGCCATGGGACCAAAATCTCTCTGAGATACTGCGAGAGCGATCATCATTGCTATGGTAAGAAGCGCATAGAAGTTATAGGGAATCGTGGATACAAAAAGAGCGATTCCGTTAGTCTCTCCGGGAACGAATCCGGATACTGCTGCAGCCCATGAAGAAACGGGTGCGATAATGCAGATGGGAGCTGCGGTTGAATCAATCAGATAAGCAAGCTTTGCTCTTGAGATCTTGTGCTTATCGGTAACGGGTCTCATAACGGAACCGACGGTAAGGCAGTTAAAATAGTCATCTATGAAAATAAGGATACCCAGAAGTATTGTTGCAAGCTGGGCTCCCACTCTTGTCTTGATATGAGTTGATGCCCACTCACCGAATGCGGCACTTCCGCCTGCCCGGTTCATCAATGAAA
>JAEEXJ010000084.1 GCA_016291475.1 Lachnospiraceae bacterium | reverse complement strand
CTGGGTAAGATCAAAACTGCGGAAAACAATACGGATAATAAGAGCACTTCGGAGATTCTTCAGATAAGAGAAAGAAAACTCAGAAAATGGCTTGAAGAGATGGGGTGGTAAATTGTATTTCAGAATGTTAAAAAAAGATCTTAAGGACAAGATCGCGTTAAATATAGTTCTGTGTATATTCATGATGATCGCTGCAACTCTTATAGTTGCGAGCGCGGGATTCGTATATACATTTATAGCCGGAATAGAGGAAACATATAAGAAGTGTAATACTTCCGATCTTATCTTCATGTTTGACAGAAGCTTTTCGGAATCCGATCATCAGATGGAAGTGATCGAAGAGACTTTGAGAAAATATCCGGAGATAGGAGAGATATCGGTTTCGGAAAGAATTTTTACCGAAACTTCAAGATTACAGTTTGAGGGAATCGATAAAAGAAGTGTAACAAATCTTTATGCCGGAAGCTTTATGATATCTCCCGTGAGCAGAGATCAAAACATACCCTATGATCTGAATAATGAACTATTCACTTTGGAGAGCGGATGCGTGGCTTTGCCGGAGGTTATGGCAGATAATTCCGGCGCACGCCCCGGCGATAAGATCACTGTTACAACAGACCTGGGTAATATATATGAGTTTACCATAGCTTGTATATTCAAAGACCCCAGTACTTCAATGATCAATAAGATACTGTTTTCGGACTCCGATATGGAGATACTTAAGAGTGAATTTACATGTACGAGAAATCTTTATGAGATCACACTTATCAAACCTTTTTCGAGCGTAACTCAGCTTCAAAAATGGGGATGGAAACTTAACGATGAACTTCACAGATTAAGTGAAGAAGGCACGATAACCGGTGAAGTGCACGGAGTAACCACTGGTAAAAGTAATACATACACGGATGAAGCAATGATAGCGCTGATAGTCAGTATCTTTATGGGATTGATGGGACTGTCACTCATACTGCTGATATTCATGGCTATTTCTTTTACTCTTCATGCAACCGTAAAAAGAGAAGAAAAAGAGATAGGTACCATGAAGGCTATCGGCGTGGATTCCCTGTCATATAAAACTCTTTTCATAGTTAAATATATTGCTTTTGCGATCCTTGGAGGAATAGTCGGGCTTTTTGCGGGTGTGCCCTTACAGGAGAAACTTGTAAGCAGATTTGTTGTAAATACTTTAAGCCCTGACAAGAATGTCATAATATTATTGGGAATCCTGGGAAGTGCAGCTTTTATCTTGCTGATGATTGCTTTTTCATTCATATCACTCAGGCGGATGAATAAGATATCTGTTATGGATACTATTCACGGTGAAAACAGAGGCGAGAGATTCAGCAGGATTCCGGGACTGTCCATTAACAAACTTTCTAAAATATCCGTCCCTTCATATCTGGCTGTTCAGGATATAGTACGTAAACTCAAGAGATATTTGTTTCTGATTGTAAGTTATACGATCGGAATGCTGATCATCTTTCTGGTCTTCCAGCTTAAAAGAACGGTTATCAGTGATGATTACAGGAGAACCTATTGGGGGATTGCTGACAGAGAAGTGATGATCAGGCCTGAAGATGCTTTAAGAGACAGGCTCATCAGTCAGACCGGCAGTTACAGAAATTTATATCTTTATTATGAGAAATATTATAACGATAACGGAATACCGCTTAATATCCAGCTTGCGGACTATCAGAGCTGTTTTCTTATAAAAGATAGTGAAAAACTCGGAGTAAATATCTTATTCGGTGATTATGATATCAGCAGATTGAAGATCGTAGAGGGTGGCCATATACCTGAACTTACCAATGAAATTGTGATATCACATTTTGCTGAAAATACATACGGAATAGATCTTGGAGATGTGATAACGCTGGAATATAGGGTTTATGATGACAACGGATTTGATATCGTTACGGTTAACCGTGATTTTATTGTCACAGCATATGTTGAGTCACTTGGAAATGCACAAAGTCCGAGTATATATATGAATATGAGTGACAAGAACATGGTGATAGATGATTTTGATATTTTCAATGAAGGAATTGACTGCCCGGACAATGAATACGATGAGTATATAGAGAAAATGCGTGCCGTAAACGATGAGATCATGATCTGGGATTACGATCAGGTCATGGATTACGAATTGGGTAATTCTTTTGGAAAATTGCTTGATCTGCTTGCTATTGTTACAGGATCGATCATGGCAATCACTCTCTTTTCAATGTCATTTTTGTATCAGCAGATCTTTATAGAAGAAGAAACCTCAGATATAGCAATGCTTAAGAGTCTCGGCTTTGACGGATCGAGTATCAGAAAATGGCATTTTGTAAGGTTTGCATGTTTGATAGTCATATCTGCTGTCTTATCAATTATCCTGTCATTTACTTTGAACAGATTTGTATTCGATTGGATAGGAAGCGTGACACTCTGCGTAACTTCATTTAAGATTGCATATCCTCCGGTATTAGCAATAGTTGCTCTGCCGATGATATTGCTGGCGATAATCACCGCAGTTATGGCAGCATCCTTTGATGCTATGGATCGCATAAAGATTTGGAGAATACGTAATGAATAAGCTTATGAAAAAAGAGACGTTTAATAAATTAATATCAGTCATATGTACCTTGGGCGTTTTGACCTGTATATCCGGTTGCGGAACTGCTTCTGAAACCGTGACTTCAACGGGAATGGTCAAGGTAGGATCTATGAACGTTGAAACAGATCCCGGATATACGGATATAAGCCCGCGTGAGACTGTGATGGAAAGTTTTATTTCGGATGACGGACTTTGCAGGATTGATAAATATAAATCATATTATGATGTAACGCTCGATTACGATAAGGGCACTCCTTCGGAAGTGGGAGAGGCATATGCTCGGACGCTGCTTAAGGCCGTACCGGATTATGAAGAAATATTCGAACCTTATCTGTATGAGAATATCAGAGGACTTTTTAACGGAAGAGAGATTAATTACGATGCTCTGGAAAAAAGGATCATGACTCTTGAAGCCTCAATACGTGAGGAGTACAGGAATGAAATCGAAGGATTTGCGTATGCAATGGCAGCAGGCGCTGAAGGCTATTGCGAGGATGGAAAGCTCAGTTATATAGAAGCGATCACCATGCAGATGATCCCCGATGCATTAAGACCTACAGCCTGCAGTGCGCTTACGGTCGGAGGTTCTATTACAGAGACCGGAGAAAGGATCTCTCTTCGAAATCTTGAATGGTACCTGGGAAGCAGTGAACAGATGACTCAGATCCACTCCGTCGCTCATCTGATAAAGGGAGATAAAACGATCACTTCCATAGGTGTCCTCGGTCTTCTCGATATGATCACTGCGATCAATGATAACGGTGTGTTTATCGGGATACTGGATGTCGGAACCGTAAATGAGATGCCGTTTGTCTATGAAGGCAAAAAATGTTATACATATGAAATAAGGTATGCTTTGGAAACTTTCGATAACGCACGGGATGCCGCAGAATTTCTGAACAAAGAAAGCGGAGCTTTTACCTGGTGTCATAATCTTCTGGTAACAGATGAAACAGATGCATTTTGCTGTGAGAATCCCACAAGTGAAGCTGTGGAAGCCGGAAGAGCGATAGCCGTGATCAGAACATGCGATTCTGAACTTATGGAAGGTATTACCTGGGATACACCGGATGCACTCTGCATTGTAAATACGTATGCAACGGCAGGTAATCAGGACGGATTTACAGGTCAACTTGGAGAAATTAACCGTTTTGTGAAGTATAATAATTATGTCAAAGAAGCGGGAATTTTCTCGGTTGCTGATATGAAGGGGATCATGGCACATGAGATTGTAGATCAGTACGAGGTGCCGAATGTTCATAACAGCGGAACGGTACATACCGTGATAATCGATTATGCTACCGGCGATATTCATGTGGCATTCACTGCCGGCAGATGTGCGGATGATATACCGGAATATATATTGGTAGGTAACTACGGAGAGACATAATATGACAGATATTCTCATTATTGAGGATAATGAAGAGCTGGGCCTGCTTATCAGCGATTTTCTCAAACGCGAAGGATATTCCGTTGCTTGGGAAAAGAGTGCGGAAGCGGGTCTGGAACTCGCCGGGAAAGCAGCATTTAAAATGCTGCTTCTTGACGTTATGCTCCCGGGGATGAACGGATACGAAGCACTTCAGGAGATCAGGAAGGATCAAAAACTTCCTGTTCTTATGATGAGTGCGAAAACGGATGAACAGAGCAAAGTCCTCGGATTTGAAGTGGGAGCCGATGATTATATCGATAAGCCTTTTTCTTTTAAGGTACTGGGCCTTAAGATAAAAGCGCTTATGAAGCGTACCTATGATCTTACCGAGGACAGACAGCTTCTTACCTACGAAAATATAACTCTGGATGTGGGAGCCAGAACTGTTTTCAAAGGTGATGAGCAGATACAGATAACCGGTAAGGAATATGAGCTTCTTGAGTACATGATGAGGCATCCCGGGCAGATACTGAACAAAGAGATAATCTTCAACGAAATATGGGGAGTTGATTGTTTCAGTGACCTTGGAAGCCTTAATGTGCATATAAGATGGCTCAGAGAAAAACTTGAAGATGATCCCAAGAATCCTAAACTTATTAAAACGGTTTGGAGAGTAGGATATCAATTCGGAGGCACCTGATCATGAAGAGAGCTGCAAAACTCTATATTGTTACGGTGTCTCTTTTTGCGCTTATTTTTGTATCGGCAAACATGGTGCTTAACGTGATGAGCCGTAGACATGAAGACGGGATTTTTATACTCATGAACAGAGTCTTTGGTGAGATACAAAGCAGGTGCGAAGAGTATCCGTTTGAAGAACTGTCCTCCGATACAGTCACCGGGATAATTGGTGATGTTTATTACGGAAAAGTCCGGGAATACGCTTCTGAATACGGAAGAGAAAACCTTCCGGAAAAAGTATATTTCATCGATGCTTCGTATTTAGAAAGTGATGTCACTCTTTTGAACAGGGCAAAAAAATACGAAAAGATCTGGCTTCTTCAGAGCGATGAAAAAGTAGCCGGATTTGTAGTGTTTGAATATGAAGAATCAAACTTCGGAACAATCAGACTCCTTATCAATATATGCGTTACCTGCGGTCTTCTCATAGCACTCGGACTGTGCATATACATAAATGTTTATGTACTCGGACCGTTCAATAAGCTTTCCGCTTATCCCGAAAAACTATCCAAAAACCAGCTTACGGAAAAACTTCCCGAGACCAGGAACCGTTTCTTCGGACGCTTTACCTGGGGAATCAACATGTTAAACGATAAGCTTGCAAGTGACAGGAAGAGGATCAATGAACTCAGCCGCGATCACCTTACCATGCTTACTACCATCGCCCACGGTATTAAAACTCCCGTTGCGAATATCAAACTGTATGCGGATGCAATAGAGACCGGCCTGTACCAGCCTGACGGCGTGGTCAATGAAAGTGATGCGGAGGTTGCTTCCAAGATTTCTAAAAATGCCGATGATATCACTGAGATTGTAAAGGAACTGATCGATAAAGCATCCGGCGGAGTTGTGGATTTTGAACCGGAGATAAAGAATTTCTATCTGAGTGAACTGACAGATTTCCTGACCGAAGAATATGGAAAACGTCTCGAGGTTCTCAGAATACCTCATGAATTTACGGTTGATTCCAATTCCATGATAAAGAGCGATAAGACAGGTCTGTGCCGTATCCTGTCGCAGCTTATGGAGAACGCCATCAAGTACGGAAACGGAGAGGGAATCTTCGTGCGGATCAGAAAGGACGAAGAGGGCTACTACCTGTCCGTACGGAATAAGGGCAAGGTTATCGATAAGAAGGAACTTCCTTTTATATTCAACAGCTTCTGGAGAGGTTCCAATTCCGAGGGAATCGAAGGAAGCGGAATCGGACTGTTCGAAAGCTCTGAGATCGCACGAAGGCTTGACGGGGAGATATATGCCCGGGCAGATGCCGAAAAGGGCGAGATGGAGTTCGAAGTATTCATAAATGGGCAATCATGATAAAATATATAGGTAGACCGTTCACAAATAAAGTATGGATGGGAGCCGAATATGACCGGAAAGAGTAAAAAAACTGAGATCGAAAGGCTTATTAACGAAGGAAAGATCGATGAAGCCGAAGCAAGTATTGCCGAATATGAAAAATGCAGTCCGGCAGATGCAGATCTATGCTCTTTGAAAACTGCGTTTTATCTGGCTGCAGGGGATGCCGACACTGCATATATTTATGCTTCTGAGGGAGTCAGAAGACTTCCTTTGAACGAAGAAATGCAATATAACTATGCGGTCACCTGCGAGATGACAGGAAGATGGGCGGAAGCTTATATTGCATATTGCAGATCCGGATATTTGATCGATGCGTACAAAAAAACGGCAGAAATCACTCCTTTTAACGACGCCAGCAGGCTTATTAATGCTGTTCAGGATGAACTTCAAAATGCCGAGGCGTCTGTGGTCAAAGATGCACTTAATCAGATTCGCGCTCTTGGCGAACTTTCTAAAAACGGGTATTCATTGTGTGAAGGAAGGTTCAGAACCCATGAATGTCCGGATATGATCGGTGATTATTTCTATGAAACAATCGATCGAAGAAGGTTTGTAGGATATTTCAGAGATCAGTTCTTTGTTCATTTCCCGGATAAGGCACCAAAAGATGTGATGCGTATGAAAGCTGAGTTCCTCGAGGTTGATGAGGGACGCGAATACAATGTTTCCGAGAATGCTAAAGAATACATTGTTCCGATCGCATCCTCTGAAAATGTAAATAACTATGCATTTATTTCTGGCGGAAAGGAACAACTTGTTCGTCAGAGCATTCCAAATACTTTTTCATATTACAGAGTAAAGGGTGGGACAAAGATTCTGTCGGGTGGAAAAAGTTACTTTGGAAAAGAGATACCTTTACAACACAGTGAGAAACGCAAAAAGCTGGTGCTCAGCATATTTGTTGACGGAGTATCTTCATCGGTTGTAAAAGGAAAAGATTTTGAAAAGCATATGCCTTATACGGCGTCATTTTTTGAAAAAGGCATGGTTTTTACGTCGGCATATAATGCGGGCGAATGGACATTCCCGAGTATAGCAAACTATGTCACAGGATTGAGTACACCGAAACATATGTTGTATCATCCGACAATGGACTATCTTCTTCCCGAAGATATTACTACCCTTGCCGAGTATTATCAGCAGGCCGGTTACTATACTTCGTATTACGGCGGAGATTGGAGAATTATCCCGACCTACGGTCACGCACGAGGCTTTGACCGCTATGTCTATCAGCATCAAAAAGTCGGATTCAAGGTTCATGATGTTATTGCAGACGTTATTAACCAAATTGATGCTTTTAGTGAAACGGATCAATATATCTGGGTTACCATCGGAGATCTTCATGATATAGCTGACGGAGACGAATTCGCTACACCCGTACAGACCTCCATGGATATAGAAGAAAGAGTTATATCCGACAGGGGCTCAACATCCGTAAAGCAGAGCTATAATGAGATTTTCAAAAAGCAGTATCTCAGAAATATGCACTATGTTGATCGTTGGCTGCACTATCTTTACGATTATATAGAGAGAAATTATAAGGATGAAGAGATATTGATTTCTCTGTTTTCGGATCATGGACAGGGATATTTGATCGAACGTGAAGACGCTCACTTTTTATCGGAAGAGCGATCGAATGTGCCGATTTTGTTCAGAGGCGGAGAGAGTACCGGAAAGGGATATTGCAGCGAATTGATCTCATCCACCGATTACAGTGTGATCATGCGAAAGCTGACGAATCTGAATTCGGATGTGGAAGGAACGGACGGACATCTTCCTCAGATTTTAGGCGGAGAACAAAAAAGGGAATACGTACTTACGGAAAGTATTCATCCTGGAGATCCTTATCAGGCGGCGATTTTTACCGAGAATGGTAATCTGAATTATTTCTATCACAACTCGGATCCTGTACACGATGATGCACGTTTCGAATTGACCGAACAGGAAGAATACCTGGAGGATGAGCAGGGATACAGGGTTGAAGATGAACAGAAACTCAGAGAGTTTCATTCAATCCTCATGGAGCATATCGCAGGATTACTTATTTACGATAACTGATATTTAGAATGATGAAGCGTCCCCACTGTCACCTACTTGACATACGCGATAATAGAATGTAAGATAACGTTGTTACGTAACAGCGTTATCTTTTTTATTCCGGAGATAATATGAAAAGAGACAGTGATCAGGGAACGAGAGAACTCCTGATAGAAGCAGCCAAAAAAGAATTCCTGGAAAAGGGCTACAACAAAGCCTCACTCAGAACCATCTGTGCAAATGCCGGAGTCACCACCGGCGCTTTGTATTTCTTTTTTGAGAATAAAGCAGATCTGTTTGCAGCGATAGTCGACCCTCCCTTGAGGGAACTGAAGGCAATCCTCGTAAAGCATTTTTCCGAGGATATAGAGGAAATTAAGAAACTGAGTTCCCTCGAAGAAGCCGACACGGATCACAGCGAGATAAGCGATTTGATCGTGGGACATATCTACAATAACTACGATGCCTTTTCACTCATTCTCAACGCTTCCGAAAACACGGTATATGAAAATGTGGTTGATGAACTCGTAGACATGGTGGACAGATCGATTCCTGCCATGATGAGCCAGATCAAGGGATATACATATGACGAGTACATGTCGCACTGGATGGCACACATATCACTGGATGCATTTATTCATGTTTTCAGACATGAAAGGGATGCTGAAAAAGCAAAACTGAGACTCAGAGGAATTCTGAATTATCTGGTAATGGGCTGGATTCAGCTCGCAATGGTAAAAAAATAAGTCAGACATTTAACCGCTTCGCAAATCGGAGAGATCCTTTTTGTTGAAGCGGAAAAAAATAACATTTACATAACACTGTTATGTTGAAAGGGAGGGAATGAAAAAATGTATCTTGAGATCAAAGATGTGAAGAAAAGCTACGGCGCAGGCGGAAGTTATGTGCAGGTTCTCAAAGGTGTAAACACCGGAGTTGAGAAGGGACAGATGTGTGTAATCCAGGGAACATCCGGCTCGGGTAAGTCCACTCTTTTGAACTGCATAGGCGGTCTTGATTATATGGATTCGGGATCTATCACAGTTGACGGCACCGAAATTTTCGGCATGAAAAACGCAGCTCTTTCCGATTACAGGAGGGACAATCTCGGTTTTATCTTCCAGTTTTACAATCTGGTTCCCAACCTTACGGTTAAAGAAAACATTCAGGTCTGTGAGTATCTCACCAAAAATCCTCTTAACATGGATGAACTTCTTGATGTGCTGGGACTTACAGATCATCAGAATAAATTCCCTGCGCAGTTATCCGGCGGACAGCAGCAAAGATGCGCTATAGCAAGGGCACTCATCAAAAATCCCAAACTCCTTCTGTGCGACGAACCAACGGGTGCACTTGATTCTGCTACATCAAGGGATATCCTGATCCTTCTTGAACAGATAAACGAAAAGTACGGAACAACCATGCTTATCGTTACACACAATAATTCCATCAAGAACATGGTTCATAAAGTTATCTTCCTCAAGGATGGAATAGTTAAGAAAGAGTACATGAACGAAACAAGAATTCCCGCGAGTGAATTGGAGGATCTGTAATGAACAGGATACTTAGGAAAAGATTTCCGAGACAGATAAGGGCGGATTTTTTCAGGCTCGGGAGTCTGTTTCTGATGATCGCCCTTTGCATGTATATAGTTATTGCTTTGGTTGACGCGGCCGAAGTTATCATCTACGGAACAGAAAAAAATCAGATTGAAAGCCGGATCGAAGACGGTCAGTTTACGGTTTTCAATCCTATGAGTGATGCACAGCTTGATGAGATAAGAAATGCCGGAGTTACGATAGAACCTCATCTAAGCTATGACATGACTCTTGATGACGGGTCTGTTATAAGGGTATTTGAAAACAGAACTCTGATCGATACCGTGGTCCTTGACAGCGGAAGAGAAGCATCTTCCGAAAATGAGATAGTTCTTGAGAAAAGATATTGTGAAGAACATGACATTAGTGTCGGAAGCAATCTCGTTATCGGAGGGGAAGAATTTACCGTAACCGGAATAGGAAGTTCCGTTGATTATGATGCTCCTCTTAAGAAACTTGCTGATACGGCTGTTGACAGTACTGTTTTCGGAACGGGATTTGTTTCTTCGGAAGGATATGATCATTTAAGGAACATTGCTAGGACAGGTACAGAAGATATGACCTATGCTTTCATCCTGAACGGTGCAATGAGTTCCGATGATCTTAAACAGATGATAAGGGATTTTGAGTTTGATTACAGATCTGTTGACGATCCTTATTACAGGGAACTGCTGGAGGATTCATACGGCAAAAAAGATGAGATCCGCGACGGTATAAGCGAACTGGCAGACGGTGCACGTGAACTTAACGACGGTGCACGTGACCTTTATGACGGTGCGGGAGAACTTTATGACGGCACAAAAGAACTTGAGGACGGCCTTGGCCAGATCGCAGAAGGAAGCGAAAAGTTATATGACGGAGTAAAGAAGCTTAAGAAATCATTATCCGTTATTCCGGGTGTGTCAGACAGCGTGAAGCCTCTTGTGGAAGGAATGTCCGATCTTAACGATGCGGTTAACGAGGCATATGAAGGATCCGGAGAGCTGAGGGAAGGAGCCGGCGAACTTTATGACGGAGCATGTGACCTCTATGATGGAACAAATGAGTTATATGATGGAGTGATGGAGTTACAGGAAAAATCGGATGAGATGCTGGATGAGATCTTCAGCACATCACCGGACAATTTGACTTCATTTCTGTTAAAGGAAGATAACCTCAGGATCGGCGGAGCGGCCGGTGATATAGAGATCAATAAGACCGTAGGGCTTGTTGCCGGGATTGTTGTCATAATTTTATTCACATATGTGCTTTCCGTATTTGTGATCAATCAGATAAGAGAGGAAAGTTCCACTATCGGTGCTCTTTATGCGCTTGGAGTTAAGAAAAAAGATCTCCTCAATCATTACATATTTATGCCAACCGTAATTTCGCTTCTGGGCGGGATATGCGGTGCCGCAGTGGGTTTAAGCGGACTTGGAAGCAGCTGGCAGACATCGGATTCCTACAACTATTATTCTATTCCTGCATTTGATAAGGTTATTCCCGCATATCTGATAGTCTATGCAGTGGTGATGCCTCCTGTTGTCAGCATCATCGTCAATTACCTTGTTATCAATAAGAGTCTGTCGAGAACCGCACTTTCTCTTATAAGAAATGAACAGAAGGTTTCAAGGAGCAAGGACATCGCCCTTCCCAATATGCCCTTTATTAGAAAGTTCAAGATAAGACAGATGCTTCGTGAAAGACGTGCAGTTCTTACAGTGATCCTGGGAATGGCCATCTCTCTTATGATCTTTATGATGGGACTTAACTGTTACGTGCTGTGTAAACATATCGGAGAATACTCAAGCAGGGATACACGGTATGAGTATATGTACAGTTTTAAGTATCCCCCGAAGGAAGTTCCCGAAGGCGGTGAGGCTTGCTTTATCACTTCCCTGCAGAGAGAGAGCCTCGGATATACGATCGATGTTACCGTAATGGGTATCGATGATGACAATCCTTATATAAATGTTAAAACCGTAAAAGCCAAAAACCGAATAGTAATATCCGATGCCGTTGCAAGCAAGTATGGTGTTTCCGTAGGGGACAAACTTGTTCTTACGGATAGTGCGAATGATATGGATTATGCATTCACCATTGAAGACATAGTTCCCTATTGTTCGGGACTTACGGTATTCATGGATATCGACAGTATGAGGGAATTGTTCGGAGAGTCTGATGATTATTATAACGTGGTGATGTCTGATCAGGCGCTTGATATCGAAGAGGGAAGACTCTACTCGGTAACCACCAAGAAAGACATCGATAAGGCTTCCGGTGTGTTTGTGGAACTTATGGCACCTGTCTTTACACTTTTGATAGTGATGAGTACCGTCATCTTCTGTCTTGTAATGTACCTCATGACATCAGTTATGATAGACAAAGCATCTTTCGGAATATCTCTTATGAAGATCTTCGGATTCAATAAAAAAGAAGTTAAAAAGCTTTATCTCGACGGAAACAAGACGGTCATTGCAATAGGTGCGCTTGTGGCGATACCCCTTGCCAAGATCATTACGGATAAAATGTTCCCCATGTTTGTTGCAAACGTTGCCTGCGGTCTTCCATTGAAGTTTGAGTGGTACTACTATCTTGTGATCTATGCCGCAATCATTATCTTCTATAATCTGGTAAGTCTTCTCCTAACCGGCAAGCTTGGCCGTATGACTCCCGCGGAAGTACTTAAAAACAGAGAATAAGGTGACATTGTGAACAGCTTTGATTAAATCAAAGCTGTTCTTTTTATATCCCTCGTTATATAAAACTAAGTGTTTATCAGGGTTGACGGGAAATTATCCTATATTATAAATTGATATAAGTTACGGAGACTTGATTTAGATTTTAGAGGATATTGTATGGATTTTAAAAGAAAGATAAAACAGTTAAGTGTATTTATTCTTACAGCGTTAGTTTTTGTTGTATGCCTTACAGGGTGCAGAAACTCTAAGAAAGAGCTGGCTGAAAAATTCAGTGCATATTTGAAGCAAACATATCACAAAGAATTTGTTGTGGAATCTGTGACTGCAAATGAATATTGGTATGAAGCAATATGCTACCCTGCAGATGACTCAACCATGAGATTTAACGTTGAATGCGATAAGCGTGGATCAATTTCACAGGATTATTATGTAGGGGCAATAGTAGCTAAGGAAGAAGAAGAGTTTTTTTTGGAAAGTATGGGAGATGGACTGGGTGAATCAATTGTAAGATGTGAACCATTATTTTTTTTAAACTCTTTTAACCGCGAATTATTGGATTGTGTAAGAAATGGGACACTCGATGCTCAAACGGCATATCAGTATCATAAAGTTTATGACTGGATGAACTTTACAATATACCTTAATGCAGATGCATGTGATGAAGATTATGGAAAAGAGTTTGACAGCATATAAAAAGCAGTAAATGATATGGTGGCAAAATATCACGACTTGTATGGGGTGGATCTGGAAGTAGATATACATGGTTACTTACTTGACAGTGTGACCTATCAATCGGTTAAGGATTATTATGAAAATCCATCTAAAGAGTTGGAATTGTTTTATATACTGTTAGATGCTCATGGTTGTTTTGATATGGAAATGGGTAATATAGGCGAAACAAGGACAGCCGGCATAATATATAACCGTGATCAATATATAGCGTATAGAGAAGGAATAGTTGATTATTGGAGATATGGGGACGATTAACCGTCCCCATTCTTGTATGTTGAGTTTTACAGGTATTATTATATTGGTATATGTATGTAAATACTTGGAGCGTAACCTGATTTGAGAATACTTGTTGTAGAAGATGAAAAAGAAATAGCTGAGGGTCTGCAGGAGGTACTCTACCGTGCCGGCTATGAATCCGATGCGGTTTATGACGGAAATTCCGGGCTTGATTATATCAGGACAGGTATATATGACCTGGTTCTTCTGGATATTATGCTGCCGGGGATGAACGGCCTCGATGTTCTTAAGACCGTAAAAGGTGAAGGCATTAAAACTCCGATCATAATTCTGACTGCAAGATCCATGGTTGATGATAAGATCGCGGGTTTTGATCACGGGGCCGATGATTATCTGACAAAACCCTTTGATTCCAGAGAACTTCTTGCGAGAATCAAGGCCAGACTCAGGAACACCGGTGATCAATCCGGAGATCAGAACGGGCACAGTTTATCCGTATACGATATTGAACTTGATCAGTCTACCTATAAACTCAGTCATGGGGAAAAGTCCGTCAAACTGTCCGGAAAAGAATTCCAGTTCATGGAATATCTGATGCTTAATAAAGGTATTATTTTGTCTCATGATACCATCGCTTCCAAAATCTGGGGAATAGATGATGAGAGTGATTATAACAGCATTGCGGTATATGTATCGTTTCTCAGGAAGAAACTCAAGTTTATCGGATCGGAAGCTGCCATAGTAACCAAGAAGGATATCGGTTATTCGTTAGAGGAAAACGATGGAAAAAAGCATTCGTAAGAAATTCGTCATTGTAACGACGATAATGATGACGGCGCTGATTGCCATACTCTGGGTAGGAAATTATATCTATCAGGATTTCTGGTACGAAAGAGACATGCTCAGGCTTGCGGGTATTTTGCTGGAAGGCGAGGCATTTGATGATCAGACACCCATCAACAGCGATCTTATATTTGACGAAATAATTGAAGATGAACCCATCATATATGTTGTTGCTGATGCAGATCGTAACATAATCTCCAAACGGATCATCGGGACAAATG
>JAEEXJ010000083.1 GCA_016291475.1 Lachnospiraceae bacterium | reverse complement strand
GGGGACACCTGCAGCTACGGCCACAAATACAGGAATACAAGCAAACACAGGCCATATCACGAACTTATAGGTAAACATTATCATTCCTCCGGCGATCAGGTTGACGATCAGGTAATTAAGGAGCATTCCGACGGTAAGAACCAGTGAAAATGTCAGAATGATGTGGATAAGTCCCTCCCCGATAAGCATGCTCTTCTGCTGCTTTCGGGTCATACCGATTGCCCTTAAGACCTCAAGTTCCTTCTTGCGCTCATGGATTGAAGTATAGGTAAGGTTTACGAAATTCAGTATTCCGATAAGAGCAAGGATAAGGCTTAATGCTCCTCCTACGATTAAGAATACATTCACCATATCCTCAAAATCCTCGAGATATGTTTCTCTGGATTCATAGGCAAGTCCGGGATTAGTCACTGAGCAGTACTCGTCTACAAATTCTTCCGCAGCCTGATATGCTCCTTCTTCAACGTCGAAGAACAATTTCATTGCTCCGTCGGTAGAAGCGTGTCTGAGATATTCATCGGCAGGAAGTGTAAAATACACATCCATTCCGTGACTGTGCTGAGGTCCCATTGAGTAAGCCAGATCCCCGATGGCCATAACCTCATATTCCTCACAGGTTCCGTCTTCAAAATATACATTCACTTTGTCTCCGATCCGGTAGACCGCATATTCCGAATCATCATGTCCGCTCTGAACCGAAGCGGATGCAATCACATATTTACCTGTAGAAAACTTCTCCCAGTTAAGGTCCCCTGAATCAATGTCCATGTTATCGAAGACTAATTCATCTGCTCCGTATACATGAGAACCCATGACCTTATCGTCATAAACCCATTTGTCATATGACTCTCTTGCTTCATCATTATATACAAACCAATCCAAATGGGCTTCATATAATGCGACCATTCTGTCATATGCATCTCCTTCTACATGCTGAAGGGATTCCATCATATATGATGCTCCGATATCGGTAATTCCCGGAATAGAAGAAAGTGTTTCGATATCTGCCTGAGAGACCCCGTCATATACCTCATTTGCATAGTTTCTGTTCATGAGGGAGCCTTCGGAAACAGTAAAATCGGATGCAGCAAAATTACTTATATATTTGTTTTTGTCGAAGCTCCTGGTGATGGATACCGTAACATTTATCATCAGGATGCTCAGAGACAGTGAAAGAACAACAACAAATGATTTCTTCTTGTTTCTTTTCAGATTCTCTCTTGCCATGGAAAAAGGAGTTACTTTGCTTATCTTCTTTTTCTTAGACAGATTTGCTCCGGTATATTCGCTGTATCTTACCGCCTCAACAGGAGAGATCTTCTTTACTACTTTACAGGGCTTGATACAGCTGATCCTGATCGTGATCCAGGAAAAAAGTGCGCTCAGCACAAATATCAATATACTGGGATGGATTTCACAGGAAACGTCAAGCATATTTTCCGTGATGACGGGGAGCAAAACAACCGATACGAGATACCCGAATACCATTCCGACAGGTATTCCAATCACCGCAAGGAGGACAGCCTGCCTTACGATAAGCCTCTTAAGCTGCTTATTTGTAGTTCCGACAGTCTTTAATAATCCGTAATATCTTATATCCGAAGAGACCGCAATGCAGAAGATATTATAGATGATCAGATATCCGGATCCCATAATAAGAATCAGGATGAATGCTATCATAATAATCGAAGTAGGATCTGTTTTTGCGGTAGCATATGCCCAGTTGATTCCGTCATTAACATCGGGGCCGAATCCAAGTCTTTCCTTCAAATTTTCCATCTGTCCTTCCAGATTATATTTTGAGGGGAAGTTGAAATCAGGATTAATGGCGCCGGTATAGGTCTCATTCATCAAATGGGCCTTCTTATCTTCCGCATCCTTCCAGACGGGAGCATATGTCTCCTGGAACTGCTTTGAAACATAGATCTGATTTGCAAGTGTTGCCGCAGGCTTTTCCCAGTAGCCGCTCAACACAAAATCAAATTCTCGGACCGTCTCTCCGTCATATATGATCAAATGAAGCGTTTCGCCCAATTCATACGGAAGGCCGAAATCATCAAGCACCTCAGTACAGGTCGCTATTTCATACATATCCTCCGGAAGCCTTCCCACTTCGGGATAACTGAATGAGGTTTTGGCGCACTCATCGGTTGTATATCTGATCTCTGTATAATCCTCATACAGTTCATCGTTCAAAAGCGACCCGACAATTACGTTATAGGAAAGGTCTCTGATCCCGGAATCCGTTTTGAGAATTTCGTATTCTTCTTCGGTCAAGAACTTAAATCCCGCATGGCTGGTAGTTCCTACCTGAAGTAAAGTGCTCTGTTCTATGGACTCTATTATGCTTCCGGATACAGTGAACAAAGTGGTAAGCATCATTGTTGAAAGAATGATGGCAAAGGCAAGGATCACGTTTCTTCTTACATTTGCATATATACTTTTCTTGCACAGATTATCTATGCACTTTTTATTCTTAACATTACGCATTTGCTGCACCGTCCTTTGTGATCACATGTCCGTCTTCGATACGTATGATCCTGTCCGCCATCTGAGCGATCTCTTCATTATGCGTGATCATGATCATGGTCTGATTAAACTTAGCTCCTGTAGTTTTAAGAAGTCCCAGAACGTCCTGACTTGTTTTTGAATCAAGATTTCCTGTGGGCTCATCTGCGAGTATGAATGAGGGTTTTGTTGCAAGTGCTCTTGCTATGGCAACTCTCTGCTGCTGTCCGCCGGAGAGCTGATTGGGCATGCTGTTTACCTTCTCGCTAAGTCCTAAGATATCAATGATCTCTTTAACGTATTCTTCATCAACTTCGTTTCCATCCAGCTGTATCGGAAGAACAACATTTTCATATACATTCAGGACCGGCACCAGATTATAAGCCTGGAATACAAATCCTATCTTTCTCCTACGGAAGATCGTAAGTTCCTCATCCTTAAGTGAGAAGATATCCTTACCGTCTACGAACACCTTTCCGTCCGTGGGGCGGTCGAGACCACCAAGCATGTTAAGAAGTGTTGACTTACCGCTTCCGCTGGTTCCGACGATTGCCACAAACTCGCCCTGAGCTACACTGATGTTAACTCCGTCTATTGCCTTAACAGGTGAAGCACCCTGCTCGTAATATTTTTTCAAATTCTCAGTTCTTAAGATTTCCATTTCTTACCTCCATAAAAATATGCTAAGCACCTTTGATGTACTTAGCATATCAATACAATCTAACCAGATAATTTCTGAAATATTACAGTTTTGACACATTTGGGAAAAAGAGTTCGAAAGTGCTTCCTTTGCCGGGCGTAGACTTAACCTTTATATATCCGCCCTGCTCTTCCACAATCTGCCTTGCAAGATACAGGCCTACGCCTATTCCCTCATTATCCCTGACTTCACGGCTTCTATAAAATCTGCCGAAGAGCTTGGGAATTTCCTCTTCCTCTATCCCAATTCCATGGTCCTCCACGCTTATACAGGAGAACATTTCAAAAGTATTAATCTTCAGATTTATACTTGTTCCCTCGCCCGAATACTTAATGGCATTATCAATTATGTTGAAGACAGCCTCTGCGGTCCACTTAAGATCCAGATTTGCCTTCGCATCAGCATCTTCATGCAGAACAAGTTCTATGATCTTAAGCTTTGCCTTGGGAAGAGCCTGATCATATGCCCTTTTCAAAACGCTCATAAGAGTGTTTTCTTCCGGCTGAAGTCTGAAGATACCCGTTTCAAGTCTCGACATCTTAACCAGTGCGGTTATGAGTTCTTCAAGTTTCTTACTCTGCGAATGAATCTCGTCCGCATACTCTTTCAACTCACCGTCCGCCTTTTCGCCAAGAAGTTCCGAATACATCATTATATTGGTAAGAGGAGTCTTGGTCTGATGAGAGATGTTGGTGATGAGTTCTTCGATGTTTTCTTTTTCCTCGCGAAGTTTTTTCTCCGAAATTGATGAGGTTGTAAGAAAGCGCATAAGCTTACTCTGCAATTTGGAAAGTTCGCTCTCATCAAAGCTGCTTTCGGCAAATTCACCGCTTATGGCTTCATCCAGCATTTTATTCAGGAGCTTGTATTCCGTAGATTTAAACATATCACTGCTCCCGTTTAAACACATATCCTATACCGTATACGGTATGGATGAGCTTTTCGTTCTTATCTTCTATCTTGCTGCGCAGTCTTTTAACGGATACGGTGAGAGCATTTTCATCCACGTACTGTTCGTTCTGCCATACATAATCGATGAGTTTATCTCTCGAAAGAGTTGTGCCTTCATTTTCGGTAAAGCATCTGAGAAGTCTGATCTCTGTCTTACTCAGTTCGATCTCTTTTCCGTTTTTAAGGAATCTGAGTCCGTCGAAATCAAGACTGAGGCCGTGCTTATCGTATGCATAAGAACTTCCGCTCCGTCCTATAAGCTTCTCAACTCTCAGTCTGAGAGCCATTAACGAAAAGGGCTTTGTCACATAGTCATCTGCCCCGAGTGAAAGCCCCGTTACCTCATCAAGTTCCGTATCATTGGCGGTAAGCATCAGAACGGGAACCTGTGATGACTTTCTGAATTCCCTTAAAAAATCAAAACCGTTACCGTCCGGGAGATTGACATCAAGTATTATAAGATCTGCTTTTTCCGGTTCCTTAACATCTTTCAGACACAGGAAAGGAGAAAACTCATACAGCTCGCTTCCGAGTGATAGCTGTATTCCGTGATTGATGGATGGATCGTCTTCTATTATGTAAATTCTTTTTTTCATACCCGCTATTATAGCACAAGGAGTGAGCCCGGGACAAAGATCGTCACCGGGCTCTGTAGTGAGGAAATATTGAGAAATGCTTACTTGTAATAATCGGGATTTACATCTTTATCAAGATGTCCGAGAATGGGATATTTTGCCTTCTGCTCGGCAAGTCTGACAGGGAGGGTAAGATCTCTGAATTCGGTAGGTTCTATATACCACACACCTGCAAGATCATTCTCCGGATTTCTTTCGAGTGCGGAGACATAGGCCTTTTCGTAGACAGGTCCCTCGATAAGAACTCTTCTCGGAATTCCCTTTATCTGGTATTCGGTTGCTCCGGGTCCGTGGAATACCGCAGCAACCTCCTTATCAAACCACAGACTGTAAGTGAGATTCTTATTTGTCTGTGATGTTTCAAGCAATTCATTTACAACAAGCAATCCGTCTTCATAATGAAGGGATCCTTTAAAGGCGACATTCACCCTTCCGTCCTTATCGACGGTTGCAAGAACCTTTTGGGTTTCTTTTCCGTTGATTACGTCTATTACTTCCTGTGTAAGTGTTACGCTCATATTATCCCCCTTACCAATATATTCTTCCGATATCCGTATTGGGATGATTGCCGCATCTTCTGTAATCATCGAAATAGGATTTAAGGTTATATTTTACATTTATCTCGTTAAGTCCCTTGGCAAGAGCGATATAATAATCCAGCGAAGGAACGACCTGATTATGGAATATTCCGCAGACGCCCCATACTATGTATGCGATGGATACACCATGCTTTGCAAAATCTTCAGCCTCCGCAAGATACTTCTCCAGCGCTTCTTCCTCAGTCTTAAAACCGTTAGGCTGTGCCAGTTCAACGCCGCCGACGATTCCGGAGTTAACATTTCCCTCTCCGAATATTTCAACCGCATCGAAAATCCTCTTTTTCCACTCATCATATCCGATGTGTGCCGCTTTTCCGGGGCAGATCCACTCAAACAGCTCCTTATTCATAACCTCGATGTCCGAAGTGTATCCGATGATACCGGTTGCTTCCTTGAGTCTCTTCAGCTGTTCTTTATCATATGCAGATGCAATGAGCTGTACTTTAAGATCATTGGTCTTGAAGATAGGTTTGATCTTCTCAAAAGCCTTGATGATCTCATCAACCTCATCGTCAAATACCTTCTCTCCCGTAAGGATAGATCCGGTAGTGACCATGATCATTGCGAAGCGTCCCTTTTGCTTAACAGCTTCGGCTACTGCTTCCGCAACTTCATCGTAATCGAAAAGATCGGGGATACCCTTCTTAACAGAATCGATTCCGTTTATTCCTACGTTGCAGTACTTGCATCCCTCACCGGGTTTATCCCAGAAATGGCATACACGGCTGATGGCGACATTGAGTCTCTGGGGTCTTACATTGACAACCTCGCCCATTGGAGTGCCCTTGCTTGTTTTCTTTTTATAGAAATCCGGTTCACGCCAGAACTCTACCTCCTCATATACCTTACCGTTATCGGTCAGGACAAATTTTCCGTCTATATCATCGATCACATAAGGATCTCTGATCCCATAATTGGTATAGTATCCTCCCACAAGAGAAGTTCCGTCTCTGAAAACAAGTCCGATAGGGATCTTGTTTTCTCCTTCCTTCTTACCAAAGATCGTATCTGCCTGGCTCTGATAATCTCCCTTGTTAAAAAGCACCTGTGCCTTCTCACTTAAGATGTATCCTCTCCTGTGAACATCCGTCTTTAAAATAACGATCTTAGGGATCTCAGGATACTTTGCAAATACTTCCTCTATGGAAAGTTCCTTTTCCCTCCAGTTCTGTATTTTGGTTTCCATTTCAACCTCCGTTTATTAAATCGCGTAATCGATCTCGTGCTCGCTCTCTTCAAAGAATTCTTTGTAAATCTCTTTGGTATAATATGCGAAATCTTTAGAACCTCTTATCTTGGGATAAGCAAGATCTATGTTTAATATCTTCTTGATCCGTCCGGGCCTCTCGGATAGTATTACAACTTTATTGCTCAGATAGACCGCTTCTTCGATATCATGTGTGACCAGGATCATCGTCTTGTTTTCCTGTTTCCAGATCTTAAGTATCTCGCGTTGCATATTGATCCTTGTAAGTGCATCAAGTGCACCGAAGGGCTCATCAAGAAGCAGTATATTTGGATCGGATATGAGAGCTCTTGCAATACTTACTCTCTGCTGCATTCCTCCCGAGAGCTGCTTGGGGAGTGCATTTTCAAATCCGTTAAGTCCGACCATGTTGATGTATTTTTTGATCAGCTCATCTCTTTCGGACTTTGGAACACTTTTATCAAGCCCGAATCCGATATTCTTATATACATTTCTCCAGGGAAGCAGTCTGGCTTCCTGAAATGCCATCTTGCATTCGGTTGCAGGTCCGTTTACCGCTTCGCCATTTATCAGTATTTCTCCCTCGGTTATGGTTTCCAGTCCGGCGATCATCTTAAGAAGCGTACTTTTGCCGCATCCGGAGGAGCCTACTATCGATACAAATTCTCCTTCCTGCACATCGAAATTTATCTCATTAAGGATCTCTTTGGTTTCGCCGTTTATGGTGAATTTTTTATCCACATTTTTTATCTGTACTATTGTTCCCATAAGCGTCACCTGTACCTGAATAAATATTTCTGAAGTTTCAGAACAAGGAGATCAACCACCAGTCCGAACAGTCCGATCTCTATGATCCCCACAAACAGGATTCCCGGCATTGCCATATTTCTCGCGTACATTATCCTGTAGCCGACACCTGCGGATGCTGCGATCATTTCCGCGGTGATAACAAAGCCGATGGATGATGTGATTCCGATCCTTAGTCCCGTGTATATGGAAGGAAATGCCGCCGGGAAGATGATGGATCTTACGATCTCCCCTTTGCTCTTTCCGAGATTGATACCGAGTTCCACAAGTTTCTTATCCACGCCCTTGATGCCATCGATGGTATTAATGAGAAGAGCCCAGAATGTACCCAGAGCTATGACCATCACCTTGGATTCTTCGCCGATTCCCATCCACAATATGAAAAGCGGTATGAGTGCTATGATGGGAACCGGTCTGAATAATGCTATAAAGACTTTGGTAAGGTTATCAACTACGTGAAGCATACCCACGAGAATTCCGAGTATGATCCCCACACTTGCTCCGATGACGAATCCTTTTAAGATCCTGGATAAACTGCTTACAGCATCCTCGATAAAGATATTCTTATCCAACAGATAAACCAGCGATTCTTTAACGGTCTTCGGTGCGGGAATTATCGATGCCTTAACCCATCCGAACTTTGTGGCAAGAAACCACAAAAGTATCAGGGCAACCGGGAAGAAAGAAAATGTTAACAGATCCAGTATTTTATTTTTTCCGGTATTATTGTTAAACATTATTTTTCCTCGTATAGGCCGACTTCCTTAACATAGGAATCATCGTAGATATCTTCGACATCGACCTGAACGGTGATAAGCCCGTTATCATACATGAAGTCGATATAACCTTCCAGGTCGTCTGCAATTTCATTATTTCCGTGGTTGTTGTAATTCTGAACGGGAAGTGCATTTCTGATGATATCGGGATCGGTTCCGTAATAATCTGACGCGATTCGAACGGTTTCCTCAGGATTTTCTACGATGAAATCTATTGCCTTACCGAAAAGTGCCACAATGTTAAGCACTATATCCGGATGCTCTTCGGAGAATTCGTTCTTAACAGTCAGGATGCTCTTTGCAATTCCCAGTCCTGTGGAATCGGATACAATACGGAATTCGGTTCCGTTATCCTTGGTAGCATTATCAAAAATGGTCTTATATCCTACAGATACATCAACCTCACCGGCTTCAAGAACGGTAGCTGCTGTGTTGAAATCTATATTGATTAGTTCAATGTCATCTACGGTGAGTCCTGCTTCTTCAAGTCTCTTGATCAGGAAGCTGTGTCCGTTTGATCCGATCGTTACCGCAACCTTCTTTCCTCTGAGATCCTCAACGGTCTGAATGTCCGAATCCGCTTTTGTTACAAGTAAGATATTTTTCTCCGCATCATCGATCAGAGATATTGTTCTTATATCCACTCCGTTTGCCGCACCGGATACCGCAGGCTGAAGACCAAGCTGTGCAAAATCAATTACTCCTGCAGTATATGCCTCAAGCATCTCGGGACCGTTATTAAATCTTGCGATCTCTATATTGATCCCGTACGGCGCAAATACTTCATCAAACCATCCCTGATCAAGTATGACGGGGACAATGTAATATCCCTGTTCTGCAATCGTTACCGTAATATCTCTTGAAGTCACTTCGATTCCGGTAAAAGGAACTCCTGCGCTTCCGTCAGCAGGTTCCTGTGCGGATGCGGTGAGTGTGGTTGATGTTACGGAAGACGATCCGGAATCGGATGCTGATGACGATCCGCATGCGGTCGTGAATATAAGTGTGGCAAGAGCTGCAAGAGTTATAAAAACTCTGCTGATTTTACTGACAGATATTTTTTTCATTTTTCTCTCCTCATGAATTTATTTATTAAAGTAATTTCTTGATCTCATCGACCTTATCCAGATGCTCCCAGGGAAGATCGATATCTGTTCTTCCGAAATGTCCGTATGCTGCAGTCTGCTTGTAGATAGGTCTTCTGAGATTAAGTGCATCGATTATCGCTGCAGGTCTTAAGTCAAATACTGTCTCGATGATCTCAACGATCTTCTCATCGGATACCTTACCTGTTCCGAAGGTCTCAACTGCGATGGATACGGGCTTTGCCACACCGATCGCATATGCGAGCTCAACCTCGGCTCTGTCTGCCGCACCTGCTGCTACAAGATTCTTGGCAACCCATCTTGCGGCATATGCGGCTGAACGGTCTACTTTCGTGGGGTCTTTTCCGGAAAATGCACCGCCTCCGTGACGCCCCGTACCACCATAGGTATCTACTATGATCTTTCTTCCTGTCAGTCCCGCATCACCCTGAGGTCCGCCTATAACAAATCTTCCTGTAGGATTGACATAATAAATTGTGTCATCATCCAGAAGTTCTGCGGGGATCACAGGCTTGATGACTTTTTCAATTACGTCTTTTCTGATCTGTTCAAGAGTTACTTCTTCAGAGTGCTGTGTTGATATAACGATAGTATGTACTCTTTTTACAGTCTGACCGTCTTCGGCAAATTCAACTGTTACCTGTGATTTTCCGTCGGGTCTCAGATAAGGGAGCGTGCCGTCCTTTCTGACTTTTGTAAGCTGCCTTGTAAGCCTGTGTGCAAAAGAGATCGCGGGAGGAAGGTATTCCGGAGTCTCATTGGTAGCATATCCGAAGATTATTCCCTGATCTCCCGCGCCTGTTCCGAAGTCTTCTGTTGCTCCGTCCTGTTTTGATTCGAATGCTTTATCAACACCCAGTGCGATATCAGCAGACTGCTCATCAATGGAAGTAAGTACTGCGATGGAATCCGCATTGTATCCGTCAACGTTGTTAACGTATCCGATGTCTCTTATGGTCTCCTTGGCTATCTTTGCGATATCCACATACGCCTTTGTGGTAATCTCTCCGACTACAAGTGCAAGTCCCGTAGCGACCGTTGTCTCTGCAGCAACTCTCGAATATGGATCCTGTTCGATCAGCGCATCGAGTATTGCGTCGGAAATCTGGTCTGCTATTTTATCGGGATGTCCTTCCGTTACCGATTCCGAAGTAAATAATTTTCCCATGTTCTTCTCCTTTAAATATGTATAAAAAAAATGAGGTTCAAGATCACGGCTAATGGAACCGTGACCCTGAACCTCCGGTTTACCGGTCAGTTCTTAAAGTCTTATCTTTTCGTTCTTATCGATCTGGATGATCTTCCCATCCTGAATTATGATGTTTACCGATCCGTATTTGACGGATTCAATGTATTCTTTGATCTGTGCAAGTCTTTCTTCAGTAACTTCTTTTGGTTCCGCCATCCCTACTCCTTTCGCATCACGGATCATCGAAGGATAAAAAAAGACTTGGGACAATCGGCCTTTAAGCTTACGTCCCAAGTCTTTGATCTTATCAATCAACTTAAGTTCAGCTTTTTAGCCCGGCATACAGACTGTTCTTTTTGGAACAGAGCTGGATAATGGTACAACAAATAACAACCTGACAACACATCATACAGGCTTCATTCATCATATCGGCTTTTACATAAGCTGTTCTCACGATCACATTTCCTTTCCCATACACTTTGCTTGATCAATTTATCAAGTTAGTCGAATTATATGTTATGCATAATCTTAATGCAATACTTCAGGCTATTCCTAAATCTTTATGCCTGCTATAACTTTCGTTTATATGGTGACAGTGAGGACGCTTCGGTTTTGTCATCAGGTGACAAAACCGAAGCGTCCCCACTGTCACTTTAAACTCTTACTATCAGAACCCCGTTAGTTCCCAGCACTCCGCATCCGCTTTTTTCTTCATTCCACTTTCTGGAATAGATCACTTCGCCGAGATCTTCAATATCAAGTTTTACATCCGACTCTTCACAATTCAGATATACTTTGATGCTTTCTTTTTCTCCGAGCTTCAGATATGTGATCACTCTTTTCTCGGGGATATCATCGGGAAAATGAAAGTTTCTGCTCTTGGCAGACTGCAGATTCTTTCTCATCTCGATGAGTGACTTCATATCATTTATGCGGTCATCAAATACTCCGGAATCGATCTCGTCCCATGGCATACATCTTCTGCAATCGGGATCGTGTCCACCGTCCATTGCAACTTCAGTTCCGTAGTAGATGCAGGGCGATCCGGGCATCGTAAAAAGAACCGCAAGCTGTTGATAAAACACATCTATGTTTCCGCCTGCTTTTTCCATGAGTCTGTTGGTATCGTGTGAATCAAGGAGATTAAAGAGCACGTCATTTACCTGAGAATAGTACATGGTAAAGCATCTGTTGATATCGTATTCAAACGTCTCGCGGCCTCTGTTTTTATAAACCCAGAAATCCGCAATGGCTGTTGAAAGAGGATAATTCATTACGGAATCGTATTCGTCTCCGCGAAGCCATGAAACGGAATCATGCCATATCTCGCCTAGAAGATAAAAATCATTCTTTATGTGATACGCCATATATCTGACAGCCTTTAAGAATGAATGAGATATCTCGTTGCCAACATCGAATCTGAGTCCGTCTATATCAAATTCCTCGATCCAGAATCTGATGATATCAAGAAGATAATCCTGAACGGCCGGGTTATTGGTATTGAGTTTGGGCATGTACTCCGCAAAAGCAAAAGAATAATACCTTCCGTCCCTTGTATCCCTGCCCTGCTCTACAGGCCACTTATTGACCATGTACCAGTCGGCGTACTCGGACTTCTCCCCCTTTTCCAATACATCTACCCACATGGGATGGTCGGAACCGGTATGGTTAAACACCGCATCCAGCATAACCTTGATGCCTGCTTCATGGGCTTCTTTTACAAGAGCCTTCAGGTCATCGTTGGTTCCGAAATGAGGATCTACTTTCTTGTAATCTTTCGTATTGTATTTGTGATTACTGTCCGCTTCAAATATGGGATTCAGATAAAGACCGGTAATTCCGAGTTCTTTCAAATATGGAAGTCTGTACCTGATACCTTTTATGTCTCCGCCGTAGTAGTCATGCATTCCAACTTTGCCGCTCTGCCAGGGAAGTACACCCTCGGGATCAAGACTCTTATCACCGTTACAGAATCTCTCGGGAAAGATCTGATACCATACGGTATCGTTGACCCAGTCTGGAGTCCTGCAAATGTCTGCGGGATTCATCCAGGGCATGATGAACTGGGAAAGAGTCTTTCCTTCCTGATTCATCTCCTCTTCCGTATAGAATCCGTCTTCGTACAGATAGATGCATTCATCTCCTGAATGAAGTTCAAAATAATACTTACATCTCTTATAGGCGGGCTCTACTGTTGTGGTCCACCAGATGTGATTCTTAAGTCTTTTTTTGTAAACGATCTCCAGGCGCTCGCCGCTCCAGCGTTCCTTGCCGCCCATTATTCCGGCATCATAGGGATCTCCGTAGATCAGATATACATGATCTACGTCATAACCTGTTTTTATATTGATTATTAGTTTATTTTCATCAAGCGGATAGCAGTACTGTTCTGACATTCTGTGATAAATCGCACTTAATTCCATATTCTCTCCCCATTTCTAGGAAAACGTTTTCCGTTCAACTAAAAAAAATATAACCTATGCATGGAATTATTGCAACAAGATTTTTTTTGCCGGTGGGGACGGTTCTTTGTCCCCACTGTCATCAGCCGCCGCTTACATCTCCGGGTTCAGGTTGATAAAACGGACTGTGTAGCTCAACTCCCTCTTCCGTATACTTGTTCAGAATATCCCAGAAGCCTTCGAAATCTTCCTCAAAGTACATATAAATGGAGTCCTTTTCCTCCGAATTTCCGCTCAGATAATAATGTATCCTCTCTCCATCAAACAATATGCTGTTTCCATTTTCGTAAACCAGTTTGATCCCTGCTCTTCCGCCGTAGTAATAATCTTTCATTCCACCAACTCTTGAAATATGGAGTGAATCCAGATCCTCTGCCAGCTCGGCAACCTTATTTTCCGGAATATCCGTCCAAATTACTTCACCGTCTTCATGATAGAAATAACTTGCGGATACCACCTCACTTTCATCATAGTAAGTGGTAAATGTCTTGGCGCGAGCTTCTTCATTCCTGTTATCAACATATTCGCTTAAGGCATGAGAACCTCCGCGAATAAGCAAATATCCCAATAAGATCACTCCGCCTATCAGTAAAGCAATTGCGCCGAATATAGATCCAAGCACTATGAGTACTATTTTCAGAGCTTTATTGGAATTGTTATTATTCATAGTCTTCTCCCGCCAAAACTTCCTGCATCTTCTTGGGACTCAGTACTACTTTTTCAAGAGGAAGGTGTTTGATCAGCATCTTCTCAAGAGCCTTATAATCTATTGGCTTGGTCAGATAATTGTCGAAACCTTCAGACAGATATCTTTCTTTGGCTCCGCTTATTGCATCAGCAGTCAGACATATGAAAGGAATATCCTTATATGCAGGACACTCTTCCTTGATATGCTGCATGGTCTCGGTTCCGCCCATACCCGGCATTCTCTGATCCATAAGCACAAGGTCGTAAGTGTTCTTATACGCAAGTTCGATGGCCTCAGTTCCGCTTGAAGCAGTATCTGTCTGAAGTCCGGTGTCCTTAAGGAGTCCTTGAACAACCATGAGATTCATCCTTGTATCATCGACGATAAGTACTTTCGCATCGGGTGCATGGAATGATTCCTCATACTCTTCCATGGCCTCAATGCTTTCATCGAATTTCCTTCTGAAATCACCGACAGGTTCTTTCGAAACGATGATCTGCGGCAGGAATATGGTGAAAACAGAACCCTGGCCATAGACACTGTGTACATCGATGTGTCCGCCCATCATCTCCAGGAGATTCTTGGTGATTGCAAGTCCAAGACCCGTACCTTCTATCGTGGAGTTATGATCAAGGTCCATACGTTCAAACTTGTTGAAGAGTTTTCCGATATCCTCTTCCTTAATACCTATACCCGTATCCGAAACAATGATCATCAGGTTGAATACATTTGCGGACAAATGCGTGTTTTCTTCACCCTTAACCCTCAGATGTACAGAGCCTTCCTTGGTATATTTCACCGCATTGTTCAGGATGTTGGTGATGATCTGACGCACGCGGACCTCATCGCCGTGAAGTCCGTCCGGAATGTTTTTATCAACATCCACTTCAAAGGAAAGCCCCTTTTCCTTGGCCTTGAAGTAGATCATGTTACTTACGTCGTTCAAAACTGAACTGAACATATAGTCCGATTCCACAAGCTGCATCTTACCGGATTCGATCTTGGAAAAA
>JAEEXJ010000082.1 GCA_016291475.1 Lachnospiraceae bacterium | reverse complement strand
CTGCATCGCATATACCGGCGGAAAGCCACAGGAGTATGCCGCATTTGACCTTACCATGTACGAAGGCGGTGCGGATGAAGTTGTAAGGTCTGATTCGATATCGGAGATTCTGGAGAAATTCTATTCCGAAAAGCAGCTTTACGTCAGGATGAATCAGAAGTCTTCTGACTTAAAGCGTGTGGTCAAGAACCTGATCGAAAGGGATTCCCACACACTGGACGAACAGCTCCAGCAGCTGAAAAAGACAGAGGGCCGCGATAAGTACCGCATCTGGGGAGAACTTCTGAATGCTTTCGGATACTCCGCTCAGTCCGGCGATAAGCAGATCGTTGTAGACAATTATTACACCAATGAAAAAGAAACCATTCCCCTTGATCCGACGCTCACGGCTCAGGAGAATGCGGTTAAATATTTTGACAGATATACGAAGCTTAAGAGAACCGCCGAGGCGCTTGCAATCCAGACTGAGAGTGTCAGGTCCAAGCTTGAGCATCTGGAGTCGGTTCTTGCAAGTATAAGCATTGCAGTAAGCGAAGAGGACCTTGCCTGGATCAGACGGGAACTTTCTCAGGCCGGATATATCAAAGAGCATGCGGTCAAAGGAAAGCCGGTTAAGCTCAAGGGCGAGCCCTACCACTACATCTCATCCGACGGATATGATATATACGTTGGCAGAAACAATATCCAGAACGATGAGCTTACGTTCAAATTTGCGGTAGGAGCCGACTGGTGGTTCCATGCCAAGAAAATGCCCGGATCCCACGTGATCCTTAAAGTAAAAGAGCCCGGAGAGGAGCTGCCCGACAGAGCTTTCGAAGAGGCGGCAGCCCTTGCGGCATATTATTCGGCCGGCCGTGAACAGAATAAGGTGGACATAGACTATGTCCTCAAAAAGGAAGTCAAAAAGCCCTCCGGAGCAAAACCCGGCTTCGTAGTCTACTACACCAACTACTCCATGACCATCAGCCCCGATATCTCGGGACTAACAGAGGCCTGAAACCGACGCCCCACATGACACTGGGTCCTGTCGCGATACATAATTTTCTCGCTTTTCGGTGCCAGGCGGAAATGCTTCACTAGCCACTTTTTAACTCATGACGCGAGGCCACTCACGAAAATGCCTTTCGCAAAGCGAAACGCATCATCGTTCGGGCCGGGCGGCCGCATTTTTTCGCTGCACCGAAGTCTCGAAAATCATGTATCCGCGCCACCCGCGTGTCACGCAGGGCGTAGCCGGACGGCCAAAATGTAGTGCCCTCTGCGATGTCGGAGCTTTACTTGAAGTATTACGGGGTTTTGTGGTACATTAACCTTGTATGTCCCTAATTTATTAATGGAGAATAATATGGTCAGATCAATGACCGGCTTCGGCAGAGCCGAGGTCGTAGAAAACAACAGAAGATACACCGTAGAACTTAAATCGGTAAATCACAGATACCTCGATCTTTCGGTCAAAAGTCCGAGAGCTCTTGCATGTCTTGAAGGAAATGTCAGAGCCGAGATCAAAAAGTACCTCTCAAGGGGTAAAGTCGATGTTTTCATCTCTTATGAGAACCTTGACGAATCCACCGCAGAGCTTAAATACAACAGAGAACTTGCATCCAAATACGTAGGTTTCGTCAAAGAGATCTCCGGTGAGTTCGGACTCGAGAACGACTTAAGAGCAGTTCGTCTTGCAAGCTTCCCCGATGTGCTTGAGATCATCGAGGAGCAGGACGATGAAGAAGAACTCTGGGCAGGCCTTAAGAAGGCTGTTGACGGAGCATGCGAGAAGATGGTTGAAGCAAGAAGTGCTGAGGGTGAGAACCTTGTTAAAGACCTTACCGCTAAGCTCGACAACCTTCTTTCCATCGTAGACTTCATTCAGGAAAGATCTCCCAAGATCGTTGAAGAGTACAGAGAGAAGATCTACGCACGTGTTAAGGAAATCCTTGGCGACAACACCCCTGATGAAGGAAGACTCCTCACCGAGGTTACCGTATTTGCTGACAAGGTATGCGTTGACGAAGAGATCGTTCGCCTTCGTTCACATATCGAGACCATGAAGAAAGACCTTTCCCTCGACTCAGATGTGGGAAGAAAGCTTGACTTCATCGCTCAGGAAATGAACAGAGAGGCTAACACCACTCTTTCCAAGACCACCGATCTCGAGATTTCTAATAAAGGTATCGAGTTAAAGACCGAAATCGAGAAGATCAGAGAGCAAATTCAGAACATCGAATAACTAATAAAGATACAGCGGGTGACGTGAATATATTATCGGTCGAGACTTCAGCGTCTGCGTTGAAATTCGGCCGCCCGGCCTGAGCGAAGCGAATGGCCTCGCGTCATGAGTTATATCCTGTATAGTGAAGAATTTCCGCCTGACGCTGAAAAGCGAGACCGGTAATATATAACGGCAGGACCCGCGTGACTATAGAGGTATAAATATGACTAAAGGCATCTTAGTTGTAATATCGGGCTTCTCCGGCGCCGGCAAAGGTACCGTTGTAAAGAAGCTCCTTGAGAAAAGCGACGACTACTGCCTTTCCGTTTCAATGACCACCAGATCCCCCAGACCCGGTGAAGTCGACGGCAAGGATTACTTTTTTGTAACTAAAGAAAAGTTCGAACAGACCATTGCGGAAAACGGCCTCATCGAACATGCACAGTTTGTAGGCAACTACTACGGTACCCCCAGGGCTTACGTAGAACAGAGACTTGAAGAAGGAAAGAACGTCATCCTTGAGATTGAGATTCAGGGTGCGATGAATATCAAAAAACTTTACCCTGAAGCCGTTCTTTTATTCATAACTCCCCCTACCGCAGAGGAACTCGAAAAGAGACTCAAAGGCAGAGGAACCGAGACCGATGAAGTCATCGCAGGCAGACTTTCAAGAGCAAGCGAAGAGTCCGTAGGAATCGGAGAGTACGATTACATAGTTGTTAACGATGATCTTGATAAATGCGTTCAGGACGTCATAGACACCATCAACACCGCTAAGAGACAGCCGGCCAGAGTCGGCGGTTTTATAGATGAGCTCCGTAAAGGACTCGAAAAATATCACAAATAACCTGCCATATGGCAGCTAAGCCGATGAATCGGCAGAAGGAGTATTTATTATGATGTTACATCCCTCTTATGTAGACATGATGGACGCTGTAAACTCAGATGCGCCCGAAGGAGAAGAGATCGTACAGAGCCGTTACTCTATCGTTATGGCTTCTGCTAAGCGTGCTCGTCAGATCGTAGCAGGCGACGAACCTCTTGCAGGAACTCCCGACGAGAAGCCCCTCTCCATCGCTGTTGATGAGCTTTACGAGGGACAGGTTCACATTCTTCCCAATGTACCTGTAGAGCAGTAATGAAAATATTTTTTGTATCACTGGGCTGCGATAAAAATCTGGTAGATTCCGAGAAGATGCTCGGTATCTTATCCGGAAAGGGTTACGAATTTACCGATGATGAGGCTGATGCCGACATCATTATTATTAATACCTGTTGTTTTATCGGTGATGCCAAAGAGGAGAGCATTTCAGAGATAATCCGCCTCGGTGAACTTAAAAAGAGCGGAAATCTCAAAGTCCTCATCGCAGGCGGATGCCTTGCCCAGAGATATGCCGATGAGATATTCGGTGATCTTCCCGAACTTGATGCCGTTATAGGTACCATGTCCATCGGCAAGATTGCAGAGGTTCTGGACGTAGTTCTTGAGAACAAATCCTCCGGAAAAGAAAACGAAAAAGTCAAAGAGTTAACTCCTCTTGATGCCGTTCCTTTTTCGGATCCTCACAGAAGTCTCACAACAGGCGGACACTACGCTTACCTCAAGATCGCAGAGGGCTGTAATAAGAGATGCACATACTGCATCATACCGTATGTCAGGGGTTCTTATCGCAGCATACCCATGGAAGATCTTGTAAAAGAAGCAGAGTCTCTTGCGGAAGGCGGAGTTAAAGAACTCATTCTTGTTGCACAGGAGACTACTCTTTACGGAACCGATATTTACGGACACAAAGCTCTTCCCGAACTTCTCAGAAAACTTTGTGCCATAGAAGGTCTTAAGTGGATCAGGGTGCTTTATGCATATCCCGAAGAGATCACTGATGAGATCATAGATGTAATGGCCCATGAGCCTAAGATCTGTAAGTATCTTGACCTTCCCATCCAGCATTGCAGCGATGATGTGCTTCACAGAATGGGCAGGAGAACTTCCAAGAAGAGCATTGAAGAACTTGTAGAAAAATTAAGAACACGTATACCCGGCATGTGCCTTCGTACTTCGCTTATTTCCGGTTTTCCCGGAGAAACTCAGGAAGAATTCGAAGAGCTTTACAGATTCGTTAACGATACCGAATTTGACAGACTGGGTGTATTTACATATTCGCGCGAAGAGGGAACTCCTGCGGCAGAGATGCCCGATCAGATAGATGAGGAGATCGCATCTTCAAGGCGCGACGAGATCATGGAATTACAGCAGGCGGTTTCTTTTGACCTGAATGAATCCCATGTGGGGGAGGAACTGGAGGTACTTATCGAAGGTTATCTTCCCGATGAACATGTATATGTCGGGAGAACGTACCGCGATGCTCCCGGTGTGGACGGCTTATTCTTCGTAAACTTTGAAGGGGAATTGATGACAGGGGATATAGTAAGAGCAAAGGTTACCGAAGCTCTGGGGTATGACCTGTCCGGGGTTATGATCAATGAGTGAATCAAATAACGAAACAAGAAGTTCCATCTGGAACGTTCCCAATATTCTGACCATGGTAAGGGTAGGGCTTATCGTGCCCTTCGTGGTTCTGCTTCTAGGCGGTCAGAAAGGATGGTTTGGCTCTAACCTTCTGATCCCAGATATTCTGGCAGATATCATCTTTATCATCGCATCACTTACCGATATGCTGGACGGCAAGCTTGCCCGCAAAATGGGACTTGTCACTAACTTCGGTAAATTCATGGATCCTCTCGCAGACAAACTTCTGGTGTGTACCGCACTGGTCGCGCTTCAGGCCATGAACAGAATTCCCGCGTGGATCGTAATGATCATCATCGCAAGAGAATTCATCATCAGCGGATTCAGACTTGTTGCCGCGGAAGCAGGCAAGGTCATCGCAGCAAGCTGGTGGGGCAAATTCAAGACAACTTTCCAGATGATAATGGTCATTGTAATGATAGTCGAGCCCAGTCTCGTACTGTTCGGATTGCCCGTTATCGTCGTCGATATTCTCATGTATGTGGCACTTGCCCTTACTGTTATTTCGCTTATCGATTATCTCGTCAAAAACTGGAGTGTGCTTAAATGAACGCTGAGATCATCTGTGTAGGAACCGAGCTTTTACTCGGAAATATCATAAATACCAATGCTGCTTTTATCGCCGAGCGTATTTCACGTCTCGGTATCGAGTGCTACCATCAGTGCGTTGTCGGTGACAACAACGAAAGAGTACTTGCGCAGCTCAAGGAAAGCTCTGCCAGGAGCGAGATCATCATTTTATCAGGCGGTCTCGGACCTACCGAAGATGACATGACCAAGGAAGCTGTTGCGGAGTTCTGCAAGCTCCCTCTTATCGAAGACGCCGTAAGCCGTAAGTCCATTGCGGATTATTTTGCAAAAAGAGGAATCGAGCCTACCGAGAATAACTGGAAGCAGGCTCTTCTTCCCAAGGGTGCCATGGCTGTTCCTAATCCTAACGGCACCGCTCCCGGTATTATTTTGGAGACAAAAAAGAATACATACATTCTGCTTCCCGGACCTCCCATCGAACTGGAAGCAATGTTTGATGACGAGATCATGCCTTACCTTGCGTCCAAGCAGGAGGGTGTTCTCTATTCGCGTACCGTCAAGATCGTAGGAGTGGGCGAGAGCAAGGCTGAGACCATGATCAAGGATCTTATCGATGCCCAGTCCAATCCCACCATCGCGACCTATGCGAAAACAGGCGAGGTTCACATCAGGGTCACCGCATCCGCGGAGGGTGAAAAGGAAGCCAAGAAGCTTGTCAAACCCGTGGTAAAAGAGATCAAGGCCCGCTTCGGAGAGCACGTGTATGCTGCCGAAGAAGGTGTAAGTCTCGAGAAGGCTATCATCGATCTTCTCGAATCCAACAAAATGACTCTTTCGACCGTTGAGTCCTGTACAGGCGGTCTTATCGCTTCAAGCATCGTAAGCGTAAGCGGTGCTTCCGAAGTGTTTAAATGCGGACTTGTAACTTATTCAAACAAGTCGAAAAGAAAACTTGCGGGTGTCAAAAAAGGCACTCTCGATAAATACGGCGCCGTTTCATCCCAGGTTGCGACCGAGATGGCAAAGGGCGGTGCAGGCGTCACCAAATCCGATGTATGCATATCCGTTACCGGAATAGCAGGCCCCGACGGAGGAACAGAAGAAAAGCCCGTGGGACTTGTTTACATCGCGTGCTGTGTTGACGGCAAGGTTAAAGTGAAGGAATGCCACTTCTCCGGAAACAGAAACAAGATCAGGACGCTTTCCGCTACGAACGCACTGATCCTCGCCAGAGAGTGCATTTTGGAATATATAAGCAAAGTTCATTTCGGATGATCTGTCCGAACATTTTTCATGCGGTTTTGAGCTGATCTGCAGCATAACCAGGATCTCCGCCGCGTTTTTACACGTCCAATATTTCGGACATTATTCCTGTTATCATAATAATGGTTGACAAAGGTGAACGGATGTTCTATTATCATTACGAACATTCGTTCCCGGTACGTTTTATTTACGTGGAAAGGACATTTATGGAAAACAATAACGTAGGCACTGAAAAGAAAAAGGCACTTGAAGCGGCTCTCGGTCAGATTGAAAAACAGTACGGTAAAGGAGCGGTCATGAGACTGGGTGATCCCGATGCCCAGATGAAGGTTGAGACCATTCCCACCGGTTCCATATCACTGGATCTTGCTCTCGGACAGGGCGGTATTCCCAAGGGAAGGATCATCGAGATATACGGACCCGAATCCAGCGGTAAGACCACCGTTACCCTTCATATGATAGCAGAGGTTCAGAAGCGCGGCGGTATCGCCGGTTTCATCGATGCAGAGCACGCACTTGATCCCGTTTATGCCAAGAACATCGGTGTCGACATTGATAATCTTTATATATCACAGCCCGACAGCGGAGAGCAGGCTCTCGAGATCGCAGAGACCATGGTACGCTCCGGTGCTATCGACATAGTAGTAGTTGACTCCGTAGCAGCACTCGTTCCCAAGGCTGAGATCGAAGGAGATATGGGTGATGCTCACATGGGCCTTCAGGCAAGACTTATGAGCCAGGCACTTCGTAAGCTTACTGCAGTCATCAGCAAATCCAACTGCGTGGTTATCTTTATTAACCAGCTCCGTGAGAAGCTCGGCGTTATGTTCGGAAATCCCGAGACCACTACCGGCGGACGTGCACTTAAGTTCTATTCATCCGTAAGACTTGATGTAAGACGTATCGAGTCCATCAAGCAGGGCGGAGAAGTCATCGGTAACAGAACCAGAGTTAAGATCGTTAAGAATAAGGTTGCTCCTCCTTTCAAAGAAGCGGAATTTGATATCATGTTCGGAAAGGGAATCTCCATGGTGGGAGACATCCTTGACGTTGCTACCAATGCGGATATCATCGTTAAATCCGGTGCATGGTTTGCTTATAAGGGAGAGAAGATCGGACAGGGCAGGGAGAATGCCAAGCAGTACCTTGAGGATAACCCGGCAGTTCTTGCAGAGGTCGATAAAGCTGTAAGAGAGTACTATGCACTTGATTCCGATCAGAAGGCGGCGGCAAAGGATGCAGAGGAAGCACCCGCCAAGAAGTCTTCCAAGGCTTAAGGATTATGCTTGTAAAGCAGTTGACAAAATGCGGTAAATCCAGAAATCTGGTGAAACTGGAGTCGGGTTTATCATTTCCCCTCTATTCATCGGAGGTCGAAAAATATGATGCATGGGAGGGCAGTGATCTCTCCGATGAGTCCTTATCAGAGATAATGACTCGGATCCTCCCCTCCAGATGTATAAAAAGAGCGATGAATCTTCTGCAGAAGAAATCTTTTGCAGAGGGTGAACTCGCGAGGAAACTTTCTGACGGAGGATATCCTGAGGAGGTGGCCCTTAAGGCCATAGAATATGTTAAATCCTTCGGATACATAGACGACGTAAGATATGCTTCGGACTATATCAGATATCATTCCTCACAGGGGCGTGGCAAAAATCGTATCAGATTGGATCTGAGAGCCAAGGGCATATCCGATGAATCCTTCGAGAAGGCCTGGGACGAGAACACGGAACTTGGTCTTATACCGGGGGCTGAGGAAGAGATAAGAAAGCTTCTTGAGAAGAAACATTTCGACCCTGACATGGAAAGATCCGACAAGGATAAGATAGCCGCATTCATCATGAGAAGAGGCTTTTCTGCAGAGGATATATTCAGGGCCATGAGGTCCTTTTAGACTGACGGACCACCGGGGACAGTTCTATTTGGGTAGTGTTTCATTGCCCAAAGAGAACCGTCACCGGTGGTCTTTTTTATGATATAATAAATCGTTGTGTCAGATATAAGGAGAAGCTTAGTATGAGCATCGGATCCGAGATTTATTCACTTGCTGACAGGATATTCCCCATTTGCAGGAGCATAACGGGCAAGGGCGTAGTAGAAACACTTAATATACTAAATGAGTGGCTTAAGGATAATAACTGTCCTGAAATGACTATAACAGACGTTCCTACCGGAACTCCCGTGTTTGATTGGACGGTTCCGAAGGAATGGAGGATTACCTCTGCTTATATCGAGAACGAAGCAGGTGAGCATATCATAGATTTTAAGAACCATCCGCTTCATGTGCTTGGATATTCAACCCCCGTTGATGAGTGGGTGGATCTTGAAGAACTTAAGAAGCATGTCTATGTTCAGGACGATATGCCCGATGCAATTCCTTATGTAACATCGTATTACAAGGAAAGATACGGATTTTGCATGACTAAGAACATGTATGATTCCCTTCCAGAAGGAAAGTATCACATGTTCATAGACAGCGAACTTTTTGAGGGTAATCTTACTTATGCTGATCTGGTAATACCGGGAAAAAGCGAAAAGGCAGTTTTCTTTTCATCATATGTTTGCCATCCTCAGATGGCTAACAATGAGGCTTCAGGGCCGGCTCTTTTATGTGAGCTTATTAAGTATGTGTGCGGAATGAAGGAAAGGAAATATTCCTATAGATTTTATCTGGGACCTGAGACCATCGGATCCATAACATATCTGTCACGTAATCTTTCCGTTATGCAGAAAAATATAATTGCAGGCTTTAATCTCTCATGCGTGGGAGATGACCGTGCGTATTCCATAGTAGAATCCAGATATGCGGATACATATGCGGACAGGGTGCTAACTAATATTTTGGAGCACAGGGAAAGTGACTATAAGAGATATTCATTCTTAAAGCGCGGATCCGATGAACGAGAGTACTGTGCACCGGGTGTTGATCTTCCTGTTGTAACCTTCTGCAGAAGCAAGTTTGTGGAATATCCGGAGTATCATACTTCCAAGGATGATATGAGTCTTGTATCGGCCGAAGGATTCGAAGGCGCATATGAGGTTATGACAGAGTGTATTAACCTGTTGGAGAATAACGGAAAGTATTGTATGAGCGTTCTTTGTGAGCCTCAGCTTGGCAAAAGAGGACTTTATCCCGACATCAGTAAAAAGGGAAGCTATGACGCGGTACAGGTGCTGAGAGATTTCATAGCATATGCCGACGGAAGAAATGACCTCATAGGGTTAAGCGATATCATTGGGGTTCCCGTATCGGAGCTTATACCTGTTAAGGACAAACTTCTTGAAAATGATCTTATCAAAGATGTTTCCGAAAAAGAGAGATAATATATGAATGCCGATAAAGCATCAGCTTACTGGAAAGAATTTCATGAAAAACTTGATGAAATAGGAATAGCCAAAGGCGATATCATCTATGTGGGTTCCGACGTTACCGCTATCGTTGTAAATGCCATGCGCGAGCTGGAATTCACTTCGAAGCAGGATCAGACGGATTTTCTGAATGCACTTGTAGATGAACTTCAAAAGCATGTCACGGAAAAGGGCACACTTCTTTTTCCTGCCTATACTTGGACTATATGCCGGGGTGGGGATTATGATTACAGAACCACACAGGGAGAAGTGGGTTCCTTTAATAATTTCATCCTGAATAACCGCAAGGATTTTGTCAGGACCAAGCATGCAATCTATTCCTTCATGGTATGGGGAAAAGATGCTAAGATGCTCCATGACATGGATAACCAGGAAGCCTGGGGCAAGGCATCACCTTTTTACTACATGCATCAGAACGGGGCGAAAGAGCTGGATCTTAGTGTGAGCGCGCTTCGCAGTATGACTTTCAAACATTATGTTGAAATGTCTGTTAAGGTACCTTACAGATATCCTAAATATTTTATATGCAACTACACGGACGAAAACGGTGTAACCGAAGAACGAACGTATTCCATGTGGGTTCGTAGAATGGATGTTAAACTTACATCTACGCAGGACAATCCTTTTTTTGAAGAAAAGAAAGTTGGTAGGTCCGTGAACTTCAGAGGATGGAAGATAAATGTGATCGATCTTAAGGGCGCATACGAAGTGCTAAGGGATGATCTTCTGAATAACGACGGTAAGAATGTATACAGTTTTGAGAATTACAAAATAGACTGGAACAATAAAAAAGAAGTCTATGAAGTTGGTTTTTGGAAAGAAAAGACTCTGATCACACATTAATGGCTTGAGGTATCACCGATGATATACAATGTTCTTCAATATCTGGAACAAAGTGCCGAAAAGTACCCCGATAAGACGGTACTGAAGGATGAATACGATGAAGTGACTTATTCCGGGCTTGTGTCAAATGCTCGTAAGATAGGATCATATATCACGGGTGAGTTAAAAGGAGAAACGAATAAACCTGTAGCAGTTCTTATTGATAGGAATCTGTTATCAATAACGGCTTTTTTTGGTGTTGCTTATTCAGGGAATTTTTATGTTCCCATTGACATGTCCATGCCGTCAGAAAGAATAGATACCATTATGGGAACGTTATCTCCGGTTATGGTGATTGACTGCAGACAGGGAGCAGTGAGTGACAAAGCCGGCATCAGAGCGGAGACCATGCTCGAGACAAAGGAAGCCGATGAAACCGCATTATCCGTTATCAGAAGCGGTATGATTGACGAAGATCCTCTTTATGCGATCTTTACATCAGGCTCCACCGGAGTGCCCAAAGGAGTTCTGGTATCACATAGGTCTGTCCTTGATCTTTTGGGGGCCTTTGATGAAGCTTTTTCTTTTAACGAAGAGACTGTTTTTTGTAATCAGGCTCCGTTTGATTTTGATGTATCCGTCAAGGATATTTACAACTGTATTTATTGTGGCGGCAGCATAGTTATTACACCTAAGAAGCTTTTCATGGCTCCGAAACTTCTTGTGGAATTTCTTGGGGCAAATAATATTAACACTCTTATCTGGGCGGTAAGTGCCCTTCGTATTATTTCGGATTTCAAAGCGGTTGAATCGGCGGGTTTGATTCCGAAACTAAGGAATGTTATGTTTTCAGGCGAGGTCATGCCTGTAAAAAGTTTGAATTACTGGAGGGAAAAATTTCCCGAGACAAGATTTGTTAATCTCTACGGACCCACGGAAATCACGTGTAACTGTACTTATTACGTGGTAGACAGGGATTTTGCTCCTGAGGATAAAATTCCTGTAGGGAAGCCTTTTAAGAATTCAAGAGTCATGCTTCTTGATGAGAACTTAACTCCTGTCACCGAAAAGGGCAAAGAAGGTGAAATCTGTGTTGCCGGAAGATGCCTCGCCCTCGGTTATTGGAACAATCTTGAGAAGACTGCCGAGAGTTTCCCGGTTTATCCCGAAGTTCCCGAATATCCTGTAAGGATATACAGAACCGGCGATCTCGGTCATTATGATGAGAATATGGATATAGTCTTTACTTCCAGAAGAGATCATCAGATCAAACACATGGGTCACAGGATTGAACTCGGAGAGATAGAGACCGCACTTAACAGCATAATGTTTCTTACTGTTTCTGTATGCATATACGATGAGACACTTGAGAAGATAGTATGCTATTATCAATCGGAAAATGAATGCAAAAGAGAGATAGTGACAGAACTTGGTAAAAAACTTCCCAAGTACATGTGGCCTAATGTATATATAAAAAAAGATAAGCTTCCCTTGAATAAGAACGGAAAGATAGACAGAGTTTCGTTGAAAAAGGAATGGATGGAAAACAATGGATAAATTAAAAGCTATACTTGAAGATCTTCGTCCCGATGTAGATTTTGAAAAAGAAGAAAATCTTGTGGATGGAAATATTCTTGATTCTTTCGACATCATTACTTTGGTGGGAAAGATCTCGGAAGAGATGGGAATAGAGATTGATGTAGATGAGCTTCTTCCCGAAAATTTCAATTCCCTGAAAGCGATGGAGAAACTTCTTGAAAAGCATATCGGATAAGACTGATAAAAGAGTATATGTATGTCATACCTATTACCATGTGCTGGTATCGGTGCTCAAGGAGATGACTGAAGGCAGGATAAAGGGCGGAGAGGCTGTGATGCTTCTCAGCAGAATGTCCAATGACTTTGAAACTCTGTCGGATAGATTGAGGTCAAGCGGACTTTTTGCGGATATACTTGATTTCGATGAGAAAAGGGATACATTTTTTCCTGAACTTGCCAAGTATAAAGAGAATAAGGGCGGCATAGTGCCCAATATGTATAACCGTATTCTTTTTACAAGGAAGTTTGCTAAGCTTGAAGAAAAGTACATTCCCGTTGATTTTCGAGAGTTTAACGATATATATGTTTTCTGTGATTCCGACCCGATAGGTATTTACCTGAATCAGCATAGGATCAAATACCATGCCGTAGAGGACGGACTTAATACCCTTAAGCCTTTTGTACAGGCCAAGTATAATGACCGCGGGCATTTCGGTATTAAGAAATTCTTTTCCATGTATCTGAACCTGATATTTATGTGCGACGGATACAGTAAGTACTGTATCGACATGGAAGTAAATGATATCAGTGTAATAGATGATGATTTTTACAAATATAAGGAAGTGCCCAGAAAAGCTCTTCTTGATTCTCTGTCATCAGATGACAAGGAAAGGCTCGTCAGGATATTTATCAAGGATTCCGATGCGTTAAAGGCGTTTGTTGCAAAAAATAACCGAGACGGAATTCTTATCCTTACTGAACCGCTCTGTGCACTTGATGTCAGGGAAAAGATTTTCAGGGATCTTACAGCGGAGTATTCCGAGGAAGGGACGGTTTTCATAAAACCGCATCCCAGGGATGTGCTTGATTACGATAAGCTGTTCAGTGATTTCTGGATCTTTGACAGAACCATTCCTATGGAACTTCTTGGATTGTTTGAGGGGATACGATTCAAAAAAGTTGTGAGCGTATATACGCATCTCGATCTCATCGACTTTGCGGATGAGAAGATAATGCTCGGCGATGACTTCATGGACAAATATGAAGATCCGTCCGTTCACAGAAAAGCGGAAGCTGTGGCAAAAGCTTTCAAAAAATAATTTGTTTTACCGGAGTTTTTTATGTATCTCAGTGTTATCGTTCCCGTCTACAATATGTCTTCGGACGGAAAACTAAAATTCTGTCTCGATTCTCTTATCAATCAAAATCTTGATAAAGAGTATGAGATCATAGCCGTAGATGATGCATCTACGGATGATTCACTTGCAATCTGTCGTGAATATGAATCTAAATATCCCGGAAAGGTCCGCGTTATAGCACTTCCCGAAAACCGTCATCAGGGCGGCGCGCGAAATGCGGGAATAAAAGAAGCAAAGGGCGAATGGCTTAGCTTCATCGATTCGGATGATTGGGTTTCTCCCAATTATTACGCAAAGCTTTTGAAAAGAGGAGAGGAAACCGGCGCCGATATAGTAGGATGCTGCTACAACATGGTGGACAGTCATACCTTTAAGATCGGTAAGGTGGTACCTCTTGCTTATGAGTGCACTACGGGTGAATTTACGGATGAAAGACGCCGTGATTATCTCAATAACATGTCCAGCATGGTAACGAAGATCTACAGAACATCTCTCATCAGGGATAACGATCTTTCTTTTCCCGAAGGGATTTTCTATGAGGACAACGCTGCAGGACCTGTATGGGCGATGTATTACAAACATTTCGAATATGTGGACGAACCTCTCTATTACTATTACCAGCACGACTCATCCACGGTTCATACCATAACCGAGGAGAGGGTTCGCAACAGGATGGAAGCAGCAGAGTTCATGCTTGCCGAACTCAAAAAGAGAGGTTTTCTTAAAAAGTATTATCACGAGATAGAGAATATCTTTACCACGGTTTATTTTACAAATACGATATTTTCGTACATGCGTATGCCCAAGGGCAAAAAGTATTCTCTTATCCGTCATATCAAGAAGAGAATGAAGCAGGAATTTCCTGATTTCAGAAAGAACAAGTTCTACGGTCGTTTTATGGATGACGAGCAGAAAAAGTATGTCGACATCCTGATGTGCAATTCTTTATATTTCTATATCCGTTACGATCTTTTATGGACCTATAGAAATATGAGAAATGCTTAAATTTACATTAAGGTTATCTTAAGTTTTTCTTGACATAGTTGTCAGAAAAATCTAATATAAATCTGT
>JAEEXJ010000166.1 GCA_016291475.1 Lachnospiraceae bacterium | reverse complement strand
AATGGGTGGGTAAATCTGGAGCAAAGGCTCCTGCTGTCGCAATATATGCACCCATGGGTACAACCGCGATAAATATTCATTCCGTAAAATCCCGCCTTACCGGTCAGGATCCCTTTTGCATCCACAAAATGCATAGAATCACCTCTTGTCACTCCACAGGGAAGCAGGCCTCTGTCACATACTCGTCACGAGTCGATGGGGACAGTTCATTTTGACTCACCTCCGATGAGTCAAAATGAACTGTCCCCATTGACTCACTGTTTTAAAAATATTCTGTTGTCTGTCAGCAGGAATATGTGGCATAAACGCTGTTCAGTCCGGAAACCTTTTCAAAGCCCACGGATTCATACAATTCTGTCTCTGCCTTTTCATCCACATCCACAAGTACCCACATCTGTTTTGGGCTATTCATTTCAACAGCCTTTTTAATCAGTGCGGCCTCGTATCCCTGACAGGCATATTCAGGCTTGACATAAAGATCATAGGGTTCATTTTTTTCATTGCCGTAAGTGACATCCAAATAGCCAATAACCTGATCGTCTTTTATTGCCAAAAAGATCCTGAAACGGTCTCTTGCTGCCAACACCCGGTCAGCAGTCCAGTAAAGATCCGTCTGATGAAGCTTACAATACTGCTCTTCCCATTTATCCGAAAACAACTGAACGCACTCTGCAGAAACAGTCGGTAAAGAACCCATATGCCTCATCCATTGTTGTTCAGGTTCAAACTCAGCCTTTTTCTCTTTAAGTATATTGATCATAACCTTATTTTGAGGATTGATCACAAAGTCCAGCTTATACCCGGAATAATTGCTTTCCAAATACTCAAGCATCCCGGAAAAAGCGTCTTCACTTTTAACCAGGCCGACGATCATCTCTATATAATGATCCTCCGGCGAAATAAGCCAAACAAACAGGCCTTTTACCTCATCTCCGTCATAAACAGCATATATATGCTCGTCTTCCCTTTTCGATGCCCCATAAAGGTTGTCTTTGTCAAAAGCATAGTGCGGATCACACAATAAAGAATCCGATGATATCTTAAGGATAAAATCCGCATGTTTCTCAATAGATCGCGTTTCTTCGATAGTTATTTTTCTTTTCATTTGTTCTTTGCTCATTTTGGCACCATAACCCCGTCCCCAGGTTCATAAAATCATTTCTTCGTTGACTTTTTAAAGATTATGTAGTACCATACATTCCAAGAAACGAAGTTTTCTACCGTACAGTGTTTTTACTCAAGCGGCGTGCTCGTTTCTTTTTTTATTTGCACTATATCATACAGAAATAATTGACCATTCGCATCACATCTAACCAGCATTCTGGCTCTGAAAATATTGTATCTCTCAATTTCACCAAATTCACTATAAACCGGGATTCCAAACCTTGTATCATATCTATACCATCCGTTTTTTGCTTTATTACCATGACGGTTGCCATAGTCCGGGAATTCTGCCTTCTTATCTGAAATTTGGACTAATTCGCCAATTGCAGTTATCACATTAGCCTTTGCCTTCTCATTTGCACCTCTAATAGCTTTTGTATATTTTGAATGTGTAAACTCATCCGGAAAATCTGATCCTATATATACCTTTTCTGCAGTTTCGGTAATCTCATAGTATTCCCCGATATAGTGCATTAATATCTGTTCTATGTTATCCCAATTAATCGATCTTCTTGACTTAAATAAAATATCATTAATCAAGACTATTTTATTCCCGTCCGGATCAGTAACAATGTCAATCTGATTTTTTGCTTCCTTTTTTTCAGTGAATATCCCCTCAAATTTTATCTGATATGCCAATAATCTCGGAATATATTCCGGTGGTGTTCTCCTTCCCGCTTCCCAATCCTCCAATGTACGAACAGGGATGCCTGTATGCTCTGAAAAATCCTTACGTGACATTCCTGTGCTTTCTCGTAGTTCTTTTATCGTTTTTGCTGTATCCATATCCTACTCCTCGCATTGCGTGTATGCATTCAAAGTATATCACATATCTGTGCAGAACGCAATGCGTGGATCTATAGGTATCCCTTTTCTTTATCTGACTTTGCATGAGCCTGTTGACCTCTGACCACTCTTTATTCATCCGTTTTCTTCTCAGCGTCCTTGATTCGATAATAGTCTTCCATATCAACCGAAAGATGAACATATGTATCCGGCTTACGTTTCGTAAGCAGACAACAGGTCTCGACGTTTGGTCGTGCGAACGATAAAACCGTTCACTTTTCCCTTTTCCAAAAGCTCCAGTGCAATCCCTTTCCATATCCGATCTTCTCATAGAAAGGATCACCTCCGCCTGTCATATGTGTTGCCCCAAGAGCTTTCATCCTGCGGTAATGAAGGGTTAATGCCGCTGCGGCAAGACCCTTTCGCCTGTGTTCAGGTGCAGTACAGAGAGGTTCCATATAAGCCAGATGATTCTCCGGCACCCACCACATTCCTGAAAAGCAGACATATTCGTCCTGCTCATCGGCTATGATAACATCATATTCATGTGTTGCATGCGGGAGCGGTGACATGATGTCGCCAAGACAATCTTTATAGGATTTTTCCGGAGTCCAGTCAAAGGATGTATCCTGTTTGTCCCAGTTTACAAATTCCCCCTTGTCCCCATGATCAAATCCATACCAGCATAGCTTTCCGATCTTAACGGGATCTATATCTTCAGGTTCAACAAAATGATAGCCTTCCGGCA
>JAEEXJ010000081.1 GCA_016291475.1 Lachnospiraceae bacterium | reverse complement strand
GGATCGAGTTTCTGGGCAGCAACTTTAAGACCTCTTGCTTTGAGAAGTCTTCCAAGTGAAGCTGCAGTTATTCCTTTTCCGAGTCCGGATACAACACCACCTGTTACAAAGATATATTTCGTCATAATTCCTACCTGTATACGTTAAAGATGCTGATTATTTCTTATTTCAGGCACCGGGAGCTTTACATGTATTTATACTCCGCTTGCACCGTAGTTGGAGAGCACTCTTGCTGAAGGATCGTTTACATTACAGCCTTCCCAGTCCTTGTTCGGCATCCAGAAATCCTTGACCATACGGGACTGACCGGGATAGAACTTCTCGAAGATTTCTCTGTAGAGAAGTGACTCTTTGGTGAAGGGACGGGCATGTGAATACTTCTTGCAACCCTCTTTGAATTCCTCTTCGGTATACTGCTTCTCTGCATATTCTTTTAAGTGATCCACCATGGAATGGCCTACGGCATCGGAGAATGCTGCCTTCTCACGCATAAGGATCTCATCGGGAAGATAATCCCCGCCTTCAAATGCGTGACGAAGGAGGTATTTACCCTTGTTGTAATGATTGCGCTTCATCTCGGGATCGATGGACATGCAATATTTTACGAAGTCCAGATCACCGAAAGGAACTCTTGCTTCAAGTGAGTTTACTGAGATACATCTGTCCGCACGGAGTACATCGTACATATGAAGCTCGCTCACTCTCTTTTCGGCTTCAGCCTGGAAAGCCTCTGCACTGGGAGCAAAGTCGGTGTACTTGTATCCGAAGATTTCATCGGAAACCTCACCGGTAAGGATTACTCTGATATCGGTCTGCTCGTGAATTGCTTTACAGAGAAGATACATTCCCATCGAAGCTCTGATGGTTGTTATGTCATAAGTTCCAAGCAGGTGAATTACCTTGGGAAGTGCTTCGAGTACATCCTCTTTGGTAATGATAACTTCGGTGTGGTCTGCACCGAGGAAATCTGCGGTCTGCTTAGCATATTTAAGGTCGATGGCATCTTCGTTCATGCCGATCGCAAATGTACGGATGGGCTTATCGGACTTTCTTGCAGCAATGCTGCATACAAGGGATGAATCAAGTCCGCCGGAAAGGAGGAAACCGACTTTAGCATCCGCGATAAGCCTCTTTTCTACGCCTGCAATGAGTTTTTCTCTGATGTTCGTACAAACCGTCTCAAGATCGTCTGTGATTACCTTGCCGGGTTTGGAGATATCATTGAAGCAGGTAAACTTACCGTCTTTATAGTAATGACCGGGAGGGAAGGGATAGATCTGCTCCTCGGTCAGAGGCATCAGACTTTTGGGTTCGCTGGCGAAAATAATACTTCCACCCTTATCGAATGTGTAATAAAGAGGTCTTATTCCGATGGGATCTCTTGCGGCAATCCACTCATCGTTTCCGGCATCATAGATCACACATGCAAATTCCGCATCCAGTTTCTTAAACATCTCCGTTCCGTATTCAAAATACATGGGAAGCAGGATCTCACAGTCACTGTCGCTCTTAAATGTATAGCCCTTTGATTTAAGCTCATCTCTGAGAGGACCAAAGCCGTAAATTTCTCCGTTACAAACAACAGCGCAGTCCTTCAATTCGAAGGGCTGCATTCCTTCAGGTGTAAGACCCATAATGGATAGTCTTCTGAATCCGAGAAGACCTCCTTCAGTTTTGATCACTCTGCCGTCGTCCGGTCCTCTTGATGTCATCTCGTCCAGTGCGGTGGTAAACTTTTTCTCATCAGCGGCTTTTTTACACCACGCCATTATCGAACACATTTTTTCATCCTCCGAATTAGTTCACCTGCACCTTTCGGTGCAGGTGAAAAATATTTATTATCTGACTCCGAAGAGGAGGTCGCCGTAGGAAGGAAGAGGCCAGCACTCTTTGGATACGAGGGTCTCTGCTTCGTCCGCACATGCTCTGAGTTCTCCCATCTTAGGAAGAACGGTGTCGCGGATCTGCGCGCTTTCTTCGATAACATCCTTAGCGTCTGCCAGTTTAAGTACTGCGCTCTCAAGTTCGCCGGTCCTAGCGTAGATCTGATCTGCAAGAACGGAAAGTCTTGAGATAACGCTCTTTTCATATTCACAAGCGATTCCTTCGCAAGCTGACTTCTTGGCGATAACTCCTGATGAAAGCTTGTCGGCATAGCAGGTGATAGCGGGAAGGATCTGCTTGAGTGCCATGTTGATCATGGTGTTTGCCTCGATATGAACCTGCTTGCAGTAGTTATCAAGCATGATATCGCAGCGGGACTCGATCTCTTTTTCGGTAAATACTCCGTGAGAAGTAAGGAGCTTAACATTCTTCTCATCAAGGATATGAGGCATGCAGTCGGGAGTGGTTCTGTAGTTGCAAAGTCCTCTGACTTCGGTAGCTTCCTTAACCCATGCATCATCATATCCGTTTCCGTTGAAGAGGATTCTCTTGTGATCCTTGATGGTCTTGCGGATCATCTCATGAAGAGTCTTCTCAAAGTCTTCGGCACCTTCAAGTCTGTCTGCGTAGATCTTAAGTGACTCGGCAACTACGGTGTTTAACATGATGTTTGCACATGCGATGGAGTTGGAGGATCCCAGGCTTCTGAACTCAAACTTGTTGCCGGTAAATGCGAAGGGTGACGTTCTGTTACGATCGGTGTTGTCTCTGGGGAATGCGGGAAGAACATCAACTCCCAGCTTCATGATCTTCTGCTCTGTTCCCTTGTAAGGCTTGTCTTCTTCGATAGCATCGAGGATAGCGGAAAGCTCATCTCCGAGGAATACGGAAATGATCGCGGGAGGTGCCTCGTTAGCTCCGAGTCTGTGATCGTTTCCTGCGGTTGCTACGGAAAGTCTGAGAAGATCCTGATAATCGTCAACAGCCTTGATTACCGCGCACAGGAAAAGAAGGAACTGAGCGTTTTCGTAAGGAGTATCCCCGGGAGAAAGAAGGTTGATTCCGGTATCTGTTGCCATTGACCAGTTATTGTGCTTACCGGATCCGTTTACTCCTGCGAAAGGCTTCTCGTGAAGCAGACATACAAGTCCGTGCTTGGAAGCAACCTTCTGCATGATCTCCATGGTGAGCTGGTTCTGGTCGGTTGCAATGTTGGTGGTTGAATAGATGGGAGCAAGCTCGTGCTGAGCGGGAGCAACTTCATTGTGCTCGGTCTTGGCAAGGATTCCCAGTTTCCAGAGTTCCTTGTTCAGGTCATTCATGAATGCCTGTACACGGGGCTTGATAACTCCGAAGTAATGATCGTCCATCTCCTGTCCCTTGGGAGACTTTGCACCGAAAAGAGTTCTTCCGGTGAACTTAAGGTCAGGGCGCTTATCATACATTTCCTTGGTGATAAGGAAATATTCCTGCTCGGGACCAACGGAAGTTCTTACATTCTTGGCAGTGGTATTTCCGAAAAGAGCAAGGATACGAAGAGCCTGCTTATTGAGAGCTTCCATGGAGCGAAGGAGAGGAGTCTTCTTATCGAGAGCCTCACCGCTGTATGAACAGAATGCGGTGGGAATGCAAAGAGTTTTATCTTTGATGAATGCATAAGAAGTAGGATCCCATGCCGTATATCCTCTTGCTTCGAATGTTGCGCGGATACCGCCGGTGGGGAAAGAAGATGCGTCGGGCTCGCCCTGAATGAGTTCTTTGCCCGAGAATTCCATTATGACGCTTCCGTCAGGTGAAGGGCTGATAAATGAATCGTGCTTTTCTGCAGTTACGCCTGTAAGAGGCTGGAACCAATGTGTATAGTGAGTTGCGCCTTTTTCGAGAGCCCATTCTTTCATGGCCTCAGCAACATATTCCGCAACCTTGGGATCAAGTTTCTTGCTCTCGTCGATGGTCTTTCTGAGGGATGCATAAACCTTGGATGAAAGTCTTGCTCTCATCTGACGGTCATCAAATACGAGTTCTCCGAAATAATCAGGTACTGAATGTGTTTCCATAGTTTTGTTCCTCCTAAGTGTTTTTGGAAACAGAAAAAGACAAAGGTGCCTTTTCTGTACGTTTACAGAAAAGACGCCTTTGCCTTTTCAAGTGATAAATTACTACTGCGGATTTAAGTTGTCAAGAAATTAATCAACTTTTTTATCCGTAGGTTTTTAATATGTTTTCTGCGGTTTCCTTTTTGCTCAGGCACAGATCCATTGCCTGCTTTTGTATGTACCTGTGAGCATCCTCTTCCGTCATATGGCAGGACTTGATAAGAGCCCATTTAGCCCTGTTAACGAGCCTGATCTCTTCCATCTTATCCTCCAGGCTCATCGTCTTCTTTCTGACGCTCTTGAAGCGCTCACAGACGCTGCACATGATTCCGATCAGCTGATCCACCATCGAATCGTCAAGCGGTCTTTTTGCCACCATTACGCCCCTGGGGATCATGCTCGATGATATCTCGTCGTACATATCACTCTTAACAAGCAGGAGTGATACTCCTCCGCTTTCTGCCACCACATCAACCGCAAGCTTTTTTCCGAAGTCATCGGGAAGAGGCGAGTTGACGATGACCAGGTCATATTCCCTGTTCAGCAGTCTTCGCTGCGCCTTTGCAACACTGTCTACGACCGTTACCGGTTCAAATCCCCCTCCGGAAAAATAGGCCGCCAGTCTGGTATTCATTTTTTCCGCTGCAGATACAAGCAGCACGCTGTATACTCTTTCAGCCTGCATTTAAAGCAACCCTTTTCCACTTATCTGTTCAGATCAAGATATGATGCAAGAACCTCGGCAGGAAGATACTCCTTAACAAAGCTTCCCTTTCCGGTAACGGATACCGCATCTTCCAATGTCATGGGGAGCTTTTTAAGATTCTTTGTTATATCTTCTCCCGCTGTGGAGAGATTGGTGCTTACGGGTTCGGGAGCCTTAAGGCCCTTTTCAAGCCCGGAAAGACCGGCATAAATAAGCATTCCGAAAGCCAGGTAAGGATTGGCCATGGTATCGGGAGATCTGAGCTCTCCTCTTACGTATTCACCGAATGCTGCGGGAATCCTTATAAGTGCGGAACGGTTCTCTTTGGCCCATGTTATATATCCGGGAGCTTTGAGCGCACCTATCCTGTCATAGCTTTCCCTTGCGGGATTCAGGATAAGAGTCATCTCAGCGATGTTTTCAAGAATACCTGCGATAACGGGTTCAAGATCAACGTCTTCATTTCCTTTTTTAACCGAGAAGTTGATGTGCATTCCGTTGCCGGGCTTACCCTTAAAAGGCTTGGGTGAAAATACTGCGGTTGCTCCGTTTCTGTTCGCAATGGCGCCTACAACGCCTCTGAAAGTCATTGCATCATCCGCAGCCTTAAGAGCATCACAATATCTGAAATCTATCTCGTTCTGTCCGGGGCCCTCTTCATGATGTGAGCTCTCGGGAGTTATTCCCATCTGCTCGAGAGTAATACAGATCTCACGTCTTATGTTCGCACATCTGTCATCGGGGCCTACATCCATATATCCCGCATTGTCATAGGGAATATCGGTAGATTCACCCTCAAGATCATTTCTGAACAGATAGAATTCCTGCTCGGTTCCGAATCTGAATGTGTAGCCCTTCTTCTCCGCAGCTTCGATCGCACCCTTAAGGAATGATCTCGAGTCGCACTCAAAAAGAGTTCCGTCGGGCCATGTTATATCGCAATACATCCTGATAACCCTGCCGTGCTCGGGTCTCCATGGAAGGATCGCAAGTGTATTTGGATCGGGATGAAGGAAGAGGTCGGATCTGTCGAAACAGTCAAAGCCCGTTATGCTCCATGCATCGATGGCTATTCCCTCGGAAAAAGCGCGGTCAAGTTCCGTGGGCATGATGGATACATTCTTGAGTTTTCCGAATACATCGGAAAATGCAAGACGTATGAATTTGACATCTTCTTCTTCGACAAACTGCTTAACTTCCTGAGTAGTGTAATTCATATATCCTCCAAGAAATCAGGTTGGTTTTGGATTAATTATTCTATATGCGAACACAAGTTGTCAATCATGGCTCGCATGTATTTTCAGCCGTTGCGATATCCCATAAGATATTCATCAACCTCTGCGGCGCACTCTCTTCCCTCGCTGAGCGCCCATACAACAAGGCTCTGTCCTCTTCTCATATCTCCTGCGGAGAAGACGCCGGGAACATTGGTGGAATACTTTCCTTCGGGAGTTGCGACAACTCCTCTTGCGGTCATCTCAAGACCGAAATCTTCGGGGACTTCGGACTCTGCTCCGAGGAATCCTGCAGCAACAAGGAGAAGATCGCACTTAACCTTTCTCTCGGTTCCCTTCTTGGTGCAAAGCTTTCCCTTGTCAAAATAAACCTCTGAAAGTTCAACCTCGCTTATCTTACCCTTCTTGGAAAAGACCTTGGTAACAGTGGTCTTAAACACTCTGGGATCTTCACCGAATACTTCGATTGCTTCCGCATGACCGTAATCGGTTCTGAGAGTCTTGGGCCATTCGGGCCATGGATTGTTCTCAGCCCTGCTAACGGGAGGCTTGGGCATCATCTCGATAGCGGTAACGGATTTGCATCCCATTCTTATAACGGTACCGATACAGTCATTACCGGTATCACCGCCGCCTACGATAATTACATTCTTTCCCTTGGCATCAAAGTGAGCAGGAAGCTTCTTAATACCGAGTACGTTCTTGGTAGCTGCGGTAAGGAAATCAACGGCAAAATAAACGCCGTCTGTTCCTTCTATTCCTTCCGCATTAAGTGCTCTCGCTTTCTTGGCACCGCATGCAAGAACGATGGCATCATATTTCTTACGAAGATCTGAGGCTTTGATATCGACTCCGACTTTGACACCGGTCTTAAACTCGATACCTTCCTCTTCCATGATCTGCTGTCTTCTGGAAATGACACTCTTGTCAAGTTTCATGTTGGGGATTCCGTACATAAGAAGCCCGCCTATACGGTCTTCTCTTTCGAATACGGTTACCTTATGTCCTCTTTTGCGAAGTGCATCCGCTGCGGAAAGACCGGAGGGACCGCTGCCTATTACCGCAACGCTCTTTCCGCTCTCTTTTACCGGAGGCTGAGCCTTCATCCAGCCGTTCTTATAACCCGACTCGATAAGAAACAGCTCATTATCCCTTACGGTAACGGGATCGTCATACTGTCCGCAGATACATGCCTTCTCGCAAAGCGCGGGACATACTCGTCCGGTGAACTCGGGGAACCTGTTGGTCTTGAGGAGTCTTGCAAGCGCATGCTCATCCTCGCCCTTGTATATGGCATCATTCCACTCGGGGATCAGATTATGAAGAGGGCATCCCACAACCATTCCGGAAAGGCTCATAGCCGACTGGCAGAAAGGAACTCCGCAGTTCATACATCTTGCGCCCTGTTTTCTTCTGGTATCTTCGGTCTGAAAGGTATGGAATTCTTTGTAGCCTTTGATCCTTTCTTTAGCCGGGATCTCTTCGTTCTCTGTTCTTTCGTATTCAAGAAAACCTGTCTGTTTACCCATTTTATTTCCCTGCCTTTTAAACCGCTTTGTTAGTTACTTCTTTGAATGCTTCGAGTTCGGCTCTTTCTCTTGATGCGCCTTCCTCTTCATACTTGGCTATGGTCCTGATCATTCTCTGATAGTCTCTTGCTATGACCTTCTTGAAGCAAAGAAGCTCTTCATCAAAGTTATCGAGTATCTCTTTACCGCGTTTGGAACCGGTACTCTTTACGTAATCTTCAAGGATGGATTTAAGTTCTTCCCTGTCTACCTTCTCGGATACTTCTTCAAGTTCGATCATGTCCTTGTTGATCCTGCGGTAGAGGCTGTGGTCCTTATCAAGGACATAAGCGATACCGCCGCTCATACCTGCAGCAAAATTCTTACCGGTGCTTCCGAGTATTACGACTCTTCCGCCTGTCATGTACTCAAGGCCGTGATCACCGCATCCTTCCGCAACAGCGGTTGCTCCGGAATTTCTTACGCAGAATCTCTCACCCGCAACACCTGTGATATAAGCCTTACCTGATGTTGCTCCGTACAAAGCTACATTACCGACAATGATATTCTCGGAAGCTTCAAACTTGCTTTCCTCGGGAGGAGTGACTACAAGTTTTCCGCCGGAGAGACCTTTACCGAATCCGTCGTTGGCATCACCTTTAAGCCTGATGGTGAGTCCGTGAGGAATGAATGCTCCGAAGGACTGGCCACCGCCGCCTTCGCACTCGACTACATATCTGTCCTCTGCAAGTTTGCTGCATCCGTCGCCGTACTTTTTAACTATCTCGGATCCGAGGATTGTTCCCATACTTCTGTCGGTGGAGCTTACCTTAACGGATACTTTGGAGGAAGCCGACTTGGTCTTGGACGCTTTCTCAAACCAGGGAAGGAGCTTATTTACATCGAGAGTCTTCTCAAGTTCAAAATCATATGCCTGCTTGGGATCGAATCTGTTCTCGGTGATGTGAGCATATTCGGGCTTAAGCACCCTCTCAAAAGAGATCGTGTGTGCATGAGGCTGATCAAAGCTTTCTCTCTTTTTCAGACAATCGGTACGGCCGATCATCTCATCAACGGTCTTAAATCCAAGGTATGCCATAATCTCACGAAGCTGCATTGCAGCAAATGTCATGAAGTTCATAACATGCTCGGGCTTTCCCGCAAATCTCTTTCTGAGGATCTCGTTCTGGGTTGCGATACCTACGGGGCAGGTATCTTTGGAGCAGACTCTCATCATCATGCATCCTAAGGATACAAGGGGAGCGGTTGCAAATCCGAATTCCTCCGCACCGAGAAGTGCAGCGATTGCAACGTCACGTCCCGTCATGAGTTTTCCGTCTGTCTCTATCCTTACTCTTGAACGAAGTCCGCTATCGATAAGTGCCTGATGGGTCTCTGCAACACCAAGCTCCCAGGGAAGACCTGCGCCGTGTACAGAACTGTAAGGAGCAGCACCGGTACCCCCGTCATAACCTGAGATAAGTACAACCTGAGCACCTGCCTTGGCAACGCCGGATGCGATGGTGCCTACGCCTGCTTCCGAAACAAGCTTTACGGATATTCTCGCGTTTCTGTTAGCGTTCTTAAGATCATAGATAAGCTGAGCCAGATCCTCGATGGAATAAATGTCATGGTGAGGAGGAGGGGAGATCAGCTGTACACCGGGTGTTGAACATCTGGTCTTGGCAACCCAGGGGTACACCTTGGCTGCAGGGAGGTTTCCTCCTTCACCGGGCTTGGCGCCCTGTGCCATCTTGATCTGGATCTCATTGGCACTGAGCAGATACTCTTCGGTTACACCGAACCTTCCGGATGCAACCTGCTTAACCGCAGAGTTTCTCTCGGTACCGAATCTGTCGGAAGCTTCTCCGCCTTCACCGGTATTTGATCTTCCGCCCAGTCTGTTCATTGCGGTTGCGATGGTCTCGTGAGCTTCTCTTGAAAGTGAACCGTAGCTCATTGCACCCACCTGGAAACGCTTAACGATCTCGCTTACGGGTTCTACTTTATCTATATCTATGCTCTTACCTGCAGGGACGAATTCAAGAAGTCCTCTTAAGGTATGAGGATGCTTTGCATCGTCAACAAGTGAGGTATACTCTTTGAACTTCTCGTAGTCGCCGGTTCTTACTGCCTGCTGGAGAAGAACGATGACCTTGGGAGAATAGAGATGATCTTCCTTGCCTTTTCCGCTTCTTAAGTTGTGATAGCCCATGCTGTCGAGTACGGGGTCAACGGGAAGTCCCATGGGATCGAATGCTCTGTCATGTCTGTAGGAGATTCCCTCTTCCAGTTCCTTAACTCCGATTCCACCGACTCTTGATGCAACTCCCGCAAAGTAATCTCTGATAACCTCATCGGAGAGACCGATGGCTTCGAAAATTCTTGCGGACTGATATGACTGGATGGTAGAGATACCCATCTTTGCCGCAATCTTAACAACGCCTGACAAAAGTGCCTTGTCGAAATCATCGATGGCGGTGTGAAGATCCTTATCGAGAAGTCCTAAGTTAATGAGTTCTCCGATACACTCGTGTGCCAGATAAGGATTTACCGCACGTGCACCGAAACCGAGAATACATGCGGTCTGGTGTACATCTCTTACCTCAGCGGTCTCGAGGATGATGGATACAGCAGTTCTCTTTTTGGTGTGAACCAGGTGCTGCTCAACTGCGGATACTGCAAGGAGAGCGGGAATAGGCACGTGGTTTTCATCCACTCCGCGGTCGGAGAGGATTATGATATTTGCACCCTGTGATACCGCACGGTCTACGGAGAGATAAAGCTGCTCCACAGCACGGGACAGGGAGGTATGCTTGTAGTAAAGAAGTGATATAGTCTCGGTCTTAAAGCCCTTGCGCTTCATTGAACGGATCTTCATCACGTCAACACCGGTAAGAACGGGATTGTTGACTTCGAGGACGGTACAGTTATCACTCTTTTCACTAAGAAGGTCACCATCGGATCCGATGTAAACGGTGGTGTCGGTTACGATCTTCTCTCTGAGTGAGTCGATGGGAGGATTGGTAACCTGCGCAAACTGCTGCTGGAAGAACCTGTACATCAGAGGGTAATTATCGGACAGTGAAGCAAGAGGTACGTCATGACCCATTGATACAGTGGGTTCCGCACCGTTTCTTGCAGCTTCAAGGATATATGTCTTAACTTCCTCATAGCTGTATCCGAATACTTTGTAGAGTCTGTCTCTCTCTGACTGGGTGTGTACGGGAACCTGATGATTGGGAATTGTCAGGTCCTTAAGTCTGATGAGATGTGCATCAAGCCACTCGCCGTAAGGATTGGATGAAGCATAGAATTCCTTGCACTCTTCATCGGAAATGATCCTCTTCTTACGCATATCTACAAGGAGCATTCTTCCGGGAGTAAGTCTTGATTTTTTAATTATGTGCTCAGGAGCTATATCAAGTACGCCTACTTCCGATGAAAGGATAAGCCTGTTGTCATCGGTGACATAGTATCTGGAAGGGCGAAGTCCGTTACGGTCAAGGGTAGCCCCGAAGAGTTCACCGTCGGTAAAGAGGATTGCCGCAGGACCGTCCCAGGGCTCCATCATGGTTGCATAGTAGTGATAGAAATCCTTCTTGGATTCACTCATGAATCTGTTATGCTTCCAAGGCTCGGGGATCAGTGCCATCATTGCAAGAGGCAGATCCATTCCGTTCATGTAGAGGAATTCAAGAGTGTTATCCAGCATTGCGGAGTCGGAACCGCTCGCGGAGATAACGGGATAGATCTTGCTCTTTTCCGCTTCGAGAAGAGCTGAGTGCATGGTCTCCTCACGGGCAAGCATTCTGTCGGCGTTACCTCTTATGGTATTGATCTCACCGTTGTGTGCGATGAATCTGTAGGGATGAGCTCTCTCCCAGCTGGGAAGTGTATTGGTAGAAAATCTGGAATGCACAAGAGCAACCGCTGTTGTATATTCCTCGCTCTGCAGATCGTCATAGAAACGTCTGAGCTGGGAAACAAGGAACATTCCCTTATAGACTATGGTTCTTGATGAAAGCGAGCAGATATAAGTATCATCCGAAGACTGCTCGAACTCTCTTCTTATGACATAAAGCTTCCTGTCAAAATCTATTCCCTTCTTAACATTCTCGGGTTTTGCAACCACGCACTGCCAGATTGAAGGCATACATTCAACAGCCCTCTCGCCGAGTATGGAGGGATTGGTGGGAACTTCTCTCCATCCAATAACGGAAGCGCCTTCTTTATCGGCGATCACTTCAAAGAGTCTCTTAGCGAAAGTGCGCTTAAGTTCATCCTGGGGAAGGAAAAACATACCGATACCATACTCTCCCGCATGACCGACCTTTATTCCCGCCTTCTTTAATGCTGCGGAGAAAAAAGAATGAGAGATCTGAAGCATGATACCTACGCCGTCTCCGACCTTGCCGCTGGCATCCTTACCTGCTCTGTGCTCGAGTTTTTCAACGATGGTAAGTGCATCATCGAGAACGGAATATTCAGGCACTCCGTCTATCTTGACTACCGCACCTATACCGCACGCATCATGTTCTCTGTCATATGAAAGATTATTGTCCATGTCTTCTTCCTTTCAACAAATGCCTTTAGTGATAAATACCTGTCCGGGACAGATATACATTTCAACCGAAAAAAAAAGAAAAAGACGCCTCTAATGTCATTAAACATTAGAGACGCCTTTGCCTCTTTCTCAATAAAATAGACTTTTAAAACTGTTTTGTCAATAAAAAACTTTATTACTTTAATGCGATACATTGTGCACAGTGCAAGACCGGATTGATTTATTTTACCTCAAGATAATTCCTGAGCATCTTTCTTCCTTCGGGGGTAAGAATGGATTCCGGGTGGAACTGCACGCCGTATACCTTATATTCCTTGTGCTCAACCGCCATGACTTCTCCGTCATCCGTACGTGCGGTAACTTTCAGACAATCAGGCATTGTATTTTCATCCGCAGCAAGGGAATGATATCTGGCTACCTCGGTGCTCTTACCGAAACCTTTGAAAAGCGCCGAGTCTGTATCAAGAGTGACCACAGAGCTTTTTCCGTGCATAAGAGTCTTGGCATAGGTTACGACTGCACCAAATGCCGCGCATATGGACTGATGTCCGAGACATACTCCGAGGATCGGAATCTCACCGGAAAGTTCCTTCACCACATCAATGCATACTCCCGCATCTTCCGGCCTTCCGGGACCGGGACTTAAGATTATATGGGAGGGCTTCATCTGCCTGATCTCTTCTACCGTATATGCATCATTTCTTATGACACGAATGTCGGGATTGATCTCGCCCACAAGCTGGAAAAGATTATATGAAAAACTGTCGTAATTATCTATAAGCAGGATCATCTTACACCTCCTCAGCCATGGAGATGGCTTTAATAACCGCAGATGCTTTGTTAATGCATTCGGTAAATTCCGATTCGGGAACGGAATCCGCAACTATTCCCGCTCCGCTTCTTACGAACACTTTACCTTTTTTCTTATAAGCAAGTCTTATGGATATACATGTGTCCAGATTTCCGGTAAAGTCAATGTATCCGATGGCACCTCCGTATACACCTCTCTTGTTACCTTCCAGTTCATCTATCAGCTCACAGGCTCTGATCTTGGGGGCACCGGACAATGTGCCTGCAGGAAGGACCGCTCCTATTGCAGACATTGCATCCTCATCGTCCCTGATCTCACCTCTTACGGTAGACCCGATATGCATTACATGTGAGAAGAACTGAACCTCGCGAAGTCTCTCCACTTCCACGGTTCCGAATTTCGAGATTCTTCCAAGATCATTTCTTCCAAGATCAACCAGCATGTTGTGCTCTGCAAGTTCCTTAGGATCTGCAAGAAGATCACGGACAAGTTCCTTATCTTCCTCTTCATCCTTACCGCGCTTCCTTGTTCCGGCAAGAGGAAATGTGTGAAGAACTCCGTCCTGAAGCTTTACAAGTGTCTCGGGTGAAGCTCCCGCAAGTTCCAGATCGTTTGAACTGAAATAAAACATATATGGAGAAGGATTGATGGTCCTTAACATTCTGTATGTATTAAGAAGAGATCCCTCAAACGGAGCACTGAGCTTATTGGATAAGACTATCTGGAAAATGTCCCCCTCTACGATATGATGCTTTGCCTTTTCCACCATTTCACAATACGCATCTTTATCAAATACAGGTGTAAATTCTCCGATAGCTTTACCGGTTATATCTTTGCACATTTCACCGTTTTCAATAAGATCCTTAAGACCAGCAAGTTCTTCCTGAGCCCTTGCATATTCCGCATCAATATCACTTAAATGAATATTTACGATAATGATGATCTTCTGTTTTAAATGATCGAAGGCAATGACCTTATCAAAAAGCATAAGATCTATATCATTGAACTGCTCCTCATCATCTTCGGTAAGATGCAGCGATTTCTCCGCATACTTTATGTAATCGTATGCAAAGTATCCCACAAGTCCGCCGGTAAACGGAGGAAGTGATCTGATCTTGGGACTTCTGTAACGCGCAAGAAGCTCTCTTATATGCTTTTCTGGACAGTCCGTATCAAATATATCTTCACCGATCTTCATCCTGCCATTAAGGCATGTGATCTCAAGTTTCGGATCAAAGCCTAGGAAAGTATATCTGCCCCAGTTGTCATTATCCTTAGCCGACTCCAGAAGATAACAATGATCCGATACATTCTTAAGTATTCTGAGAACCTGTATCGGTGTTCTCATATCGGAAAGCATCTCGCAGCTTACCGGTGCGATATCATACTTTCCCGAATCTTTAAATGCTTTCAGTTCTTCTATAGTCATCTGCTTTCCTCCATTGTCACCTTGCCATCACATAAAAAAATCCCTGACAGTATTGTTATACTGTCAGGGACGAATCTGTATATTCGCGGTGCCACCCTGCTTCATGGTTTGACCCATGCTCTCGCGGGATACCTTCATATCCCCGGCAACTTACGTATGCCTTACGTCATGGTATTTCCACCATGCCCTCCGAAGTCCATTCACATAAGCCTTTACTGTCCGGATCACACCGCCCCGGACTCTCTCTGAGCAAGTATCTGATGCTACTCCTCTTCGTCATCGGTTTATATTAAGTTTTATTCAGAATAATATATGTCGAAACTCTTTGCAATATTTTTCCGAAAAATTATAAGAGTTTGATCAGTTTGTCACGGACGGAATCGAGCTCAGGGGAAACAAGTCCGAAGTTCATCTCTCTGTAAGACCAAGCAGCTCTTCCGATATTGTATCTGTTAAAAGCCTCACTGATCATCTCATACCATCCCAAAGTATCTTCGGGAGTAGCGGTCTCTATTACGCCGTATTCGCCGCAATAAAGCGGAACGTTTCTTTCCTCCG
>JAEEXJ010000006.1 GCA_016291475.1 Lachnospiraceae bacterium | reverse complement strand
CATGACTCGTCACCTCCTCTTTTATCAAACTGAGGAAGTTTTCTTGTAGCCAGTTCATTATGTCCTCTTACCAGATCCCACATGGACATAAGAAGTGTAACTATGCAGGCAGCTGAAGCAATGTAATAATACTCATCCGCAACAGGCGCCAGAAGCCAAATAAGGACTGCCACAACGACTCCTATCAAAGGTTTCAGACACAGCATGAATTTCTCACCGGCGGGTGCTTTTCCTTTAACACCGGGCTTGGTCTCGACGACCTTATGACCCTTCTTATTGGAAAGAGCGATAATGATGGGCGAGCAGATAAGTATCATGCCCAGGGCACCCATCGGTCCGAAATATAATCCGATAAGAACCGCAACAATGGAAAGTATCGCACTTCCGGAACTGATTCCTCCGGATGACTTGACTTTAACGGGCTGTGGCATGGGTGCTGCCGCCTGCGAAGCCTGTGGTCCGTTCTGATTCTTACTCTGTCTGTATATCAAACCCTTATCATCAAGACTGTTTTCCCTGACGTAAATCTCATTCTTCTGTACGCACAGAGTTATCATTCCGATGGTGGAAAGTATTATCGACGCAACCAGAAGATATATGGGCTTCATAAAAGGTATAAAGCTGAGAATTATAAATATGGGCACCGACCAAGCAAGTGACCATAAGATATATTTCTTGTAATCGATGGGCACGTCGGTTGCAACCTCTCCGGTCTGGCCGTTTACAACCGCATAGCTTACTCTGTCTTTATGTCTCACGGACATGAACCATACGGGGAAATATCCGAATGTGGTCACTGTTCTCTCTGGAGTCAGATTGGGAAGAGAATCGGGCTTAAGGCTGATGGACCTTACCGCAGGGTCTTTGGCAATCTGATTGTAGATCTCCGAAGTAACAATGGTACGTAACCGATCCTCATAAAGCTTGGGATCGGTATCGGCTGCATCCGCATAGAATCCACTCATATAAGTGGTGTTAAAAGGAACCGCCTCTTTGAAATCATAAGGAGCGATGGCTTCGCTCAATGTATCGGAGAACTGTGAGGATGCGTCGGAAGACAATCCGTTATAATCAGCCTGAACATTGGTATTAATGTTGTAGTGAGTATGATAGATATAATCCCCTCTTCTGGTATCCTTCTGACCGCGGATTGTTGCTGCGCGGTTTTCTTTGAAATCATAGATCCAGTAAGGCATATAGATACCACGGAGTTTTTCTATGGTGGTATCTTCTTTCATATATTGGGGAGCAAAAAGTGCCTTCTTGAGAGCCTTCTTATAAAGCTCCGCACTCTGTTCCTTGGTAACCTTAAAAGGAATGATGTATTCGGGAGCTCTCTCTTTGCCTACGCGGCTTGCAAGGATCGTTGAAGCTCCGCAATAGCTGCAGAAAGTTGCAACAGTGTTATCGTTTGCAAGAATCTCACCGCCGCACTCCTTACAGGTGTAGATAGTGGTGGTGTATTCCTCATAACCTTTTTCGGATTTATCGCTTGCCTGAGATTCTGTATAAGTGTTCTCGTCGGCGTCATCCTTCTGGATTGCTGCATCCGGAGCAAAATCCGATTCGCAATAATCGCAGTGGAGCAACTGCTTGCCGGGGTCAAATTTAATATTGGCTCCGCAATTGGGACAAACGAACATTACTCTCCTCCTTCATTAAACAAACATAAAGCGGCCCCCGATAGAAATTGGGAGCCGCTTAGGATCATTAAGCCTACTTACGGAATCTGTTAACGGCCTTTTCGGAGATCATTACCTCTCCGTGTTCCCTGAGCACCTCTTCGCAACCTTCGCCTGCACTGTAGAGCTGCGAGAACTCAAGAGCCTGAACACAGCATCTGCTGAAACGGTCATAAGAAGCCTTGCCTCTTGCGACATAGAGGAAATATTCCTCGCCCATCTTGTACAGTGAAGAATTTATTCTGATGCCCTTGGGAAGTCCCTGAGCATACTCGATGAAGTCTGACAGATAAGTGAACATGAATACGGCATCGTTCACATTAGCCGCAGGGTTATCCGCTTTGGCTGGTGCATTTCCTGCCTTTACGGGAGCTGCGGGTGCGGGAAGAGATAATCCCCCTTGTCCCAAGCCGGGAAGTGCGCCGAGTGCTCCTGTGGTTCCGCCGGATTCCTCTTTAACATGCTCGAGAAGCTGCTTCAAAGTATCGATAAATCCGCTGATCTTGTCGGCATCTACGCCGATTGCGGGATCCTTCTCGGAAAAAGTAAGGACCATTCCCTGCTCGGGAACCATCATTATCTGCATCTCAAAAGCAATCTTCGGAGGATGATATCCGACCTCTGATTTAGCCTGTTCTATGATCTCGCGAAGGAGCCTCTGAGCGTTTTCACTCCTGGAAATAAAGTCGCTGTAATCGACCTTATAATATGCAAGTTCGTCCTTCGACAGATAGCATTTAATTGTTTTGTCGTCTATTCTCTCTATTTTCATATCCAGTACCCCCGTTTGAACCCCCGGTACCGTAAGAAAAAATCACATTAATTTATGTAATGATTTTATCATGTTTCGCTTATTTTGTATAGTCTGTGGGCATTGAGCCAGGTCGCTTCAGCCACCTCTTCGGGGCTTATTTTCTTGATCTCGGCGATCCTTTCAATGACCAGGGGAAGATACCCGGAAAAGTTCCTCTCTCCTCTGTGGGGAGTCGGTGCCAGATAAGGGCAATCCGTCTCCAGAACTATATTCGAAAGCGGTATGTACTCGACGGCCTCTGTGAGTTTTTTGGCATTTTTGAAGGTCACAACCCCGCCTATCCCGAAAAAGAAACCCATATTCAGGAATTCCCTGGCAGACTCTGCTGAATACGAATAACAGTGCATTACCCCGCCTATGTCTCCCGCGTGATGCTCCTTCATAATATCTATCGTATCTTTTGCCGCTTCTCTTGAGTGGATGACCATGGGCTTTCCGAGTCTCCGTGCCAGATCCATCTGCTCAATAAACCATTTAGCCTGAACATCCCAGGGGTCGTCATCCCAATGATGGTCAAGTCCGATCTCGCCTATTGCTACGCATTTTTCTTCTTTTTCGGCAGCTTCACACAGCCATTTCCATGTCTCTTCATTTATCTCGCTGCACTGTCCGGGGATAACTCCCAGTGCGCAGTACATCCAAGGCGTTTTCTTAGCCAGTTCAAGGGCGGTTTTGGAACTCGCAATCCCCGCTCCGATATTCGTCACTTTCGAAACGCCGTACTTTCTGAGGGAAGAAAGTACATTTTCCCTGTCTTCCGAGAAAGCCTCGTCATCATAATGAACATGTGTATCAAATATAGGTGCCATAGTACCTCTTTTCGAATATAAAAAGAAAAGGCCACAAACCCGCTTCTAAGCAAGCCTGCGACCTCGCGTGGACCGCCAGGGGCTCGAACCCTGGACACCCTGATTAAGAGTCAGGTGCTCTACCAACTGAGCTAGCGGTCCTTTCTTTAGTGCAACGATGAGATATTACCATCTTCGATTTAAAAATGCAACAAAAATTTTTATTTTTTTAAAATTTTTTAAAACCCTATTTTCTCCTGCCCGGTTTTGACATCTTCTGCTCATACATACGGGCATCGCTGATCTTGAAATATTCTTCGATCCTGCCGTAGGAATCGGTCTCGGTCAGATAGGTTCCGATGCTGAAATCAAGCTTATAATCCATCTTATTGGAATTGTTATATTCGGCAATACACTCATTCATCCGCTCGATAAATCTGTTAATTCGCGCTTCCGAATAATCCGAGGCAAATACGTAGAATTCATCTCCGCCGGATCTTCCTGCGATCTCGCCGAAATTACTGCTCTTTTTGATGCTGTCCGCAAGTGCTCTGATGGCCCTGTCGCCCTCAAAGTGTCCGAATCTGTCATTTATAAGTTTGAGACCGTCCATATCGATTACCATTGTGCAGACTGTCTTTGACTCTTTATATCCGGAAACGATCTCACGGGTTCTGTCTTCGAACCCGCGCCTGTTTAACAGGCCTGTCAATTCATCCGTAACACTCAGGCCTTCAAGTCTGCCTATAAGTTTTTCGATATGATCGTTCTTTTTGAGGGTATCAAGCGAAAGCCCCATGGTATGGAGCCATACATTGTAGAATTCATTGAATATATCCCTTCCGGTAAGTTCCAGAACGGTATATCCGAATATCTTTTCCGCGTAGTGAACAGCCATTACATAATAGACATGCGGCCTGTCGGAATTTGAATCGGGGATGATCTTTGAACTGCTTAGACCGCGTGAACTGCCCTTGTATTCTCCCTTTTTGTCTATCCACATTACCGGAATAAACTTTCCCGAGGGCATGGTGAACTCACTGTCATAGGACGGCCTTCCGGCGGAGTCCGTGTGCACCATCATAAAGAATGCGGAATAATCACCGAAATTCACGGAATCCTCGGCGAATATATTCTCCATGGTCCGTACGCTCTCAGCCTTATTAAGCTTGACCATGGCGGATTCCGACTCAAAAATACCTTCGTTCAGCTTTCTCATCTCATCCTGAACTCGGTCAAAGGTATCAAATACATGCTGATACTCAAGAGGCTCGCATCCACAGGACTGGCTGAAATAGGGCTTGGGTCTGACAGTAAGATCCATATCACCGGCATTCCCGCCATCGGACAAATGCACGAGAAGTTTCAGTGCTTTGCGTGCTACCTCAAGCTGTTCCCTTGTTACGGAAGACAGGTTCGGAAGGAAATCTTTGCCCTCGGGAGTTCCGTCATATCCCGAAACGGCTATGTCCTGAGGAACTCTTATTCCAAACTTTCTCAGAGCATCGCAAAGAGATATGGCCATATAGTCATTGGCACAGACTATGGCCTCAGGGCGCTCCGGAAGGGATAGGAAATACCTTGCCGCCTCCGTTCCCTTGTTATACCAGAAGTCACCCTCAAACATTCCGACACCGTCTTCGGGAAGACCGTGCTCTCTCATAACGGTGCGGAACTCATTAAGTCTTTTGATGGAGTCGGGATGAGGAAGGTATCCGGACATATATCCTATTTTGGTAAAGTGATGATGGTCTAAAAAATGCTCGACCATTTGTCTGAGACCACCCTCATCATCAAATTCTATATTGTAGAATCCGTCGATGTGGCTGCTGATGGAAACAACCGGACGCCCGGACGCGCGAAGTTTTCGCTCGACCTTATCCGTCAATCCGTTTACCAGATAACCTTCTCCGTCAAATACAACGCCGTCAAACTGATCGATATCCACATAGTCTATGAGTCCGGATTCATTATCCGGTTCCACGGAATTGATGCTGCGAAGCTTTCCGTATGCATTGAAAATGACCAGATCTACGTCCAGTTCATCGGCGGCAATAGAAAAAGCCCTACTCAATATTCTTCTGTATCTGCTTGAAAGACTACTTCCGAACAGTGCAAGTCTTTTTCTTTTTTTCATATCAGTTGATGTCAGGATTATTGTTGTTTACGGTTTTGCGGGGATATGCTCCCTCAATGTCAACGGGTGCGGCAAAAACGATAGTCTCCGCATCCTTAGCGATCAGGATCTCATACTCACCGGTATAGTGAACATACGCCTTGGCCTCTTCGTTCCAATGAGCGAAATCTCTGGATGTAAGCTCAAATGTTACGGTTTCACTCTCACCGGGCTTAAGGAGACCGGTCTTTGCAAATCCCTTAAGTTCTCTCACGGGTCTCTTAAGAGCACATTTGTTAACGCCTACATAGAGCTGAACGACTTCTCTTCCGGCTTTTCTTCCGGTGTTAGTCACCTTGACAGATACGGTGATACCGCCCGTCTTCTCGTCTCCGATAAAGCCCTTGGCATCGATCTTAAGATCGGAGTAATCAAACTTGGTATATGAAAGTCCGTATCCGAAGGGGAAAAGTACGGGCATCATCTTGGTAGTGTAATATCTGTAACCGATGAACTCGCCTTCGCTGTATTTAACAACATCATCACATCCGAAATAGAACAGATATGAAGGATTGTCTTCGAGGATGAAGGGGAAGGTCTCGGGAAGTCTTCCTGACGGGTTAACGTCTCCGAAGAGTACGTCTCTTACCACTTCACCGCTTGCTTCTCCTCCGAGATAAGTCTCAAGGATACCCTTTACATCATCTATCCAGGGCATCTCTACGGGTGCACCGTTCTGAAGTACCACTACGACATTCTTATTGACCTTCGCAACCTCTTCGATAAGTGCGTTGTGAGAATCGGGCATTCTCATATCGATACGGTCTGCACCTTCGGATTCGAGCGCCTCGGGAAGTCCTGCAAAGATCACTACTATATCCGCTTTCTTTGCTGCCTTTACAGCTTCGGAGATAAGCTTCTTATCAGGCTTATAATCCGAAGGAGTGATGCGTGTGGTCCAGAATTCGGGATCGGTAAGGGTCGGAGCCTTGGGTCCGGGACCGTATCCCTTCTTATATGACACATTGGGCATATCCTTGGTGGCATCAACTACATTGGTTGCCCTGCAGGTTGATACATGAGAGCTTCCGCCGCCCTGATATCTGGGATTCTTTGCAAAGTCACCGAGAAGGAGTACATTTTTCTTCTTGCTGATAGGAAGAATATTTCCGTCATTTTTAAGAAGTACGACAGAGCTTTCGAAAAGCTTCCTTGCTACCTCATGATTCTTATCAAGATCTACCTTGGCGTTTGCCTTATGCTTTTCAAGAGTTTTGAATACGTGCCTGAGAATGTTAACGCATGCTTCATCGAGTCTGGACTCCGCAAGCTTTCCGCTCTTTACTGCTTTAATGATGTCCTTATCGGTTTCATGCTGCTGCCACATGGTAAGGTCGCATCCCGCTTCGATGGCACCGGGTCTGTTATGAGTAGCTCCCCAGTCACTTACAACCATTCCGTCAAATCCCCATTCTTTTCTGAGGATATCGGTAAGGTATTTCTTATTCTCGGTCATGTATGTTCCGCCGACCTTGTTATATGAGGCCATGACAGACTGAGGATGAGCCTTTTTAACAACGGTCTCAAATGCAGGCAGATAGATCTGGCGCTCGGTAGTCTCATCCATTTCGCTTGATGAGGTAAAGCGGTCCGTCTCCTGTGAATTTGCAAAAAAGTGCTTAACGCAAGCCGATACTCCGGTGCTCTGGAGACCGTTAACATATGCAGCGCCAAGCTCACCCGCAAGGCAGGGATCTTCCGAGAGATATTCAAAGTTACGTCCGCAAAGAGGGCTTCTCTTCATGTTGACGCCGGGTCCGAGGACCATCTGAACATCATTAGCCTGAGCCTCATTACCGATAGCCTTTGCCGCTTCATAAATAAGCTCTCTGTCCCAGCTTGCAGCTATGGCACATTCTGCGGGGAAACTTACCGCATCAATGGAATCATTGATACTTGCGTGAACATCATTGATCTGCTTTCTGAGTCCGTGAGGGCCGTCGCACATCCACTCCTTGGGAATACCTTTCTTGGGAAATGCCGCTGTCTCCCAACTTCCTACTCCCGAAGTAAGATAGGCCTTCTCTTTAAGTGTGAGTTTGGAGACTATCTCCCTGATCTCTTTAACGGTCATGTGCTTTACTTTCTTAGTCGCCATATAGGTACCCCCTGTGATTGACACATATTTTCAAAAAGTGTATGATTCTTAAGTCGTTTCGGAAAACAACATATATGGTTATTTTCCCATTAAAACGGCACAACTTCAACACAAATATTGTTATAAAATTATTATTTACGGCGTGTGGCTCAGCTTGGTAGAGCGCTACGTTCGGGACGTAGAGGTCGCAAGTTCAAATCTTGTCACGCCGATTATTAGAGGCTCTCCGCGAGAAGGCATTCCTTCGAGTGGTTAGAGCCTCTTTTAATTGGCGTGACCATCACGCACGACTTTTAGAAGCCCTTTGCGAAGGAGACATTCCTCCGAGCAATAGGGCTTCTTTTCATAGGCATTTTCTGCAAAGGCATCGAATTCTATGAATCCTACGATTTTTGATGCCTTTTTTGCACCTTTTTACGGGAAGAAGCATCGAAAGTAATTGATTTGCCGTTTTTTGATGCCTCAGCCTACGCTTTTACGCTATAAAAGGCCTCAAATTGAGGGTTTTTTCGGATTATTGATGCTTTTACTGACGATCAGCGCTTGATTAGGCCAATATTTCATTCATGACAAAAAACCGTCCGTAACATAACAGAAAAACAGGAGAAAAATTCAAGCCGGGATTGTATTATTATGGTAATGACCGATCGTAACCAATAAACAAATGTATAAAAGGGGAACAATCATGATAGACAATATTCTCGCATTAAGAAGTGCCACCACACAAAAATCGATTGCCGTTAAAACTGTAATTTCGGCAGGACTCATCGCACTTGCAGTCCTCCTTCCTCAGCTGGTCCACCTGGCTCTGGGACAGTCCGGAGGAGTCAAATACCTCCCCATGTATCTTCCCATTCTTATAGGCGGATGCCTTCTCGGAACCAAATGGGCGCTCGCGGTAGGTATACTTTCTCCTCTTGTAAGCTTTATGCTCACATCACTTAGCGGAAATCCCATGCCCGCTGCTCCCAGACTTCCCTTCATGATTCTTGAACTTGCTGTTTTCGCAGCAGTTTCCGGACTGTTTAGCAAGAAGATCGTATCAAATGCCATGTGGGCATTCCCTGCGGTTATCTGTGCACAGATTGCGGGAAGACTCGTATTCCTCGGTGCGATCGCACTTACCGCTTCTTTCACCACTTTTACCGTACCCATGATATGGGGCCAGATCATCACAGGCATTCCCGGTCTCCTGATCCAGGCAGTTCTCGCACCCGTAATAATGATCGGACTTCGCAATCTTTTGATCGAAGATAAAGAAAATGAGTGATATAGATATTGCAAAAGAAAACCTGCACGGGCATTCCATATGCCTGTGCAGGGATGAAAACATAATTATTGACGACGGGAAAGGTATCTCTCCCATGATGAAATTCATCGCAGATGGCAGAGACCTCTGCGGATATTCCGCTGCCGACCTTATAGTAGGCAAGGCTGCGGCGATGCTCTTTGTAAAAGCAGGCATTTCGGAAGTCTACGGAGAAATAATGTCAAAAGCAGGTGCCGATTTCCTCATAGCTCACGACATCCCTTTTTCCTACGGAACACTTACCGAAAAGATCATAAATCGCAGAGGAGATGATATCTGCCCCATGGAAAAGACCGTCGCAGATATACTTGATATCGATGCAGGTTACGAAGCTCTGCGAAAAAAGATCATGGAATTAAGCGGTAAGCAGCCTTTTAAATAAGTATTCTCCGAACTCAAAGGGCTCCGGCTTTACCTTAACCGCAAGATCCTAAGATATCAGGAAATCTTTTCCGACGTAAACAAGCCTTATTCTCCTCTACAATCTCAAGCAGATCCGGCTCCACATGGCATTTTAGAAATTTTACCTCAACTCCGGCTTTCACAGCCTCATCAAGTGCCGTTCCGAATTCGGGATGAGTCGCCACATTTGCCCTAACTTCACTGACACCGTCCATCTGGATCACGAAAGCAAGGATTGCATTGCAGCTTGCCTTCCGGGCAGCGATAAGTTCGTGGATGTGCTTGACTCCTCTTTCGGTCGGTGCATCGGGGAAATACCCTATGCCGTTCTCCTCAAGGGTACAACCTTTGACTTCCATAAGATACTTTTCGGATCCTTTTTCCATATAGAAATCTATTCTGGATGCTCCATAGGTATACTCGGGGATCACCTTATCATATCCCTCACCTTCGAGCCATTCTTTTACCACCTTATTCGGTGCCTGAGAGTCTATGTTGAAAAGAATACCCGTACTCTTCCTTACCGCAACAAGATCGTACCTTGTTTTTCTCCCCGGACTGTCCGGAGCCGTGAGCCACACTTCACACCCCGGGATAAGGAGTTCTTTACATCTGCCGGTATTCTTAACATGTACCGTCTCACTATGTCCGTCTATTTCCACATTAGCAATAAACCTGTTCGGTCTGTTTATGAATACGGCCTTTGTAATGTTATCGTATCTCATAAGCGGATATCAGAAGTTGCTTCCGTTCCATCCCCAGTCGGTTGTGGCAGAGTATTTTACATATATATGGTCCGCTGCGATTCCGAGAACCTCTCCGAATATCTTGCAGATTTCTCCGGTAAGCTTGGAAAAGGCATTCTTGTCGGAACTTCCGAACACGCTGACCTCAACAAATGCTATGGGCTCCGAGTTATCTCCTCTGAAATAGAGATGATATCCGTCCTCAAATCCTGTCATAAGCCAGCTCTCGCTCTTTCCCGGAACCATGGCGATAGCCTGACCGAGCCTGGTCTTAAGTTCTCTTTCCTGTTCTTCGGATATCTTAACTGTTACTTTTGAATTAATAAAAGGCATATTTTTTTCCTCCGTTTAAAATTTTGATTTTCAAATATCACTCTGACTCATTTATTGATTTTTTAATAGCTGTTTTTCTTCGTAAGACAGAAGCTGTCCGTTCTTCCACTCAATATCATATATCTTACCTAAACGCGAACGAAGGCCCGTAACTTTTCCGTTTTTCCATGCTGCGGGCAGGGCCGGCAACAGTCTGTCTTCTCCTTCATGGCTCTGAAGGAGCATCTCCGCAATTCCGGAAACAAGTCCGAAATTGCCGTCTATCTGGAATGGCGGATGATTGTCGAAAAGATTGGGAAGCATGGACTTTTGCAGTAATGCGATTATGTTCTCATAACATTTATCACCATCATGCAATCTGGCCCACATATTGATGATCCATGCCCTGGACCATCCCGTATGACCGCCTCCTCCGGAAAGTCTCCTTTCGATGGTAGCCCGCGCCGCTTTGAGAAGCTTGTCTGACCCGGGTTCATCGAATAGTTGTTTTCCGGGGAAAAGAGCAAAGCAATGTGATATGTGCCTGTGTCCTATCTCAACTTCCTCATAGGGATAAGCCCACTCCTGAAGAGTTCCGTTGTCAGCTATAACAGACTTTGGAAGCTTGTTAATTATCTTTGTATATCTGTCTTTCTCAAACTCCGAGATCATTCCTGTTTCTATCAGTCCGGTAAAAAGTTCATGCAGGATCTGAGCATCCATGGAAGCTCCTTCACACATAGTTCCTTTCTCACCGCTCGGAAGAATATATGTGTTCTCTGGGGATACGGAAGGTGATACGACCAGCTGACCCGCTTCATTTTCGATAAGCGTATCTTCGAAAAACAGTGCGGCTTCCTTGACTATGGGAAGATACTCTTCCATAAAAGCCTTATCCCCGGTATAGCGGTAATGTTCTAATATATGCAGACAAAGCCACGCCGCACCCATCTGCCAGTATGAAGCCGCAGGCCATGTATCCTGTGGTGCACAATCACCCCATATGTCGGTATTATGATGTGCCATCCAGCCCCTTGCTCCGTACATCTCTGAAGCTGCTTTTCTGCCGTTGGGAACCATCTTCCTGATATGTTCGAAAAGAGGTGTATGAAGTTCTGTTAAACCGGTAACTTCTGCCGGCCAGTAATTCATCTGAGCATTTATATTGATCGTGTATTTGCTATCCCACATGGGAGAGAAGCTGTCGTTCCATATTCCCTGCAGATTTGCGGGAAGGCTTCCCGGGCGGCTGGATGAAACAAGAAGATATCTTCCGTATGCAAAGGCAAGATTGATAAGTCCGTTATCGTTCTCTCCGTTCTGAACGTTCCTAAGCCTTATATCTGTAGGCATGTTATCACGGTCTTCGCATTCAATCGAAAGCGTGCAGCGGTTCATCAATTCGGACACATCACAGATATGTCTTTGTTTCAGCTTCTCATATCCGAGCTTCTCAGCTTCATCGAGAATCCTGACCGCATCTTCAACATAGTCTTTGCAATAGTAATCAGTCTGTGAAGCCACCAGGATCTCTGTATCTCCGTCCGTATGAAGTGTTCTTCCTTTGATATACGGGTTTCCTTTTACGATGCGGATGACCATGCAAAAAGAAGTCCCTCCCGCACCGGTCCTTCCTTCCATGCAGAGAGTATTATCCGAAAGCATATATACTTTCTCACACTGATCCGCACGCTCGGAGAAAATCCGAAGCGGAGCACCCTGACATTTAACGGCCATTACTATATCGGGATAGGATATAAAGCTCTCCCGTACAAACCTCACACCTTCCTTCGTGTAACTGACGGTGTGAATACCGTTATCTATATTCAGTTCTCTTTTATAGTCGGAGATTTCTTCGATACGGTTAAGCTGTCCGCTCCAGTGTTCCCTGATACCGAGTATCTGAATCCTCTCACTTCCTTCGGGAATGATAAACAGATCTCCCAGAGGTTCATAGTGACTTTGATATTCGGGTATGCCGGCCAGAGTTTCATTGGCCATATCCTCAGCCTCAGTGATCCTGCCTTCACGTATAAGCTTTCTGATAACGGGAATACTTTCTTTTGCATCGGGATTAATGCGGTCACGCGGACCGCTCCACCAGATGCTGTCATTATTCAATTGGAACCTGTCAATAAGCGTACCCCCGAAACACATGGCTCCCATAAAACCGTTACCGAGAGGCAGTGCACAGTTCCAATCGCTTGTTGCCTTGTCATACCACAGTCTGTTCATATATATACCCTTTTGAGCAATTACTGACGTTTATATTATATTGCATTTTATATTATAATAACGACTATAAAAATGTTTTGTTATCCAGGGAGCTGATATGAAGAAATGTTTGCTAATGATATTGCTCGCCCTCGGTTGTTCATTCTGCATAAGTCTTTCGGGATGCGCAGGTAATGCTGCGGATCAGAATATGCATCAGGAAGATGATAAAGAGGACGAGGATAAGGCCGAAGACGAATCGGAAGATGAAGATATAGAAGATGAGACCTCGGAAGTCTCCATCAGTGAACTTGATTACTCCGACCCCGATTCGATCCTTTCATTTGCCGCAGGTAAATGGACTTTTGTGGATCTTGAAACAGGTAATGAATATGCACAGATTGATATAAGTAATAACGGTGAGTGCGAATTTTTAAGCCCGGGCACCGATCAAAAATGCAGCGGAACGATCCTCTTTGATGAATATCTTGATGATAATTTTCCCGGAGTACACAGGTATGAGATCACATTGGGTGATCTGATCGATTCCTTCGGTTGCTGGACGGATACGGATACATCCGCCGGAAGATTTATGATCGCACAAAGCGCGGGATATGATTATATGTATCTTGAGGAAGTAGGAAACGGCGGATCAAACATCTCTTATCAGGTTTTCCGTTCACCGGATTCCGATTACGACTACTTAATGAAGTGGTTATTGATCCGTGAAAATAATGTAACGCATGATGAAGAGCTTCAGAAAAATGCAAAGTTTTATGCTCAGATAATTGCGAATACGGATGAAGGATTCCTTATCCAGAGACTTGATGATATAACTTTCGAAGCGCTTCAGGAATACACCGATTTCAGATTTCTTGCCGCATACATGGATGAGAGTAATTATCAGCAGGCCTCCCTTTGCACCATAAATGATGACGCTGATATGAGCGGCGTACTTGATACCTCTGTCCTTGAACACAAATACCCATCGACCGTTTATCAGATATATACCGATTCCGAAGGTAATATCGAAGAGATGGAAGATGTGGAAGATGCATATTACGGAAGATATGAGATCCATCCCCTCGAGCAGGACGTTTCCTTCGAATTCAATACTTTTTCCATAAACGGATGGGAACATGGTCTAGATGAGTACGGGATCGAGGGCAGTGCCATTATGGACATAGAAGTGTTCGGAGACGAACTGATCATAGATACTCACATCAATCCCCACATGAGTGAATACACCATTTTCAATATGAGAAGTGCCTGGCCCGAGCACAAGTTTTACGGTGCTAATTTCATACACGGTGATAAGGTCTGGGATTCATTCTACTCATACATGGATACCGTATATGATTATGAGGATCATCCGATATATACCATTGACGGAACCGAGATCTGCGGTCTTACTTTCTCGGAAGACGGGACTCAGATAACGATCGAATACTGGAAAGACGATTACATAGAAATATACGAAGAAACCATCGACAGACCGGAGTGTGTAAATGCACCTCATTATGCATATGCGGATTATGCCCGCCACCGCACGGCAGAAAATTGGAACGAATTTATGAGTTACGCTCCGGATGATGCCCTCTTTATGGTCATGGTAAATCCACATAGTGATGACGCATGGGATTTCAACATGCCGATGAATGTCGGCGAAGGATCCGACAACGTTTATGTCGTATCACTTCAGAACGGTACCGAGTTCACCATCGGAGATACCAAACCCGAGATACGTGACAAGGGAGAGATCGTATCTTACTGGGTTACCGTACCCGAAGGTGCCCCGATATACACACTGCACGCCGAGACACCGGACGGACGATCCGCCGAGTGGGATGTAAGCTGGATCAGCGGCAAAGACGACACACGCTGGATATTTAAGTAAGAAAAATGCAATCAGCCCTTCACCTTGAACCTGTCAAAGTGAAGGGCTGTTTTTATCTGTTCTTTATTTCGATCCTGTCCAGGATACCCTGTACTCCGACATTTTGATGTGTCAGATACATCCTGAGTACGTCCTGAATAAATTCATTATCCGCACCTGTCTTTTTGGCGATCCTGTTAACGTCACAGCCTTTATCCGTCATCTTCATGATCCTGGAAACAAGATCATACATATCTTTATCCGGCAAAGGCTTTTCCGTTACGGTATTTATCTCCGCAGTCTTTGCATGTCCGTAATATATCTTACGGGGATTACGCGCAAGCAGCTTATTCCAGCTTTTTTCTATTTGCGTACCCTTATGCAGTTCCAGTTCATATAAGGGATTCAGATCCCCGACAAACAGAGAGCCGTCATCCAGCATAAGAGATATACTGTCTTCACTGTGTCCGGGAGTATGGAAAACTTCTCCAGTTATCCCCATCTCTTTTAAAATGTCCCTGCTCTTATCCACAGAGAACAGTCTGATCTTCTCATCATCTATGGGTATAAAACGATACTTGTTTTCTCTTGCAAATATTTCGTCGGAATTGTGAATGAATTCTTTTTGAACATCCGCAACAAGGATAGTCGCACCTTCATTTGCAATCTCCTGAGCTATACCCATATGGTCGGGATGAAAGTGTGAGATCATGATGCAGCCGATATCCTTTACCGCGATACCGGTCTCTTTAAGCGATCTGCAAAAGTCGGGAAACGATCCCGCCCATCCCGTATCAAACAGAAGTACACCCGTATCTCCTTTTATCAGATATGTATTTGTCTTCGAATAATGAAGCTCGTATATCATCAAAAGAAATTCCTCAAACAGTTGTAACCGGTTTCAGGCGAATCACTTTCTGCACGTAATGAATTCTTCAGATTCATAAATGCTTCTTTGATACGTGCAAGATCCTCATCACCATTATATGGCGTGAGCATCATAACAACATAACCTTCATCGCAGCATTCGGGTTCGCATTTGCAAGCACGAAGAGATGCGGCCATATCATTGCCGGTGTACTTTGCATCATTCCTTACCACTATCCTGAGAGGGTCGGATTCGGATACATTAAATCCAAGATCTGAAATTTCTTTTTTGAGAATGATTACTTTGTCGCAAAAAGAATCAAGCGCCTCTTTAAATGCTTCCGCCTCTGCATTGAACGCATCCAGACTTGCCATGATAAGGTAGGAGGGGCTGGAAGAGCCGAACATATCCAGCGCATATTTAGCATCGGGTATCACATCGGAAAAAGATTCGTTTATGTGAAGATAAGCCGCGCCTGTATGCGTCGGCAAAGTTTTATGAGCGGATGTGCACGATATATCCGCCAGACAATCCACAGGGTGTAGATATGCGGGATACTTATCCGCATCCAGAAATTTAAAATACGCAGAATGAGCACCGTCAACCAAAAGAGGAATGTTGACCGCCCACAGTTCACGCTTCAGTGCGGCAAGGTCCGTGACACTTCCGAAATAATCCGGATAAGTCACATATACTCCGATGGGATTAATCTCTTCGACGGTATTATCATAGATTTTATTTAAAACTTCATCCGCACTTAAATTCTCTTCTTCTATTTTAATCAGATTCACATTAAGAAGAGTTGCGGCATACAATAACGCTTTGTGAAATTTACCTATCACAAACATGTAGGGCTGAGGCTCTGAACCGTATTCATCACATGATACCGGCACCAACGTTTTTTCCCAATGCCTCTTGGCAAGCCATATCATGGCTTTGATAGCCTGGGTGGATCCCTCGGTTACATAGAATGTATCCGTTCCGTAGATTTCCGAAGCGATGGCTTCGCTCTCTTTTATGATCCCCTCCGGATGATACAGATCATCCGCTCCCTTTATCTCCGTAATGTCATACGCAAATGCATCACTGAGCCATCCGGGAATATTTTTATAGCCGTATGTTTTTCCCTTATGCCCCGGCATATGGAGTCTGGCGGTATCGGATTTCTGCAACTGTTCCAGAAAATCAACTATTGGAGTTTCCATATTACTCTTCCTTATGCGTTTTCGCTGACACGCATCATGATCGCACACTCGATCCTCTTTTTAAACAGTTCGCATCCGGGTTCGTAGATGCCTCTTATTGATCCGGAAGCATGGAACGCATTTGCCGCGCATCCTCCCGAACAGTAAAGCTTAGCCCAGCAGTCCTTGCACTCTTTTCTCGCATATGCATTGCAGCTTCTGAATTCCTCACGGAGAGGATCATTGGTGACACCGTTAAATACATCACCGAGTTTGTAAGATTCTTCTCCTACGAACTGATGACAGGGATACAGATCTCCCCAGGGAGTGACAGCCATATATTCGGTGCCCGAACCACAGCCCGAGATTCTCTTATAAATGCAGGGGCCTTCCGTCAGGTCGAGCATGTAGTGATAGAAAGTAATGGGCTTTCCTTCCTTTTCACGTCTCAGCATATCCTTTGCCAGGATCTCGTACTGCTCCTTAACAATCTCGATATCTTCGGGCGTAAGCGTGGTCTCATCCTCAGGCTTTCCGACAACCGGTTCCATGCTGAGCTCCGTGAATCCGAGATCCGCCATATGGAATACATCCTTGGTAAAATCAGGATTGAAATGAGTGAATGTTCCGCGGATGTAATAGCCTTTTCCGCCTCTGGCATCCACGAGTTTTTTGAATTTGGGAATTATGCTGTCGTAGCTTCCGTTTCCCGCGTAGTCCACCCTGAAACGGTCGTGAACTTCCTTACGTCCGTCAAGAGACAAGACCACATTACTCATCTCCTTATTGGCAAACTCGATGACATCATCATCTATAAGCACGCCGTTTGTCGTAAGCGTAAAACGGAAATTCTTATTCTTTTCTTTTTCGATGCTTCTTGCATACTTAACAAGTTCTTTAACGACATCGAAATTCATCAAAGGCTCGCCGCCGAAAAAGTCCACCTCAAGGTTGGTTCTTGTTCCGGAATTCTCTACGAGAAAATCAAGAGCACGCTTTCCGACTTCAAAACTCATAAGTGCCCTGTCGCCGTGATATTTTCCCTGACTTGCAAAACAGTACGAACAGTTCAGGTTACAGGTATGTGCAACATGGAGACAAAGAGCTTTGACAACATTTCCGCTGCGCTCCTTAAAAGTCCCTGCCATATCTTCAAATGTATCTTCGGTAAAAAGTTTTCCGGCCTCTTTGAGTGAAACGATGTCTTCGTAGCAATCAAGGAGGTCTTCCTTTGTAACATCATCACGGTCCGCATATTTAGCGGATAGCTTTTCTATGATCTCATCCTTGGACGTATCCGGGAACATTTCGATCATGTCGTAAGCGACTTCATCCACATCATGAACAGAGCCCGAACATGAATCCAAAACTATATTAAATCCGTTAAGTTTATACTGGTGAACCATCTTATCTCCTAGAATTATTTATCGGAAAATGCCTTATAATAAAAGCCCCTTTTGTCAGCAGAGCCGGCAAAAGGGGTTTACTTCATTGTCCGAGAAAAACTACTTATTTAGCTTTATTTTCGCACTTCTGGTTAGCAACACCACAGCTGGTCTTGCAAGCAGACTGACATGAAGTCTGGCACTCGCCGCATCCGCCCTTCTTAGCGCTTTCGCAAAGATTACGGGTTTCAAGAGTTTTGATTCTTTTCATTTCAATCCCTCATCAATCATATATTTGAAATTTGTATTTCCGAAAAATAATACCATTTACGGCGGATTATGGCAACAAAAAACGGGGACTTTTTGGCAAAATGCCTTGATCAATCATGTGCTCCAAGCTCTACAAGAAGGTCACAGAACTCTATTCTGTATTCATCTCCCTTAGTTCCGCTGTTAGCAAGGATATATGCACTGTCCAAAGTTGCGGTGCCGGTGTAATCACTGTCTCTGATGACCATGGAAGCTTCGATGATGCCCGCTATGAAATTGAAGTCCTCAGAACAAGCCTCTTCCTCTCCTTCACCCATTTCGACCACATAGGTAAGCTTTGAGCTCTCATCGGCATCGGGCTCTTTATATCTGACGGCTACGGTACAGAGCTCATTTTCTAACCCCTCTACGATCTCGGAATCCTGGTACTTAAGGTCGATTCCGTCTTCCTGTGTACCCGCAAGTTCGATCTCATAGGCTATAGTGACCTGCTGGCCTGCTCCCACTTCTCCTCCGTCCTTGGTATCGTCGTTGAAATCACTGGCTGACATCACTCTGTTCTCGTATCCGATCTGTCTGTAAGAATAAACAACCGCAGGATTAAATTCTGCCTGGAATTTAACGTCCTTGGCTACGGTAAGTGTTGTCTGCTTAAGCTTATCTACAAGTACTCTACGGGCTTCATCTATGGTATCGATGTAATAATAATTTCCGTTTCCCGCATCCGCTATGGATTCCATATTTGCATCGCTGTAATTTCCGCTTCCGAATCCAAGAACGGTTAAGAATACTCCGGATTCTTTTTCTTCGGTTATAAGATCCGTAAGTCCTCCGGTGCTGGTGACTCCGAGATTCATATCTCCGTCGGATGCGATGATGACACGGTTATTTCCGCCCTCGATAAAGTTATTATTTGCGCATTCATAAGCCGCGGTAATTCCGCCCGATCCGTTGGTTCCTCCTCCTGCGCTGATCTTATCAAGCGCCTTGCAGATTTTGGTGTAATTATTGGATCCCTCCAGGAGAACTCTGCTGTCTCCGGAATAAGTCACGATGGATACTCTGTCATTTTCACCCAGAGATTCAGCCAGCATCTTAAAGCTTTCTATAGCAAGAGCCAGCTTATCGGGGCTGCTCATTGATCCTGAGGAATCGATGAGGAATACAAAATTATTACCCTCATTGGTAACTTCTTCACCTGCGTTAGCCTGGAAAGTCATTACCAGAAGCTTATGATCTTCATTCCAGGGGCAATTTCCCACTTCATACTGAACACTGAATACATCGGATCTGTCATTTACATCATAATCAAAATAATTGATGATCTCTTCGGTTCTGACAGAGCTTGCAACGTTATCAAGACTCCAGCCGTCATTTATGATCCTTCTGAGATTGCAATATGATCCGGTATCCACATCCGCGGAGAATGTTGAAAGCGGGTTATCAGCGACCAGAACAAAGCCGTTTTCCTTAATGCTCAGATACTCTTCGGTATTGAATTCTTCGGATGCCCCGCTGTTATCTCCGATCAGTGAATTCATTTCATAGGCATATTCATATCCGATATCCGACGCATCATAGTTTGCCACAGGCTCATAACTCACTGAGGCAGGTCCCGCGGCATAATCCCCTCCGTATGCATTTCCGCATGCTGAAAGACTTGCCACAGTCATAACTACCGGTAAAAGTGCTGCAAATCGTTTTTTCATAATATTACCTCCTCGTTTTGGAAGCAGAGAAAACATCTCTGCAATGTCCCCTCACACCTATTATAGACGAGATTGTTATCAATTTGGTCACAAATTGTTCACAAATTATTCACAAAAATTAACCCCTTCCGATGACGATTATCACCAAAAGGGGTCATTTTTTCTTATTTATCTAATTATACATCTCAGATCTTTTTCACGGGCCTAAGGATCTGATACCCCAGCTTCTCGGGGTTATGTCGCTGATAATCGGGACATTCATCCTCATTCCACTCATAACCCATGGTCCTGGGATCGAAGTTCCACGCAAGCTTCTCTACAGCCGTCATGACATCGGCATTTTCAGCCAGATAGTCAAAAGAAGGATAGGAAAATACCAGATAATAGCTTCCGGGAATTTCCCTTAACTCAAATCCTTCGGGGACAGGGCCGGTAAAACCGTCCTCTACACCTGTTCCGTAGAAATAGGTCCTCTTTCCGTTTTCTGTTACCCATCCGGCGGTATGAGGTGTGACAACGGGGTGTGCATTCTTATCCATGCTGGTCACATATCCGCATACGGTGTCACAGTCATGATGCTCCCAGAATTCACAGTAATTTGATGCTTTCTTTTCCCAGATTCCCATGTATTTATGAGCGGGGATGTATTCAACGCTGATGCCGAGTCTTGATTCTTCCATAGTCTTTATCCTCTCTTTTTCATAATAGTCAGGAAACAGAACAACTTTATGTATTTGGAGGGGTATCGGGATCGGATTTTTACGGTAGGCAGCCGGTGTACATCCGAACTGCTGCTTAAAAACTCTGGACAGTGCTTCCTGCGAAGAATAGCCGTATTTCAGTGCAATATCCAGGATCCTTTCATCAGTATCCCTTATCTCTTCAGCGGCGCAGGCCAGGCGCCTTCCCGATGTATAGGCTTTTATGGTCATTCCTGTCACATCGTGAAAGAGAACCGAACAGTACCAGGGTGAATAACCCATCTCGTCAGACAAGCCATTCAGGACCCTTCCGCAATCCGGATGCGTTTCGATCCATTCGATCATTTGCTGGGCTAATTCAATCCACTCCTTCATACATTTCCTCCTGTATGAAAAAGATTATCACAGGGCTCGAATTCGTTTTTGATATTTCTTGTGGACTCATTCTAACATACTTACAGGGATGGTCACAGACCAGGGGCCTTCGATGGGACCGTCGTTGCAGGTCCAGAATTCACCCATTATCCTGTATCCGTCAAATCCACCTTCGGGGATACACAAGAAATATTCCTCATAACTGTCGGTTCTGTCTTCATCAAACCATGCAACTGACATATCGTATAATACCTTTTCTCCATTAGGATCGATCAGATATATATACCCGTGATTATCGGTATTGAATATATCTGTATATCTGATCTGAACATGTAAGATTCCGTCATTGATCCCATACCCGGTTAAAGCCACACCATCCGCAAGTGGTCTCTCCTCGGAAGGGTCTGTGACCATTACAGATATATCCGATAAGTTTTTGCCATCAAGCCCCGGACCTCCACCACCCCGGTATTCATAATCCCGAGTCATTACAATATTATCCGGGATACGGCTCAGATCGATCATATCCATCTCAAGATCGTAATGCTCTTTCCCCGGAAGAATCTCACCCACCGAAAAAGCTATCTTATCGCCCTCCTTGATAGGTATACCCATTTGATCGATCTGAATCAGGAAATATGCCGTACCGGTTTCTTCATCAAATTCAGCCATTCCTGCACCTGCTACCGATGCGCTGTTTGTGCGAATCCCGTAGCTGTCAAAAAGGTCACAGGAACCCGTGAGTCTTCCCTCAGCATCATTCATTGATACCAAAACACTCGCCTTATCGTTATCCAGTTCCATGCCCACAACTTCCATTGTGATCCCGTTTCTTTCACAGGACATGGCTACCGGGCGTAACCTTTGTGCCAGCGACGGAACTACCATATACATTATCCGAATAGCAGTTTCATTATTACATGCAGCCATTACAGGTATGGATCCGCATATCAGGAAAAGAATACAAGCGGCTGCCGCTAGTATCTTAAAAGGGGTATAGTCTTTAGTAAATTTATATTTTTCTGCTTCATCCAAAACGGCAGGAGATATTTCGGATATGACATTATACATATCTTCCGAATTCATAATTCATAACCTCCCTTTTCAACAAAAGTTTTTAGTTTCCTTCGTATCTTTAAAAGTCTCTGTGACACTTTATTTTCGGAAAATCCGAATTCTTCCGCCAGATCATTAACCGGTTCCCCGAAATAATATCTTCGGACAAACAACACTCTGTCCTCGGTTTTAATACCCTCCAGATAGTCATTTACCAGCCCGATCAGTTCTCTTTTCTCCGCCTGAGCTTCGATATTGATCCCTGAAGGGATACAGTCTTCCAATTCGTCAAGCATCACTGTCATTGCGTTATAACGTTTTCCGGCATGGTTTTCCCTGTATTTGCTCAGTGATATATCTCTGACTATTTTTCCGAGAAAAGCTTTTAATGACACCGGCATCAGAGGAGGGATCTTATTCCAGACGGTAACCAGAGCATCGTTAACACACTCCTTGGAATCTTCATTATCTTCAAGGATATTTCCTGCGATCTTAAGACAGTACTTTCCGTATTTATCCTGTGTCTCGGAAAGTCCCGCTTCGTCCCTTTTGAAAAACAATTCGATTATCTGTTTATCGTCCATGAGATATCTCCAAATGCCCCTCTATAAATATAGCCGCAAAGCACAGAATAATCTTACCGCAAAATACTGAATTTTTTTAAAATAAAACGTGGGGCCTTTCGGTCCCACGTAATGTTCATTTGATTACTCCAAGTCCTGTCCTTTGCTGAACGTAAGGCAAGAAAGTATTTGCCTCAGCACCGAGACATCTGATGGGAATGATCATTCCCTGCATTGGTCCGTGCATCAGGTAATAGTGTTCATCATCGACAATTATACTCTTGATCTCACTCCACTCTCTTCTGGTTGTGGATTTGGGAGTATACTCCATTATCATTTCATCCGTAAAATCGATAGTTGCCTCGGGATCATAAAGCAAGGTTCCTTCCTGCCTGTATTTCTCGACTCTCTTACGAATCTTTTTCCTGATTCTGGATTTAATGGCAACAAGAAAATAAATACAATAGACAGCAATAAAAATCGGCATAACAAAATCCGAGAAGTGAAGTTTTCCGTTAAGCAGTCCGTTCAATAAATCCAACAGAATGAGAAGCACGCTCATTCCAAGCATGACGCTGAACAAAACCATATACATGGTAAGTCTTTTTTTGCCTTCTTCACATTTAAACTGATAGGCATTGTTAAATGCTATATAATCTTCGTCATTTATCTGAGTTACTATTCTCATACCGCCTCCTGCTTTTTCGCCCTAAGCTTGTTGGTCAGGTTATTCAGGAACCTGAGCAGACATGCAATTCCAAAATCCATCAAAACAACAAATGCAAAAATCGCAATTCCGATTGGAAAGCCCCAGTTCAAAAATCCGTACCAGTCATTTGTATCGGGCCATTCTCCGATCCCGTTTATCAGAATGTTAACCAGATAATAGGTTCCGTACAAAAGTGCAAGTAAAGCGGAATACAATGTGTATTTAAATAGGATCTTTTCCCGCGTCCGAATGATCAAAAACTCTGCCATGGCCAGCAGAGGAACTATCCGGTGGAAATACAGATTCCCACCTTCATAAAGATTCAGATTGGGATATAGCGGCTGAAGGAATGCTGCAATTATCAGAAATGTAAGCCCCGTTGCAGACGCCGCCATAAGCTTTGGCAGTACGGAAAATGTCTTAGACAACGCGAAGAATATAAGCCTGATAAAAGCAACTATTCCGCAAAACAGATTGGACAAAACCGTAAAGTATTTGAGATTGGCAAATCCCGAAGCCATGAGTCCCGCCCCGGAATCGGTATTTGACCACATCAAACATGTTCCGATACCCGCAAAGATAACAATGCAGATATTGAAACATATTTCACAGATACCGTTGTGATCTCTCTTCTTCATCAATCAAACATATATGCCGCTACAAGTGTATATGTATCGCGGATAGCATCGATGTGGGTTCTCTCATATCCGTGTGTTGCTCTTGTTCCGGGGCCGATGGCGGCATGGCGAATGTCATATCCTGCCAAAAGAGAAGTGTCCGCATCTGTTCCGTAATGAGGAGTGAAGATATCGGGTACATAATCGATCTTTGCTTTCTTAGCCTTCTTCTCAAGATCTCTTGTCATATCGAAATTGTAGGGAGCGCGTGAATCCTTGAAGAAGATTGAAACCTTCCTCTCATCTGAAGTCTGCTCCGGGCCGATGCAGGCGATATCTACAGCAAGGAATTCTGCTGTATTTTCGGGAAGCCATGATCCGCCGAGTCCTATCTCTTCATGGAAAGGAATAAGGAAATATGTCTTCTTAGAGGGAGTCTTTTTCTCCTTCTTCATATCCCTTAATATCTCCAGAAGAACGGCTACCTGCGCCTTATCATCAATGAAACGGGATTTGATATATCCGTTCTCATACTTAAATCTGTGATCGAGTGCGATATAATCTCCCACTTCGACTCCGAGTTTTCTCACATCATCCGCATTTTTTACATCGGCATCAACAATAGCAACAATGTTCTCATCGAAGCCGGGTAATTCTTCCCATGCTTTATCGGGAGTAACATGAACGGATGAGAGCTTTCTCTGAAGCGCACCGGTTATGACTTTACCGCTTCTGGTATGGATTCGGATATTTTCACTGTCGGAATTATGAGCATGCAATCCGCCCACGGGACATACCTTTATGGTTCCATCCTGATTAATATGACGAACCATAAGTCCGATGGTATCACCGTGTGCACTTATTACTCTTCCCTCGCCTTTGCCTCCGAGGTCTATAAGAACTCCGCCCTTTCTCAGAATGCTTGTCTTAAATCCGAGGCTCTCCGCTTCTTTTACCAGATAATCCTGAAGCTCGTGATACTGGCCTGTGACCGAATCGATATCAAGAAGTTCCTTCAGCGTTTTAATAAAATACTTCTCATCAAATTTCATTTTAGATAACCTTCTATCCGTTTATTTTATTCTGAAAAGCAACAAGATCGTTTGTAAGACTCTCTGCTTTTTTGGAATCAAGTATCCAGGATATTACATTTACCAGGACCGTGATACAAATGACACTTACAACTATACCACAACCGATGACTATGAGTTCCCCCGTTATCTTCATCCCGGCAAACATTGTGGTGAGGAGTATCGCACTTATCAGGATCACTCCGATTATTTCTCTGAAGATCGCCTGCTTTATGGTAGGTTCTTTCTTTTCCACCATCAGGAGATTGGGGATACTTGTGATAGCCCCGTATATGATCGGATATAAAAATGCATCATATCCCAGCTTCTGATCAGGCCTGAATATCATACCCAGGATAAAGACCGCCAGATTAATGCCTGTTACTATTATAAAATAATTTCTGAGGCATTCTTTTAAATGATCTTTCCAATAATCCTTCATTTACATCATCCCCTTAGTTTATCCTTCAGTCCCTGCACATATTTTCTGGATATGATCACTTCTTCACCGTTTTTCAGATTACATAGAAATCTTCCGTTAAGTGCCGGCTTGATGGAATCCACTTTCATCAGATTTACGATGATCGATTTAGAAATCCTTATGAAATGAAAAGGATCCGTAACCTTCTCAAGTTCATACAATCGCTTTTTTGATTCGTAGGTATCTTTTTCCAGATACAGAAATGTTCTGTCATCAACGGATTCGATATAGTACACATCCGCGATGGGAATGCTGTACATATCCCCCTCCGTATATCCTTCAAGATTTCCCTGTCTGGATTTGATGAATCTTGTTATCTCATCGATTCTCTCATCAACCTTGTGGCATCCGATCTCCACATATTCATTTTCATCCGGATGAATCAGTTTCACCTCAACATCCATAGGCTTATCAGTATTTTTCATCAACTTCAAAATCTCCGATGCCCTTTAAGTAATGATCAAAGAACTTAAGAGTTATGGAATTAATCTTATCTATACACTCTGCGGGATCTCTGTCACCCATTCCGAGGCTCTTCGCTATTACCGGTGAAAAAAGCGGAAGATCCGTAAAGTTCATATGTGCGGTTCCCTCAAAATAAACAGAATAACCTTCCGCAGCATTATCCATTATCACGTTATTGGAATATATATATCCGGTTTCCTCTGCCATCACTCTGTCGGCATGATGGGATTCGGAATCAAAACACAGTATCGGTGTATCGTACGATTCGGGATTAACAATTATGTTGCCGTTCTCAAATCCTGTCTCTTCACCTAGCATTGTTCCGTCAAAATCAATGACTGCGGATACATCATCTCTTCTTCCTACCGTGACCGCAGTTGCTCCGCCAAGGGAATGACCCATAAGTCCGATCTTATCGGTATCTGTGATTCTAAGAATATTTAAGATTTCTTCCTCGCTTGTATCAGTCAGATACCATTCGTCACCGATCTTACCGGTCTTAGCAGAATCGACGATGGTATCAAGTGCGAAGTTCATATCTGCTTCCCTGATATCCATCCATTCGGATGTGATCTCGTAAACCTCTGCCTCACTCCTGGCGCCCACTTCCAAGGCACTGTTAAAAAACTCCGGATCTACCGTGATGATCTTTCCGTTTGTGTCTTTGGTAAACAGTGAATGATAAGGATGTTCGATACTTACTACAATGTATCCGTTGGAAGCAAGCTCCAGATATGTTGATGCATTGCTCTCATAATATCCGAATGCACCGTGACTAAACATTACAAGAGGAAGTGACTCAGGATCGAGTTCATCCATGCATTCCGGATAGAAGAAATAGACGGGAACTTCTCTGAATGAACCATCGGTTTCATTTACTTCCGATCTGCTATTATCGATAAGTATCGCCCTGCCCTGTGCCACGGCATAAGGACCGCTTACAGGCCTTCCCGAATAATCGGCAAATATAAAAGCGGGTATCATACTCATTCCGATCAGGATCATTCCAAAGGCAGTTCCCGAAACGATCGCGGCAGGTTTTTTCCTGTTTTCATTTTTCCTGCAGATCAGAATTACAATTCCGGACAGGATAAGTCTTATGATCAACAGTACAAACAGCACTCTAAACCGGATTGAAAGATCTATCCCCGGCAGAAGCAGCATAAGCAGGAAGAGGAACAACTCCATTGCATTTGTGATGCCTCTTTCCTTCGACCACTCCCTCTTGGATACACGAGCGGCTATCTGACGTATCGAGGTCACGATCTCTGTGATAAGTAAAACAACAAATAATAATTTTTCCATATTCGCCTCCGTGATTCTTTGTTGAAGCGAATATATCATTTACAGATCGAGATTTGCGGAAACAGGCCGTAAAATGCATTTTTCGGGTGTAAGATGCAGCTCAGTATCCTATATTGTTGGCAATACCTACGGAAACATAATGATCAAGAATGGCTTTGTAATCCGTTCCCTCTTCGGCGGAAGGAGTTAAGATACCTTCTATCATGTACCTTATGCCGCCGTTTTCAAGCTTCTCCATCTCGTTATATCTGTCCTTGAAAAACATTCCCTTCGAAACCTTCCTGTCATACAGGATTCCTTTGCATTCCGAAAGTTTACAGTCGGGGAAATTAACATTATATATATGCCCCGGTGTAAAAGGTTCATATATGATCTTATCAAGTATCTCCGGAAGATAATGATCCGTAACATCATGAGGTCCGTTAAATGCTTCAGAAATCGCTACCGAGTGAAATTCCTGAAATGCTCCTTCGAATGCAGCACCAACCGTTGCCGAATATTGAAGATCCGAAGCCATGTTAAATCCGTTATTGATACCAGATAAAACCACATCAGGTTTCTCCGGCATCACACTGAGGCTCCCTACCCTCACGCAGTCAACCGGCATTCCGGAACACGAAAAAGCCTTAACGCCTTTTACCGGATAATCCTTGATCGGATATACGTCCAGATGATCTCTTAAAGTTACGCTGTGACTTGCGGCACTTCTCTCTTCTGCGGGAGCAACGATCCAGACTTCACCGTATTTAAGAGCCGCCTTTGCAAGCCTCTCCAGACCATGAGCATGTATTCCGTCATCATTTGTAAGTAAGATTCTCATATATTTTCCCATAATACAAAATTGTCCCGGCGCCCACTTAGGCGTCGGGACTTTTTATGATCAAGCTTCGATCAGTTCGTCTATATTGGATGCATCAGCAACAGATGCTCTGCAGGATATCGTCTCTCCGGGGAAAGGAGTATTCGCTGCAATGTGATTGTACATGAGTACGATGGGATCGTGACCCTGTCCGAAGGAATCCTGACTGATAATGGATCCGACGGCACCGTTTTTGATGTAAGGGAAAAGTCCGGGATTTAAATCAAAGCCCACAACCTTTGTCTTACCCTTTCGACCTGCATCAACAACCGCTCTTGCGGCATCTTCGGGGAATCCGTTTGTAAGGAACAGTATCTGTACATCAGGATGCTTACTCATGAATTCCTTGGTCTTCTTATATACATCATCACCATCATCCTTAACGGAGATCTCGCCCACCATCTTGACGGATTTGTATTTTCCAAGGCCTTCCACAAAGCCTTTTCTTCTCTCTACATTTCCGATTATGGAATCATTGCCCATCAGTATTCCGACATTTCCGCTCTTACCGATAAGCTCCGCTGCGGACTTGGCAGCAAGTGCACCCTGTGCCACGGAATCCGACTTAAGGCATGCAAGTCTGAGCTTGGGATTAGCGCAGTCACAGTTGAAGGTCATTAGTTTAATGCCCTTGGATCTTGCCTGCTCAAATACTTTTTCAACTCCGCCCAAAAAACCGGGATATACGATCGCATCATATTTCTGGTCGATAAAGCTCTGAATATATCCTCTGACTTTGTCCCCGTCATCTCCGGGATTAATGGGCATGAAAGTTACTCTTGTCTTAAACGCGGCAAGTTCCTTAACCGCATAATTGGCACCACGCTTTACGCCCCACCAGAAATCATTATCGTTCATGCTTAGCATACCGATCTTGATCTCTTTGCCGCTTCTGTTGTTTTCGGGCATTACACCTGTATCGAATCTGCCGATGAGTTTTCTGATTCCCTTCAGCATATCGTCAAGAGCCGCGGTGTTTTCTCCGATCTGAGTAGCTTCGGCAGTAACCTCCTGTGAAGCTGCTGCGATATCTTCCGTGGACTCGTTGATATCCTTGGCGGTCTCATACATCTGATCCGCAATATCTTTGGAGCGCTGGAAATTATCTTCCATTACGCTGAACATCTTATTGATATCTGTGATCTTGGTCTGGATCTGAGTTGAGTTCGAATTAATGGCTCTGAAGGAACTGTTTACTTCAGAGAATGTAGCCTTACTTTCATTGAAGGACTCCGTCACCTTATTAATGCTCTCGGTAACGTGTGCAGAGCTGGTCATGATCTCGGTAAGGATGGTACTGATCCTGTCCATGCCTTCCTTGGTCTGTTCCGACATGCCGGTCATTTCTCCGGCAACTACTGCAAATCCTCTTCCGGTCTCACCTGCTCTTGCCGCTTCGATAGAAGCATTGAATGACAAAAGTTTGAGCTGAGTACTGATATCTACTATGAAATCGCCGACCTCATATACCTTCTGTATCTGGTCGTTGAATTTTACAAGTGTATCATTAATATTGTTAAGATCCTCGGATACAACATCCATTTCCCTGTTGTATCCCTCGAGGGTCTCCATTCCGTTATTGCTCATCTGAGCGGTCTCGCCAAGCAGATTTCCGATCTCCGTCATGGAATCACCGATCTCGTTAAGCTGATCGGAGTTGGACTCCATAACCTGCTTGTTGTCCTCAACCATCTCAAGCTGTTTGGATGTTCTTTCTTCAACACTTATGGTGTTGTTGGCGATCATCTCCGTGCCTTCCTGATTGGCCTTCATATTCTCGGTCAGTCTGTCAATGGCATCGGAAAGTACAACCGTGTTCTGCTTGGTTGACTCGACAAATGTAAGCATATTGGACTTGATGAGATTCAAGCCCGTAGCAATAACATCCTCGGAAGAATTGCCTCCGGATGCGGGAATATCATCGATATTCAGTTTTCCTTTGGCAAGCTGTCTGGCGCTGTCCACCATGGCATCCTTCTTCTTTTTGCCAAGGAGCCATACCACTGCGCCTGCGATGATAACCACCAGTTCGATTATCGCCAAAATGATCCAAAATGTACCCATACCTTTACCTCTCTATCTTTAAAATGTCCCCCTGATAATGAAAGGTTTTTTATATCTTACTCCACTCCGTCCCAGCAGTATGTGCAGAGTTTGTCGTGAGGAAGTCCCGTTGAATCAAGCATGTCATCAAGACGCGCATATCTGAGGGATGTAAAATTCATCTCCTTGCGGATCTCCTCTATCATTGCAGCATACTTCTCGGTATCGGGATCTGCGTACTGCTTAAGAACTTCTTCCGTTACGTTACCGCCTTCAAGTCTTTCGATAACTCTTCTGGTGATAAGATCCATCTCAGACTTGGATCTGGAGAAGTTAAGATACTTACATCCGTATACAAGAGGAGGACATGCAGGTCTTACATGGACTTCCTTTGCTCCGGATTTATACAAAAACTCCGTTGTTTCTCTGAGCTGAGTTCCTCTTACGATGGAGTCATCGATGAGGATAATGCTCCTGTCTCTGATGAGCTCCTCGACAGCAAGCAGCTTCATCTTGGCGATCAGATCGCGCTTGCTCTGGATGGTGGGCATGAACGATCTGGGCCAGGTAGGTGTGTATTTGATAAAAGGTCTTGAAAAAGGAATACCCGATTTATTGGCATATCCTACTGCATGTGCGGTTCCGGAATCGGGAACTCCGGCTACGATATCAGCTTTGACATCATCTCTTTCCGCCATAGCCGCACCGTTGTTGTAACGCATCTTCTCTACCGACATTCCTTCGTATGAGCTTGAAGGATATCCGTAATATACCCAGAGGAAGGTACATATCTTCATCTTGTCTCCGGGTGCCTTAAGAGTTACACAGTTCGAATCCGTTACGCATACGATCTCTCCGGGTCCGAGTTCTTTGTAATCGTTATATCCGAGATTCTTATAAGCAAAGTTTTCAAAAGAAAGACAAAAAGCGCCATCCTTCTTACCGACTACAACGGGAGTTCTGCCCGCCTTGTCTCTTGCCGCATAAATTCCCTTGGGGGTGAGCATGAGAAGTGATACGCTTCCGTCGATTGATTCAAGTGCGTAATTGATACCGTCGATAAGATTCTCTTTGGTATTGATCAGCGCTGCGATAAGCTCGGTTGCGTTGATCTCACCCGAACTCATCTCCATGAAATGGCTTAATCCTCTGTCGATAAGATCCTTAGCAAGCTCATCCGCATTGTTTACTTTGCTTACGGTTACAAGTGAATAAGTGCCGTGATGTGAATGAATTATAAGGGGCTGAGGCTCGTAATCGGATATTGAACCGATACCCATATATCCGTCCATTTCCTGAACCTCTTTATCGAATTTGGTTCTGAAGGGGGAATTCTCGATATTGTGGATCGCACGATTGAATCCGTCCTTACCGTATACTACCAATCCGCCTCTGCGGGTTCCGAGATGTGAATGATAATCCGTTCCGAAAAACAGATCAAACACACAATTTTCTTTTGCCGCTACTCCGAAAAAACCACCCATCTTAAACTAACCCTTTCAACCTTTTATATTTCTCAATTTGATGTATTTGTACCCGTCTTACACTTTTGTTTCAGCTTTCATTAATTAAATCGATCAGTTCTACAACGTTCGCTTTAATATCCCCCTTGAAAACCGAAGATCCCGCTACAATTACATTGGCACCTGCCTTTATGATACCCGAAACATTCGACGATGAGATTCCGCCGTCTACTTCGATGTCCACAGCAAGTCCTTCCGAATCAAGAAATGCCCTCAATGCCCTGACTTTATCGATAGTCTCGGGAATGAGTTTCTGCCCGCCGAATCCGGGTTCGACAGTCATGACCATTATCACGTCCACGTCCTTCACATAAGGCATCACCGCGCTGATGGGAGTACCGGGCTTAATGGCAACGCCGGCCTTCAAGGGCACGCCTCTTAAGCTCTTGGTCTCATGAATCTGCTTAAGGATCTCACCTACATGATCAGGATCGGATTCAACATGAAAAGTAATGCCGTCAGCTCCGCATTCAGCGAAGGTTTTAATGTATCTGCCGGGCTTTTCGATCATAACATGAACGTCGAAAAACAGGTCAGTACATTTCCTTGCGGATACCATCACCGGCATCCCGAAGGATATGGACGGGACAAACATCCCGTCCATTACATCTACATGAAGATATGGTGCTCCACCCTCGGAAGCTGCCTTTATCTGTTCACCGAGTACGGTGAAGTCAGCTGCCAGTATGGAGGGCGCCAGGATTTTTTCCATTTAGACAAACTCCTTGACCTGCTTGTAAACGCCTTCAGCATCCAATCCGTATTTATGGGTAAGTTCAGAAGCAGCTCCTGACTCGCCGAAAACATCCTGCATACCGATTCTCTTTACTTTTACGGGATACTCATCTGCGAGAACTTCGCATACGGCAGATCCGAGTCCGCCGATAACGGAATGCTCCTCACAGGTAACGACCTTTCCGGTCTTCTGAGCACTCTTTATTATAATATCCTTGTCAATGGGCTTGATAGTGCAGATATTGATGATCTCCGCATCAATTCCCTCTGCAGCCAGTTTCTCAGCCGCTCCGATAGCGGAATCTACCATAATTCCGGTTGCTACTATGGTAACATCCTTACCTTCTCTGACAAGCTGGCCTTTTCCGATCTCAAACTTGTAATCGGGCTTATCATTGATCACGGGTACTGCCGCACGTCCGAATCTGATATAAACAGGTCCCTCATGCTCAAGAGCCGCTCTTACGGCTGCCTTAGCTTCGATATCGTCCGAAGGAACCATGACTACCATTCCGGGAATGGTTCTCATAAGGGCAATGTCCTCGTTACACTGATGAGAAGCTCCGTCCTCACCTACGGTGATACCTGCATGGGTAGCGCCGATCTTAACATTGAGATGAGGATATCCGATGGAATTTCTAACCTGCTCGAACGCTCTTCCCGCAGCAAACATTGCAAATGAGCTTGCGAAGGGGATCTTTCCGGTAAGAGCAAGTCCGGCTGCGATGCCCATCATGTTGGACTCTGCGATACCGCAGTCAATATGTCTGTCAGGATATGCCTTCTTGAAGATGCCGGTTTTGGTTGCACCTGCAAGGTCAGCATCAAGTACTACAAGCTGAGGGAACTCCTCTGCCAGCTCCTTGAGAGCATTTCCGTAGCTCTCTCTGGTTGCTATCTTTTTAACGTCTGCCATTTTTATCCCTTTCACGCCTTTATAGGCATTTGTAATTTAATGTTTGTTTAGCAAAGTGTCTCATCGATCTTGGCAAGATCTGCCATAGCGATAGCGTACTCCTCATCATTGGGAGCCTTGCCGTGCCAGTCAGCATTGTTTTCCATGAAGGAAACGCCCTTACCCTTTACGGAATGAAGGATGATGCAGGTAGGCATGCCCTTGGTTTCCCTGGCATTCTTGAATGCGCTGCGGATCTGGTCAAAATCATGTCCGTCAATCTCAACAACATTGAAATTAAATGCCTTGAACTTGTCGGCGATGGGATAAGGAGAACATACCTTGTCTACGGGTCCGTCGATCTGAAGTCCGTTATTATCTACAATGACTACGAGGTTATCAAGCTTGCGGAATCCGGCGAACATGGAAGCTTCCCAAACCTGACCTTCCTGGATCTCACCGTCTCCGAGAAGTGTATAAACTCTGAAGTCCTTATTATCAAGCTTAGCACCGAGTGCCATACCAACTGCAGCGCTGATTCCCTGTCCGAGGGATCCGGAAGCCATATCAACTCCGGGAATGTGCATATTAGGATGTCCCTGAAGGTATGATCCGAGCTTTCTGAGAGTCTTGAGATCCTCTACGGGGAAATATCCTCTGTTAGCGAGTGCGGCATAAAGTCCGGGAGCGGTGTGTCCCTTGGAAAGAACGAATCTGTCGCGGTCTTCTTTTTCGGGATTCTTCGGATCGATGTTCATTTCCTCGAAATAAAGGAATGTAAATACGTCTGCAGCCGAAAGGGATCCGCCGGGATGTCCCGCTTTAGCGCTGTGAGTTGAGGTTACTATGCCTTTACGTACTTCGTTGGCATATTTCTTGAGCTGAAGGTTATCCATTTTCTCTCCTTTTTTGCAGTTTATACTGCGTTATTTTTTCTGTCCGTAATATGCATTCGGACCATGCTTTCTAAGATAATGTTTGTCCTGAAGTTCCTGAGGTGCGGGCTTGATGTCGGGATTGATCAAACGAGCCATATAAGCCATCTTTGCAACCTCTTCGAGTACAACCGCATTGTGAACCGCATCCATGGCATCCTTACCCCATGTGAAGGGTCCGTGGTTTTTGCACAGTACTGCGGGAACTGCCATCGGATCCTTGCCGGAATCGCGGAAATAATCCACTATGAGGATTCCGGTATTTTTCTCATATGCTTCATCGATCTCCTGAGCGGTGAGGCATCTGAGACATGGAACAAATCCGTAGATATAATCCGCGTGGGTTGTTCCGTAGCATGGAATATCTATTCCCGCCTGAGCCCAACTGGTTGCGTGGGTGGAATGTGTATGGACCACTCCTCCTATCTCGGGAAATGCCTTGTAGAGTTCTACATGTGTAGGCATATCGGATGAAGGGTTAAGGTCTCCTTCGACCACATTTCCTTCGAGATCAACAACCACCATATCGGAGGGTTTCATGGTCTCGTAAGGGACTCCGCTGGGCTTTATTACTATGAGTCCTTTCTCATGATCGATCTGACTGACATTACCCCATGTGAAGGTCACCAATCCGTATTTCGGAAGCCGGAGATTTGCTTCACATACTTTTTGTTTCAATTCTTCGAGCATTGTTTTCCCCTGTCCGACAGCAGCTTTAATCAGCCACTATCTTTTCTGCTTTAAGTGCTTTTTTATATCCTTCCAGATATATATCAAATCCCTTAACCCCCTCAGGATCGGGATTTAATGTCTTCTGACCCTGGCCGGAGAATACCTTCTTCTCAAGGTAATCACCAAGGCTCTCACCGCTTTCTTTGTTAAGGACAAATGCGGCAAGAACTGCCATTCCCCACGCACCGCCTTCCGAAGCGGTATCGGGTACGGTGACGGGACAATCGAGGGCATCCGCGAGCATCTGCTGAGCTGCAAGAGGAGTCTTGAAAAGGCCTCCCTGTGCCATCATTACTTCCGTCTTAACATTCTCTTCGCGGGAAAGAATGTCATTTCCGTACTTAAGAGTTGCAAATGCGCTGTAGATGTTGCTGCGCATGAAATTAGCCATTGTAAAGTCTGCATCGGGAGTTCTGATCACCATGGGTCTTCCGTTTACAAGACCGGTTACGGGCTCTCCCGAGAAATAGTTGATGCTTAAGACTCCGCCGCAGTCCGCAGCTCCGTTCTTATATGCATCGGTGAAAAGCTTGGTATAGATATCACCGACATTTACTTCAAGACCCATGACCTTGGCAAAATCGGCAAAGAGCTTAACCCATGCATTGATATCCGATGAGCAGTTATTGCAGTGGACCATGGCAACGGGAAGTCCTTCGGGTGTGGTTACCACATCGATCTCTTCGTGAGGCTTGCCCAGATTCTCTTTAAGAACAACCATCGAGAATACACTTGTTCCTGCGGAAATATTGCCTGTTCCGGGTTTTACGGCATTGGTTGCACACATTCCGGTTCCGGCATCTCCCTCGCAAGGAGCAAATACTGCACCCGCCCGGAGCTCTCCGCTCTCATCCAAAAGAGCCGCACCTTCTGCGGTAAGCGTTCCCGCCTTCTCTCCGGCCTTAAGAACAGTGGGAAGGATGTCCTTTATTTTCCATGAAAATCCTTTGCCTGAAATAAGTGCATCGAATGATGCGATCATCTTCTCATCATAATCGCAGGTTTCGGGATTGATGGGGAACATTCCGGACGCTTCGCCGACTCCCATATTCTTTTCGCCGGTAAGGCGGAAGTGGATATAACCCGCAAGTGTGGTGAGGAAAGAAATATCTTTTACATGATCTTCACCGGAGAGGATCGCCTGATAGAGGTGAGCGATGCTCCATCTCTGGGGAATGTTAAAGTTAAATTCTTTGGAGAGCACGCCTGCTGCCTCGGCAGTCATGGTATTTCTCCAGGTTCTGAACTCCGCAAGCTGCTTTCCGTCATTATCAAAGGGAAGGTAGCCGTGCATCATCGCGCTGATTCCTACAGCTGACAGACTCTTGATGCTTGTCTGATATTTTTCTTTTACATCTGAGACGAGTGATGAGTAGCTTCCGCGCATTCCCTTCATTATCTCGTCCATGGGATAGGTCCAGATACCGTCTACAAGGGAGTTCTCCCAATCGTAGATGCCTGTCGCCAGGATATTGTGTGATGCGTCCGTAAGAACGCTCTTGATTCTGGTGGAACCGAATTCGATCCCGAGTACCCCTTTGCCTTCTTCAATGATCTGTTTTGCTTCCATACGTTCTCCTGTCAATCATCCGAATCGGCCAGTTCCATATTTGACTGGTCTATCAGAGCCTCAAATTTTTCGCGGCACTTTCTGAACGAATCCATAACCTTTGGTGCAAATGCGCCGCAGTCCCCTGATATGATCAGTTCAAAAGCCCTGCTCTTGGGCAATGCCTTTTTATATATTCTCTCACTGACCAGTCCGTCGTATATATCGGCTATACCGACTATCTGGGCAGAAAGCGGAATATCATCCCCGGACAATCCGTAAGGATACCCGCCGCCGTCATATTTTTCATGATGATATTTGCAGATATCATATGCGGCGTTGAAATAATCCTTACTGATGTACCCTTTAATACCCTCAAGAAGTTCACATCCTTTTGAAGTGTGTGACTTCATAAGTTCCTGTTCTTCCGGCGTGAGTCTTCCGGGCTTTAATATAACATTATCCGGAAGGCTTATCTTGCCTATATCATGAAGCATACTGGCGATGGAATATACCTCAACCTTTTCCTTGGTAAGTCCCAGATCGGGATAATCCTGCATCATCTGAAGACCGATGATCTTGGTAAATTCTTTGACGTGCATTATATGATCCGAATGCTCAAGGTTTCTGTCTTCAACGATGGAACCCAGAGATGCCATTAAGAGATTTCTGCTCTTTTTAAGCTCTTCCGACTGCAATGACAAAAGCTTAAACTGCTTTTTGAGCGTCTCGTCCTGCGTTCCGAGTTTAACCGAAGAAGCGGCCTGCTTTTTGATTATCCTCGAAAGGTTCTCGACCCTCCTTCTGATAGGCTTGGATCTGAAGGGCTTTCTGGCAAAATCCATTACTCCCATCTCAAACCATGAGGCAGGAGTATCGGGATCGTCCTCTCCTTCTATGACGATAAAAGGAACCTTTTTGGTAAGCCCGCTCTCGGAGGACGCCTTCACAAGTGCCTCGCCGGATATTCCGGGAAGATCTGCCCTTATGAAAACGCACTCAAGATCAGCTCCGTTTTCCAAAAGATATTTTCTGCCTTCTTCGCCGTTTGATGCGCAGATGACATCGTAATTATCCTTCAGTATCTCGGAGAGCTCTTCCCTCTCAACCAGTTTTCCGGTAATGATCAGAATTTTGCCCATATGCCAGCCTCTTGACGTGATATCCGCCGTAATAATTTATTCAACGAGTGCGTCGGGGTCTTTGGGATCCTTGTTGTTATGGTAAGCCAGAACCTTTTCGTCGGAACCTTTTCTTACCTTGCGAAGCGTAACATCCGTGAGGTCCTTCTCGCTGTTCCAGGTAACATCACCGAGCCAGACTTTTACGCCGTCATATATGGTACCTTTTGCTTCTATGACCGCCCTGCTGAGTTCAAGCAGTCTTGCTCTTACCTCTTCCTGTTTTGCAACAAGCTCTTCGGCTTCTTTTCCCTTTGTATAGAGGGCGTTTTGTACTTTCTCGTAAACAGGCTGCTCTGCCAGCTGCTCGGCGTTCAGTTTTCCTTCCATTTCCCTGCGGACATTTTCCAGGATCCTGATCTCCTCGTTCGTACTGCTCAGCTGCCTGTATATCTCATTATTGAGTTTCATAAGTGCGGTTGAAGAACCTGCACGTATTGTTGTCTGTACCGCTGCCCTCGTTCCTATATTCTGGGCCGACACTCCCTTTACTCCGGTACATACGCCTCCGACGATGGTACCGTTTCTGAGCTTGGCTTCGACTGTTTCCTCGGAATAAAGGACACTGTTCATGGCGTAGTCGATATGGATCATTCCGCCTGCATATACATCCGCAGATTCAAGGAACTTGGCAGTTACGTTTCCTCCGGCCTTTATCTTGCCCTTTCCCGAGCCGTTCATTCCCTTTCTGAGGATGATCTCTCCGGCCGCTTCGAGGTTCGCTCCCTCGATAAATCCGTCGACGATAATGTCCTTGCCTGCTTTGATGGTAACTCCGGCACCTACATTTCCCCTGACATGCACGGATCCGTTGAAGATGATATTTCCGATCGAGGAGTTGATCTCATCAACTTCCAGCATCTCGCTTACTTCAAGTCTGTCGTCGTCAAGCTTGACCATGCCGTCTATCTTGGCGTAGTAAGTGCATCTGTCGGAATCCATCTGGAATCCGTTACCGGACAGTATCGATTGTTCCTTGCCTCTTGTGGACTTGAGGATGTTGCCTTCGACATCATAGCCGTCGATACCGTCCTCCGCCTTATGATAAAAAGCGAGCTTGTCGCCCTTCTTGACCGCGTCATACCATTCTATGTCATGGTAATCAACAGAGCCGTCGGGGAGAAGCTTGGGCTTTCTGTTCACATCTGTTTTAAAGAAATACTCATACCATCCGTCGCGTCCGTTTTCCACGTTTTTACCGACTGCGATAAGAACGGTATCTTCTTCGTAAGTTCCGTCACAGGCTTTGGTGATCTCTTTACGAAGTATTCCTTTTCTGATCTTGCAGGCCCAGAGCTCTTTGAGAACCTCGTCCTCGGTAGGCCTGTTGTTTAAGTTGGCGATGGACAGATATGCTTCCATTCCGTCGGGGGAGACAACTATCTTGAAAGGAAGACCGACCTCGGCAAGGGGATCTTCTTCCAGGAGCTGTCCGAGTTTCTCAAAGTCGATGGAATCGGATGTCTCCGAGATCTGTGCGGCCCTCGAAACTTCCTCTTTCAGTTTTTCCCTCATGGATCTCATATCCGCAGCGGAAAAACGGATATGGGCATATGAACTTACATCAAGACCTTCTTCAAGTCCGAGTCTTATTTCCCTCATTTGTGTTGCATGGAAATAAGGATTCGAATAAAGAGAGGTGTCTATTCTTTTTTCAAGCCCGAGTCTTATCTCCCTCATCTGCCGCCACTCAAACGCGGTGTTGACATAGGGAGTTATATCAAGGCCCTTTTCAAGGCCGCTTCTGAACTCACCGATGGAGGGAGCTCTGAATTCGACTCTCAGGTACTGTTCAATGGGTATTTTTCTCGTAAGAGCGATACGGATCTGCTCAAGCTGATCTTCTTTGTATCCCTCTCCGACATATTTCATGATATCTACGCCGTCACGTCTTGATTTACGTATCTGACGGACGATCAGAGGCGGATAATCCAGGAACCCGGATATGTCGATACCGCTCTCAAGACCTTTTCTGATCTGACGCATTGCGTGAGAAGAGATCTCCGGCTTGGCATAACGGCTTACATCCACCTTGCTCTCAAGTCCCAGACGTATCTCTCCCATCTGGAGCCAGTCAAGTTCCGGGTTTCTGAGCACACTAACATCAAGACCTTTTTCCAGGGCCAAACGGATTTCTCTCATCTGTATCGCCAGGAAGCCGGGGTCTTCATAAACCGTTGTGTTCAGGCCTTTTTTCTTGCCCTCTTGTATCTCGAACCTTTGGTCCGGAGTATAGAGCACGCCGTCACCAGCCATATAGCAGCACCTTAGTGTAATTTAACTGTTTGCAAAGCCGTCAACACCCCAAAAGTTGACAATCTTGGCAAACAGATCATTGCCGGATACCGCTACAATCGATTATATCATTGAAACCGCGGTTTCTCCACATTTTTTGAAGATAAACCTACTATTTTTTGCTAAAAAAAACGGACAGGTTTTTACCTGTCCGTTTGCATTGTTGAATTCATAAATCAACCGATCTTGGTTCCGCATCCTGCGCAGAATTTTACGCCTTCGGCAAGCTTCTTTCCGCAATTGGGGCAAACCTCGGGAGTCTTCTTGGGGGCCTCTTCCTTAGCGGGTGCTGCTGCGGGTGCAGAAGCTGGAGCCGCTGTCTGTGCTGCTTCTTTTTCAGCCTTTTCGATTCCTGCTGCAAGAAGAGGATTAACGGCCTGAGAAGAAACGGAAGATACCGAAAGTCCCTTGACCACATTGATGATAAGGAATACAAGGATCGCACCGTAAAATACTCCGTCGATGAAGTAATCAACTCTGTTCATGAAGTTGTAGAATCCGTTAAGTCCGTACTCGGATACATCAAAACATCTGACAAGATAAACAACTACGTCGAGTACATACTGAAGGATCTTTACGCCTGCATAGAGAATGATCGCAATCTTGCTTCCATCCTTGATAACCTTACTGTTTTCAGCTACAGCACCGTAAATGATAAGTCCCAGAAAAGGAATGGGGCCGAGAAGTGCTGCCAGGAATATAAGTGCTACAAACCAATAATCGTTAATTCCGAGTTTAGTATCTCTTGTCATAGTTATTCTCCTTATTACATTTGATGTCTGACAACCGCGTATTCGTCATCCAGCCTGTAATACGGGCACTGAGCCCTGCTGTCGGCATTTATACGGTATGCATCATCCTCATCCATTTCGACCATACAATCGTATGAATCGTCTTCTTCATCATACACGTAATTTACGCATGTGTCACATGAATACATTATTTTGCACCTTTGGTATTTGAAGGCTTAACAAGTACAAGGCAAAGAATAAGTGCAAGAATATAAAGTGCAATGGTGAAAATAAGTACGTTCTGATATCCGACAGGATTGATCATGATAGCCTTTCCTGCGGCATCGGTTCCGTGCTCTACGAACTCTCCGGTATGGTTAACGATATAGGTTGCAACCTGGTTGCCGGTAAGTCCCGCAAAAGCCCATGCGGAAAGGGTGATTCCGTGGATAGCTGAGATGGAACCCATTCCGTAGTGGTCGGAAAGGAGGGTGGGTACATTGGAGAATCCTCCGCCGTATCCTGCATTTACTACGAAGATAAGTGCAAGTACAAGGAAGATAAGAAGTCCGTTACCCTCGCCGTTCTTGATTCCGCCGGTGAGCATTACAAGTGCGGTAAATGCGATGGAAAGAACAAAGATCATCTTATAGATGGTATTTCTGTCCTTCATGGTATCTGCCCAAGCGGAGAATCCGAGACGTCCGCCGGCATTGAATATAGCTGATACGGTGGAGATGACACCTGCCATAGCCGCAAGACCCACGCACTTAACGATCATCTTCTCCTGAGAGATAAGAGCGAGTCCGCAGGTGATGTTGATATAGAACATAACCCAGATACCGATGTAGTTGGTAAGGGGCTTGGTCTTGAGAACATCCATGATCTTGGGCTTGTCTGCGCTGTTCTGAGGCTCGTGCCAGTCAGCGGGCTTTGCAAGAAGAAGATGTCCTACGAACATCATTACGAAATAAACACCTGCAAGGATCATGAACATCTTGTAGATTCCGCCGTTTCCGAGTCCGTTAAGCATTCCCTGCATGATAGGGCTTGCGATAGCCTTAGCAGCTCCGAATCCTGCAACCGCAAGTCCGGTAGCAAGTCCCTTTCTGTCCTGGAACCAGAGCATAAGGGTCTTAACAGGTGAAAGGTATCCGGTACCGAGTCCTACACCCATGATAAATCCGTAGCTGAGATAAATACCTACAAGCGCAACGGGGCTGTGCTGATGAGATCCGCCGTACATGATGAATACGCCGGTAAGGAGCATTCCTACGGAGAAACAAATGGTGGCGATGAGTGAAGACTTGTGGATGTCCTTCTCAACGATGTTTCCGAGGAAAGCTGCGCTCATTCCGAGGAAAAAGATAGCAAAAGAGAACGCCCATTCAACAGCTCCCTTTGAGTATCCGATGTAATCCGCGATCTCCTGTGAAAAGATCGACCAGCAGTAAACGGTACCGATACTGCAGTGAAGAAGAAGTGCGGGAATAGCTGCGCGAACCCACTTATTGGCACGCCATCCTCCCTGTTTTGCCTGTTCAGCCATTTTGAAAACCTCTCTGTAATTAAACTTGTTTATTCGGTGAAAATACCGCTAAAACCTTTAAAAGATTAGCACTTCGGGCGCTAAAAAGCAATGAAAACGGCTTCCGAAGGGCTAAGAGCTTCTATTTTTTGCCTGTTTTTTCCAGATACGCATAAATATCTCTCTTGGAAACTCCCCTGTCCGCCGCTGCGGCTTTCATGGCTTCTTTATGATCGAGCCCTCTGTCTTCGTACATCTTAACATGGTCTTCAATGCTCATCTCTTCCCAGGATGCACGGGCCGATGCTTTTAATTCCTCGGGATCCATACCCTCGATAACAAGGACGTATTCGCCCCTTGGTTCTTCATTTTCATATTTGAGTACGGCACCGCCGATAGTGGTATGAATGACCTCTTCGAACTTCTTGGTAAGTTCCCTGCAAAGTGCGATCTTACGTCCTTTTCCGCCGGAAAGCGCATCCGACAGATCTGCCAGGGTACCCTTGAGATGATGGGGCGCTTCGTAGAAGATCATGGTCCTGGTCTCTTTTTCGATGCTTTTAAGGACTTCTGCCCTTTCTTTCTTTTCCCTGGGAATAAAACCTTCAAAGACGAATCTTCTGGTATTTAATCCCGAAAGTGTAAGAGCGGTGATACATGCACAGGGGCCGGGGAGGGAAGTAACGGTAATGCCCGCCTCTACACACATGGCAACCAGGACCTCCCCCGGATCCGAAATGGCCGGTGTTCCCGCATCTGTTATCAGCGCAACGGTCTTACCCTCTCTCATAACCCCCACAAGTTCTGCGGCTTTGTCATATTTATTGTATTCGTGATAACTGGTCATGGGGGTATGGATATCGAAATGATTGAGAAGCTTTATGCTGTTTCTGGTATCCTCGGCCGCGATAAGATCGGCGCTTTCAAGGCACTCCAATATTCTCGGGGACATATCTCCGAGATTACCTATGGGTGTTGCGCAAAGACACAGCATTCCTTCCATCAGAATCCGTACCACTCCTTAACTTCATCGGTATAACTGCCATCGGGATTTTGAAGGATCAGGGGCTTTTCCACTTCGATCCTCATATTTGCCCCTCTTATCCCCTCGATAAGGACCATATTGGGTTCTTTATCCGCCATGGGATAGACCAGTCTCATTCTCTTGGGTTCCAGCTTGTGGGCATGCATCACGTTCATGATCTCAGACAGTCTGAAGGGTCTGTGGACCATGTAAAAATGCCCGCCGGGTTTTAGCAAAACTTCCGCTGCGCTTATCACATCTTCCAGCGTGCACAGTATTTCATGTCTTGCTATAGCCTTGGCATCCGAGGGGTTCACTATGCCGTGATCCCCCTGCAGATACGGAGGATTACAGGTTATTACATCAAAAAAGGCATGGGAAAATAAACTTCCTGCCTCTTTGATATCTCCTTTTACGACAGAGATCTTATCCTCAAGTCCGTTTAAGCGAATGCTCCTTAAGGCCATGTCGGCGCTTTCTTCCTGAATCTCAAGTCCGGTCAGATGGGATGCACCGGAAAGAGCACTCATAAGTATGGGGATTATTCCTGTTCCGGTACCAAGATCGAGAAGCTTTCCCGAAGCCGGTACCTTGGCAAAATGACTGAGGAGCACTGCATCCATGCCAAAACAGAACCTCTCGGGATCCTGTATTATCCTTAGTCCCGCTCTCTGGAGATCGTCTATTCTCTCTGCGCCCTTAAGACTGACCCGACTCTCCGCCACTTTGCTTATCTCTCTCGCCTTTTCCGCGTTTGTCGCGGTTTCTGTTATCGTTTTTGCCGTTATTGTTGTGGGGCTTTTTATCTCTGTTTCCGCCCTGGTTTCCGCCGCGGTTCTTATCCTGATGGTCCTTTTTACCGCCCTGCTCGGATCCTGAGGGTTTATTGTTACGGTTATTTTCAGATTTTTTCTCCCTTGCTTCGTCTTCAAGAAGTGCCAGCATTTCCGGAGAATCCTCCGCTGCTATGCTCGCATGGCTTCCTCCGCGCTTTCCTTTCTTCCTGCGAAGAACGGTAATATCCGCTGCCGGATAATCACGCAGTTCCTTATCGTCTCCGTTTTCTACAAGAACCTTTGCAATCTGTCTGAGTACGTTGATGCTGGATACTTCGCCCCTCATTCCGTCGGAAGTTGCAACATAGTCGCCAAGAGCCGGCATGGTGGAATTCAGTTCCTCGTATGCCTCTTCTTCATACTTAAGACAACACATAAGTCTTCCGCAGACTCCCGAGATCTTGGTGGGATTAAGGGAAAGATTCTGTTCCTTTGCCATCTTGATGGATACGGGAACGAAATCACTTAAGAATTCGGAGCAGCAAAGAGGTCTTCCGCATGCACCGAAACCACCGAGGCTTCTGGCCTCATCCCTTACACCTATCTGTCTGAGCTCGATCCTGGTCCTGAAGATTCCGGCCAGATCTTTTACGAGATCTCTGAAATCAACTCTCTGCTCCGCTACGAAAAAGAAAACAATCTTACTGTTATCAAAAGCATACTCGACATCGGTAAGTTTCATGTCAAGTCCGTGCTCCGCGATCTTCTCCTGTGCGATGCGGTATGCATTCTTTTCTCTGGAAGCGTTCTCGGCTACCTGTCTGTCATCCGCATCTGTGGCTTTTCTGAGGACCTTGCGGAGAGGCACTGTGATCCTTGATTCATCCACATCCTGAATATCGCTTACAACCAGCGCATATTCGATGCCCTTTACGGTTTCTACGATACAATGATCATCCTTTTTGAGATCTATATCTGCGGGATCAAAAAAATAACTCTTCCCGCCGGTCTTAAATCTTACAGCTATTACTTTCATCTTAACTCCCGGGGCAGGTTATGCCCTTTATCATCCGTTCTCCTGAATCACGGCAAAGAGAAGTTCCATGGTTATCTCAAAGCCGACATTCGCTCTTAATCTTTCGCGTGCCCTGCTTATAGCCTGGAGCACCTCTTCGATACCTTCATAACTGCTTCTTCTGGAAGCTTTTCGTATAATGGAAATATCGTCTTTATAAACAAGGCTGTCCGTTTCACCGGTTGCCTTGAACATAAGTATATCCCTGTACCATACGGTGATCATATCCAGGAATTCCCCCGGATCCACCTTATATTCCGCAAGACTCCTTACAAGCGCGATCATATCGGCTATGGAATCATCACGGGCATTTTTGACCACGGACTGAGCCGCAGCCTGCATTGCGGAAAAATCATCGCTTGAAGCCATATCCCGGGCCTTGCCGAGATTTCCCTGAGCAAATGCTATGGCAACATCGGCTCTGTAATCCGGAACCTGAAGTTCCTTCATCAGATACTTTTTCAGAACATCGCCCGGAACGGGTTTAAGTTCCCATGTAATACATCTTGAGCGAACCGTCGGAAGCATCATCTGAAGATTCCCTACAAGAAGCAGAATGACCGCATAGGCCGGGGCTTCTTCAAGGCTTTTCAAAAGCGCGTTCTGAGCCTGAGTTGTAAGCTTATCCGCTTCACTTACGATGTAGATCTTACGCGGGGCCTGATAAGGCTTTATCGGAAGATCGTTGCAGATCTGATCCCTTACTTCATCAACTCCGATGGAATTGGGTTTTTCGTGGATCACATATTTAATGTCGGGATGTACCCGGCTTTCCGCCTGTTTGCAGGAATGGCACTCTCCGCAGGCATCCGTTCCTCTGTTTTCGCACACCAGGAACTGAGCAAACGCGGACGCTATAAATTCCTTACCGGCACCCTTTTCACCCGTAAGGATATATGCCTGAGCCACTCTGTCATTTTCGACCGACTCCTGTATCTGTTTTTTGATAAGATCCTGTCCGATTATCTGAGAAAGCTTCGGCATCGTTTGCCCCCCTGTCAGGTGAAGATATCCAGCAGCAACCCTCTTATCTCACCGATCTTGTTTAAGATCTCGAGATTATCCTTCTCGTCTCTCATCAGTTCCTGAGCCAGCTGATCGAGGTTGTCATCAACCAGCCTTATTATACCGTAAACCCTGTGTCTTCCTTTTCTGTCCAGGAAATTCTCTCTGGTAAAAGAATGGGAATGGGTTACTACCTCATTTAAGAAATCCTTGACCAGGCTGCGGTAATGTCTCATGTCTTTGACATCCCTGCGCTTTGCGAGTTTCTTACCCTCTGCATCGATCTGCTCCATGAGCGCACTGAGTTTCCCCGCAAGTTCGGCTTCCTCGATATTGCTGGCAAGCATGAATTTAAAGCTGCCGTCGGATTCCTGAACATGCTGTGATTGCGCAACCTGAGCTGTTTGATTTACCTGGTTTACTCTTATATCCATTAAAGCTGCCTGATAAATTCCTTCACTTCATCAACGCACTTGGCAAGATCGTCATTATTCATGAAAATATCGATAACTCCGGCTTCCTTCAGTTTCTCCTCGTCGAAGTCCTCAGAATCGGTGATGAATCTTCTGCACATCTCCTTATATCTTGGAGCCGCTTGTTTTTTCTCACGTCTCATGGCTCTCTCAAGCCTGATCCCATCATCGGTCTCTATCATCAGAGCCACTGTATTATCCGCTCCGAAGTGATCCCTGAGCCTTATAAATGCGGGGATAGTACCCGCCGCAGCGATCACGTTCTTACCGCTTGGATCGAAGGTTCCGTCGTCTACGGTAAAATATCTCCAAAGGCCGTAAACCGTATCATAGGAACGGTCTTCTATGACCCTGCCCTGCTCTTTCAGAGAATTGAAACCGGCCTCATCGGTAAAGTGGTATTCCCTGCCTTCCTGCTCACCGTTTCTCATGGGTCTCGTTGTATAGGTGACAAGAGGAACAAGGTCAAGACTCTCGTCCGCAATCAGCTTTTTATATATTGTGTCTTTCCCACTGCAGCTTTTTCCGAGCAGGCATATGATCTTAGCCATTTTTCTACCGTTTTATCCGTATATGTAAATCAACAAAAACCCCTTATCCCCATCCTGACAGGGCAGATTCGGGGTAACTTATAGTTTATCACAAAAATTGAGAAAATCCCATAAAAAAGCCGTCCGCTTTTGCTTAGGCGGGCGGCATAATCTTATTTGTTCTTTTTACCGATCATTTCATCAAGAGTGTGCCATCCGAGCACCGCACATTTTACCCTCGCAGGCATATGTGAAATGTCCGCCAAAGCACCCGCTTCCTGAAGTTCTTCTATCTCTTCGGGAGTTGCTTCGCTCTTGATCATCCTTATAAACATGTCCGCATAATGAAGGGCTTCCTCGGTCTTTTTTCCGATGATCATATCGATCATGATGTCTGCAGACGCCTGTGAAATGGCACATCCGTCGCCGACAAAGCCTCCGTCTGCGATCACTCCGTCACTTACTTTGAGCTGAAGAGTTATCTCGTCTCCGCATGAAGGATTTACTCCTTCCATTTCAAAATCCGGATTTTCGATCGCATGCTTATGAAGCGGATGCAAGTTGTGGTCAGTAACAACCTCGTTATAAAAGGTTTTAAAATCCATATCCCATCAATCCCCTTACTTTGGACAACTCCTCAAGGAATCTGTCCACTTCTTCTTCTGTATTATAGAAAGCAAAGCTGGCTCTGCATGTGGACTTGACTCCGAGATGGTCCATAAGAGGCTGCGCACAATGATGACCGGCTCTCACGCATACACCGGCTCTTCCGAGAATATCGGCAACATCATGGGGATGGACATCCTCTACCATAAAAGTAACGATTCCCTTGTGATCCTCAGGTTTATCGGAACCGATAAGGCGGATACCCTTAACAGATTTGATACCCTCGACCGCTTTTCGGCTGAGCTTTTCTTCCTGTGCTTCCATTATATCCCAACCGACCTCATTTATAAAATCGATTGCAGCAGAAAGTCCTACGGCTCCGCCTACATTTACGGTTCCCGCCTCAAATTTGTGGGGAACTTCGGCATATGTTACCCTGTCCCAATGTACAGTCTGTATCATTTCCCCGCCGTACATGAAGGGACGCATATTTTCCAGATGTTCTTTTTTCGCATAAAGCGCACCGATACCCATGGGGGCGTACATCTTGTGTCCGGAAAAAGAGAGAAAATCGACGTCAAGGTCTTTGACATCAACCTTCATATGAGGAACGCTCTGGGCACCGTCCACACTTATAAGTGCTCCGGCAGCATGAACCTTCTCCGCAATATGCTTGATGTCGTTTACTCTTCCGAGAACATTTGAAACCTGAGTAAGCGCCACGATTTTAGTCTTTTCGGAAAGGCACTTGTCAAGTTCTTCGTCGGTTACTGCGCCGGCCTCGTCAGGTTCGAGCTTAACCAGCTTAGCGTTCTTTTTTTCCGCCATATACTTCCAGGGCAGGAAATCGGAATGATGCTCCATAACGGATACGACGATCTCATCGCCTTCCGAAATATTGTCCTCGCACCATGAATATGCAAGAAGATTCAGTGCCTCAGTGGCATTTCTCACAAACACGATCTCTTCGGGAGATCCCGCATTTATGAATGCCGCGGTCTTTGCTCTTGCATTTTCGTATCTTTCGGTTGCTCTTTCGCTTAAGTCGTAGACTCCTCTGAAAGGATTTGCATTATCCTTCTCATAGTAGTCCTTCATCGCATCAAGCACGGATACCGGCTTTTGCGTGGTGGCTGCATTGTCCAGATAAGCAAAGTCGTCCGACAAAAGCGGGAAGAGCTTCCTGTATTCTATTACCTTGTTTTTAAGTTCCTGATCAGTCATTTGCGTATTTTTCCGCTATTATATCAAGTACGTACTGTTTTGCGCCTTCATCTTCGATGTGATTTGCTGCAGCTTCAAGAGAAGCTCTCTCGAGGATCTTGATCGCCTTTTCTTTCGAGATTCCTCTGCTCATCATGTAGAAGATCATGTCTTCCGCAGGTTTTCCGATGGTTGCGCCATGGCTTCCCGCAACGTTTTCTTCTGTACAAAGGATCAGAGGAACTGTCTTGTTAACTACCGTATCATCAAGAAGAAGCATGCTTTCCGCCTCAGCTCCGTCAGACTCGGAACATCCGCGTACAAAATCGATGGTGCCTCTGAATGTTTTCTGAGCCTTCTTGGAAAGCGCTCCCGATACATTGATCTCCGCCTTTGTCTTGGGAGCAAGATGCTTCATAACATAATTCATATCAAGAGTCTGACCGTTTGTCCTGACAAGTCCGACTCTGTTCTCCGCATAGGCTTCTTTTCCTCTGAGGTCGGTTCTGCATCCTGAATAGATATCCGTTCCGTCTGTAAATACCTGTACGATATTGATCTGCGCATTTTCCTCGGCTACGGTTCCGATATCGTTTACAACTATAAGTCCCTTTCCGGGTCTGATCACCTGAGCCAGATTTACCTTGGCTCCCTTGCCGGCTTTTATCAATATTCTCAGAACGGATGCCTCATCAGTTTTTTCATCAGAGGTTACATCGGTCAGGATATTAATAGTTTCTCCCTCACCTGCCTCAAAACAAAGCACATCCGCCGTGCTGCATTCGCATGTTTTCTTAATGGTGAGGAGCTTATCTCCGTCTGTCTTTACCAAAACGGGCTTTGCTCCGTTTTTATCCAAAAAATCGGATAAGCCTGCGCCGCAACCGGTTTCGATATTCCAGTCCGAAAGATTTACGGTCTCTGTATTAAGTCCGTCCGAGAATACACCCGTATTCAGACTTGCAGGCATATCTACCGCTACATCGTTTACTTTAAGCCTGTTCCATGTGGGAGGAACGAGGCTGTTAATTTTGATCGTTTCAGCCATCATCCTATTGTCCCTTTCATCTCAAGCCTTATCAGATTGTTCATCTCGGCAGCATATTCCATGGGAAGCTCTCTGGAAACATTATCGGCAAAGCCGCTTACTATGAGTGCTCTTGCGTCCTCCTCACTCATGCCTCTGCTCATCATGTAAAATACTGCCTCATCGGAAATGCTTCCTATGGTAGCTTCATGTCCGACATCCGCATCATCCGTACGTATATCCATTACGGGAATCGTATCCGATTTCGACTCGCTGTCCAGCATAAGGGACTCACAGCTTACTATGGATTTTGCGCCCTTAGCCTGAGGCATTACCTGTACGGAGGTTCTCGTGGTATTGATACCGCCGTTTTTGGAGATTGACTTGGTATTTACCACGGAAGAAGTATTTTTGCCCAAATGAACTACCTTCATTCCGGTATCAAGATCCTGTCCCGCACCCGCAAAAGCAATTCCGGTGTATTCCATGGTGGAATTATCACCTTTAAGGATCGTGGAAGGATACAGGTAAGAAACATGAGATCCGAAGGATCCGGATACCCACTCCATTCTTCCGCCTTCCTCAACCAGAGCTCTCTTGGAGTTAAGGTTATACATATTCTTGGACCAGCTCTCAATAGTTGAGTATCTGAGCTTTGCATTTTTTCCTACAAACAGCTCAACACAACCCGAGTGCAGGTTCGCAACATTATATTTGGGTGCGGAACAGCCCTCGATAAAGTGAAGGTCCGCATCATCTTCTACGATTATAAGCGTATGCTCGAACTGGCCGGCACCCTTCGCGTTAAGTCTGAAATAAGACTGAAGCGGTACGGAAACCTTGACTCCCTTGGGAACATACACAAATGATCCGCCTGACCACACTGCGCCGTGTAGTGCATTGTATCTGTGATCGGTAGGAGGGAGGAGTGTCATGAACTTCTCATGGATCAGATCCGCATACTCTCCCTTCAGCGCACTTTCGAAGTCACAGTAAACAACTCCCTGCTCCTCGACTTCTTTTTGCATGTTGTGATAGACAAGTTCGGAGTCATACTGTGCTCCGACACCTGCCAGCGATGTACGCTCTGCCTGGGGTATTCCCAAACGTTCAAAGGTATTTTTTATATCCTCGGGCACTTCATCCCAGGTATGCTGCATTTTTGTATTGGGGCGGACATATGTGTAGATCACATTCATGTCCAGACCATCGATACTGGGGCCCCAATTGGGGTGCTGTGATTTGTTATAAAGCTTTAGACAATTAAGTCTGAAATCCCTCATCCAGTCGGGATCCTGTTTCTGATCGGATATCTGACGGACTATGTCCTCAGTGAGACCCTGCTCCAATTTGAAGGCATCACTGTCGTCGTCAATAACGTCGTAGATGGTCCTGTTGATATCCTCTACGTAAGTTTTTTCTTCGCTCATATTTATGCCTTCATATATTTTTCAAATCCGTTTTCATTGATCTCACTGACAAGCTTCTCGTCGCCCTCGGCTACAACTTTGCCGTCCACAAGAACATGAACCTTGTCTACATTAAGTGACTCAAGGATCTTGGTGGAATGTGTAATGATCAAAAGAGAACCGCCGACCTGCTCATGATATGCTCTTACACCCTCCGATACGGTACGTACCGCATCGACATCAAGACCCGAATCAGTCTCGTCAAGAATGGCAAGCTTGGGTTTTAACATAAGAAGCTGGAAGATCTCTGCCTTTTTCTTCTCGCCGCCGGAGAATCCGAGGTTAAGCTCTCTGTCAAGATATGAGGGATCCATATTAAGAACCTTCATCTGTTCCTGAGCCGCCTTTTTGAAATTCCAAAGAGACATTCTGTTACCTACAGCTTCGCATGCACTTCTTGTAAACTCGGAAAGTCTGACTCCGGGAACCTCAATAGGATTCTGGAAAGTCATAAAAAGACCTTTTTTAGCCCTTTCATCGGTAGCCATCTCAAGAAGATCCTCACCCATAAAGGTAACCTCTCCGGATGTAACCTCATATTCCTCTTTTCCCATAAGGGTGTTGCCGAGAGTTGATTTTCCGGCACCGTTGGGACCCATTATTACGTGGGTTTCGCCTTCACCGATCGAAAGGTCAAGGCCTTTAAGAATCTCTTTTTCCTCTATACGGACACAGAGATTTTTGATATTTAATAATTCCTGACTCATTTATGACACCTTTCTAATCTGAAACAAAACATTAATACGTTGCAAAACTATCCCATATTCTACAGTCGAAATTCCGTTTTTTCAAGGGTTTGAGGCCAATAAACCTACTATTTTTGTATATTTATATAAATTACCCAAACTCTGCAATCCGGCCGGGAGTATTTTTGACAAAAAATATTACGAAACAGACTGTTTATAACAAAAAAGAGACCTCATTCAGAGATCTCTTATTCGTGCCCAGAGCCGGAATCGAACCAGCGACACGCGGATTTTCAGTCCGCTGCTCTACCAACTGAGCTATCTGGGCATCTGCAGGTTTTCGGTTTGATCCTTACCCTACAAAATAGCGGGGACAGGATTTGAACCTGCAACCTCCGGGTTATGAGCCCGACGAGCTAACCGGATTGCTCTACCCCGCGTCGTTTCCTAAAAAGGAAGTGGGTGGAGATGGATTCGAACCATCGAAGCAATTTGCAGCAGATTTACAGTCTGTCCCCTTTGGCCACTCGGGAATCCACCCATATATTCAATTAAAAGCCGACGATCGGAATCGAACCGATAACCTGCTGATTACAAATCAGCTGCTCTGCCAATTGAGCCACATCGGCACTTTGGAACACCGAACCTTTCGGCAAACGACCCAGAACGGACTTGAACCGATGACCTCCGCCGTGACAGGGCGGCGCTCTAACCAACTGAGCCACTGGGCCTTACTATATTATCTGTTCCTTCAAAACCGAATCCGAACTAGATCAAACATCCATCTTGGCAACAACAGGATAAGCCTTCGACCTATTAGTAAATGTCAGCTGAGAGCATTACTGCTCTTACACACCATTCCTATCTACCTCATACTCTCTAAGGGGTC
>JAEEXJ010000080.1 GCA_016291475.1 Lachnospiraceae bacterium | reverse complement strand
AATGAACGTAGAAGCATTAAGTTGTCAGTGTTGCGGAGCACCTCTTAAATTGGGTAATTCCGTATGTACATGTGATTATTGCGGTACCACCAATATCGTAAGCGGAAGTACAGGAAAATATATCGATCTTCTCAACAGGGCTAATAAGCTCAGACAGCAGTGTGAGTTTGACAGAGCTTTCCGCGTATATGATGAGATACTGGCGGAGAACGGATCATTCGTTGATGTTCTTTGGGCTCAGACTCTTTGTGAATACGGAATCGAATATGTTCAGGATCCCACATCCGGAAGATATATGCCCACACTTCACAGAATTAAGGATGAAAGTATCTTAAATTCCGATTCCTTCAATGAAGCTGTAAGTATGGCAGATGATGCCCAGAAGGCCGAATTGAAAAATGCCGCAATGGAGATTGCAAAGATTCAGGATGATTATCTGAACATTGCTGCAGGTGAGAAACCTTATGATGTTTTCATTTGTTATAAGGAAACCGATGATGAAACCGAAAAGCGTACCGAAGACAGCGATATTGCTCTTATGCTTTATAAGAAGCTTGAAAGCTACGGTTTGAAGGTTTTCTTTTCCAGGATTACTCTGCAGGATAAGCTGGGAGTGAATTACGAGCCTTATATATTCGCCGCATTAAAGAGTGCTACGGTAATGACGGTTATCGGTACAAAGCCCGAATATTTCAGTGCAGTATGGGTTAGGAACGAATGGTCCAGATTCTATAAATTAAGAGAACTCAATGACCGTAAGCTGATGCTCTTTGCATGTAACGATGTAGATGATCTTCCTCCCGTGTTCAGGCAGAAGCAGGCGCAGCTCCTTACAGAGCCCGATGCAATAGAGAATCTTTCCGAGAACATCAGGGATTACGTATTTAAGATCATGGGTGAAAATATGAGCATGGTCCAAGCTGCGTGCCCTAATTGCGCAAGTGTATTTCCCGTGGATCCTTCCATGCAGGCGGCTATATGTCCTAAATGCAAAAAGCCTTTTATCGTGGCAGATGCGCTTTTGATGTCTGCAGCGGATCTGTTTACCAAAAACAGGATCAAATGTCCTTTCTGCGGAAAAGAGCAGGAGAAAAATAAATACGGATGTATATACTGTCATAAGGAAATACCCTGATCGTTTATGAAGAATAAGAATATTTTTGAAAAGTTATCAAGTTTGTTTTTGTTCGCAACGGTTCTGTCAATGATGTCAGGATGCTCGGATGATTTGCTCAGAACCGTAAATGAGGTTTATATCTCGCCTACCGGAGAATATCAGGCTGATGCTGTTCAGATAGATGGCGGAGCTACATACGGAGCAAGTGCTGTTTATCTGGAAACGGGTGATCCGGCTGCTTTCTCTGTGATAAGAGACGTTGTGCCCGAAACCGCTGTTATGATCTCCGAATGCAGAGGCGGTTGGGGCTCCGATTATGAAATAGAATGGATTTCGGATGATTCTTTTTACGTGATAATCGATAAATGCAGATATTACGATGTATCGGTTGCAGATGACGGATATTCTGTAACCGAGGGACTTGTTATTGATAATAATAAGTGCGGGATACATGACGTAATTACTGACGGAGATAATGTAGAAATAACCGCTACGGTTTGCGTAAGAAATAATATGTCGGAAGCGGTGCAATTTGTAGTAGTCGGAAGCGTGATGGCCTACTATAAGGGAGATTACTATAAGGGTCCTACTGGAGTTGATATTAAGGCTGATACCGATATTGAAACCGGTGAAGCATTATCGATTGGAGCCGGTGAAGAAGAATATTTTGAGATAAAACTTACAGGTACAAAAAAACCGGACGAAAAATTCACTGACACAAATCCACGTAAGTTATATGTCCGTATTACGCAGTTTGGTGCAGGAGAGTAATTCCGATATATTTACCATAAAAAAGAGACTTCGATATCGAAGTCTCTTTTTGTTATACATGTCTCAGTGATTATCGAGCTAAGAACTGGATAGCGATAACAACTATCGAAAGAGCTGCGATTACGATACCGCTGATTCTCATCTTCTTGATCTGAGCAGGATCATCGCGGAATTCCTTCTTAACAGAAAGCTGAGGTGCGATGGCCATGAAAAGACCAAGAGCAAGTGCGATAAGTATAAGCATTTTAAATCCTCCGTTTAAATAGACATAAAGTCTGTTTTTTCCCACGAAGGATATTTTATCATGAGTTTATATATTTCACTATATTAAAGTGGTAAAATTCAATGAGAAAATTATGCCACGTCGAATTGTATGATATTTGTGCAAAAATCATACAAGATTGCCAAAAATTCGTTGAAATACGGTCTTTTATTGTGAAAGATTACTGATTTGTGATAAAATATTGCTGTCTTGTGAGGGACAAAATTTTTTAAAGGAGACGTGCAATGTCAAAGGAAATGGTTGCAATGATCCTGGCCGGCGGGCAGGGATCAAGACTTTACGCTCTGACGGATAAGCTGGCTAAACCGGCGGTTCCTTTCGGCGGAAAGTATCGTATTATTGATTTCCCTCTTTCTAACTGTGTCAATTCAGGAATAGATACGGTCGGTATTCTCACTCAGTATCAGCCTCTTGTTCTTAATGAATATATAGGACACGGACAGCCTTGGGATCTGGACAGACTCAATGGCGGTGTTCATGTACTTCCTCCTTATCAGAAGGCACAGGGTTCCGATTGGTATAAGGGAACCGCGAATGCCATTTATCAGAATCTTTCTTTCCTCCGCAGATATGATCCCGAGTATGTCATCATTCTCTCCGGTGACCAGATCTGTAAGCAGGATTACAACGACTTCCTTGAGTTCCACAAAGCAAAGGGAGCCGATTTCTCCGTAGCCGTTATGGAAGTGCCCTGGGACGAAGCAAGCCGCTTCGGCCTTATGGTCACAGATTCCGACGGACGTATCACCGAATTTCAGGAAAAGCCCAAGGAGCCCAAGAGTAATCTGGCTTCAATGGGTATCTATATTTTTAATTTCGATGTTCTTGAAAAATATCTTGAAGCAGACGAAGCTAATCCGGAATCTTCCAATGACTTCGGAAACGACATCCTGCCTGCACTTCTTCGCGATGGCAAGCAGATGTATGCGTATCGTTTCAATGGATATTGGAAGGATGTAGGAACCATCTCTTCCCTTTGGGAAGCCAATATGGAGGTTCTTAATCCCGAGAGCAGCGGAATCAACCTCTTTGATGATGACTGGAAGATCTATTCCAGATCTTCGGGAAAAGCAGCGCAGTATATTGCCGATGGTGCGGTTGTTGATAATGCCATGATAACCAACGGATGCCGTATCTTCGGAACAGTCAAGCATTCGATCCTGTTTGCCGGCGTTGAAGTTGAAGAAGGCGCCGTTGTAGAAGATGCGGTTGTAATGGGTAATGTTAAGATCGGTTCCGGTGCAAAGGTATGTCACTGCATAGTCGGTGAGGATGCCGTGATCGGAGCAAATGCCGTGATAGGTGAACATCCCGAACCCGGTAACGAGAAGAATGTAGCAACCGTAGGTCCCGGAGTAAAGATCGGAAAGAATGCATGCGTAGGCGGAACCGCCATGGTCAAGGAAGATGTTGAGGAGGGCGGAAAATGCTGAAGAATAAACATGATGCAATGGCAATAATATTTGCCAACAGCTACGATAATGAGGTTCCCTCTCTTGTAAACGAACGACTGATGGCTTCGATCCCTTTCGCGGGAAGATACAGACTCATAGACTTTACGCTTTCATCACTGGTAGAGTGCGGTATCGATAATGTATCCATCATTGTAAAAAAGAACTACAGGTCTCTTATGAGACATCTGGGAAGCGGAAGGCCCTGGGACCTTGTAAGAAAGAACGGCGGTCTTAACATAGTTCCTCCCTATGCCGAGAAGGGCATCAAGGTTTATAACGGACGTGTTGAGGCTGTTGCAAGTATTGTTGAATTCCTGAAGGTCTGCAAAGAGCAGTATGTCTTTATGTGCGATTCCAACATCGCTTATAATTTTGATTTTGCGGATATGATCCGGGCTCATCAGGAGAGCGGTGCGGATGTGACCATCGCGTACAAGAATGAACCGATCCCTTACGGATTCATGAATCTGCAGATGACTCAGACTACGGATCTGTATTACACATTCGATCTCGACGGAAATAAGATCACTCAGATCAATACGAATTCCAAAGAGTACGGCCCTCAGAACCTTTCCATGAACCTGTATCTTATCGAGAGGGAAAAGCTCATCGCACAGATCGAAAGAGCATACGCGCAGGGACATGTGTTCTACGAAAGAGATGTACTTGCACCCATGCTGGGAACCGACAAGATCTGCGGATATGAGTTCAAGGGCTACTCCGCAAGGATCACCGATATGGTAAGCTACTTCGATGAGAACATGAAGCTTCTCAATCCCGAGAATCTGAACGCTCTCTTTGACGGATTCAATGTATATACCACAGTCAGAGACGATAACCCGGCAAGATACTGTACCGGATCCAAGGTGGCCAATTCCCTTATCGCCGACGGATGTGTTATCGAAGGAGAAGTTGATAACTGCGTACTCTTCAGAGGCGTTCATGTAGGAAAGGGGACACGGATTAAAAACAGTATCCTGATGCAGGATACAGAGATCGCAGGAAATTGCGACATCGAATATTGTATAATGGATAAAGAAGTTACTGTGGCTTCCGGCAAATCCATAAAGGGTGATAAGACATTCCCTGTCTTTGTACCCGCGTACAAGAAGATCCTTTGATCTGATCAAAAAAGTTTTGTACGGGTCTTCCGCAGGGAAGACCCGTTTTATTCGGAAAATGCAGGCAAGGAGGAAAAGATGGCTGAGAGAGACTGTACCAAAGAGATAGCTGAATTAAATGAGATAGTACAAAAATATGACAACATTGTCTTTTTTGGCGGAGCGGGTGTTTCCACCGAAAGCGGAATACCGGATTTCAGAAGTGTGGACGGTCTTTACAACCAGAAATATGACTATCCTCCGGAAACGATTTTATCCCATACTTTCTATGTCAGGCATACCGCGGAATTCTATAAATTCTACAGGGATAAACTGATCATAAAAGGGGTACAGCCCAATGCGGCACATTTAAAACTTGCGGAGCTTGAAAAGGCGGGCAAGGTGAGAGCGGTCATAACCCAGAATATCGACGGTCTTCATCAGGCAGCCGGTTCAAAGACTGTTCTTGAACTTCACGGATCAACACTAAGAAACTATTGCATAAAATGCGGAGAGTTTTATGATATAGATTACATCGCCGATTCTCCCGACCCGGTTCCGAAGTGTTCCAAGTGCGGAGGTGATATCAAGCCCGATGTGGTTTTGTATGAAGAAGGACTGAACATGGATACTCTTCAGTCAGCCGTTCATTACATATCCAACGCTCAGGTGCTTATAATCGGCGGAACGTCTCTTGCTGTTTATCCCGCAGCGGGACTGATAGATTATTTCAAGGGTGACAAACTTGTTGTTATCAACATGGCACCCACTGCCAGGGATTCGGGAGCGGATCTTGTAATACCCGCACCCATAGGAAAAGTTTTTTCGCAGATCACTGTCTGATATGAAAAGAATTTCGGAGGAATACTAAATGGCTGAATCACGTGGACCTGTGGCACCCAAAGACCCCACAGCCAAAAGACCGTTTTATTACATTATGAGGGATAAGGATATCTGTGCATCACCTCAGCCCGACGGAAGGGGTATCCAGTTTATCTATGAAAGCGACGGAAGACTTAAGGCAAGCGCAAAGCTTGTAGGAAACGTCGAAGATGAGGCTATGCTTGACGAGCTTGTTACGGTTGAAGGCTTCCGTAAGCAGGTACACAGTATAGGTGTTTCCGTCCAGAAATCGGGAGAACCGGTTAAGGTAAAGTTTTGTTTTCAGATGTATGGTTTTAAGGATCCCTACAATTCCGGAACCACTCTTACCATGGATCTCGATTCCGACGGAATGGAACTTGTGATGGACCTGTCTCAGTATGAGTGGTCCGATGATGATAACGTAACGGGTCAGATAAGATTTGAATTCCCCGAAGGCGGAATCACGGCGAAGGCATCGGTTTGTTTTTACTTGAATGACGGTTATACGGCGCCTGAGCAGAAGGACGATAAGGAAGTCGATACTGGAAGCGAAGAATATAAGAAGATGATCGGAAAATCTCTGATGCAGCTCGGTAATGTGCACCGTATCAAGAAGGCATTGGAGAAAGCTCGCAGCGGTGAAAGGTGCGAAGTTGCGTTTATCGGAGGTTCTATCACACAGGGAGCCGGCGCAATACCTATCAATGTGAATTGCTATGCATATAATGCGTTCAAGGGATTCTGCGATCTTGCAGGAAGAGGTTATGAGGACAATGTCGGTTATACGAAAGCCGGTGTGGGCGGAACTCCTTCCGAGGTCGGAATACTTCGATATGAGCATGATGTTCTGGATGACGGAAAGAAAGCTCCGGATGTTGTGATCGTGGAATTTGCGGTTAATGACGAGGGCGATGAAACAGAGGGAGAATTCTTCGATTCGCTTGTAAGGAAGATCTACAATTCACCTCAGAAACCTGCTGTGATCCTGTTGTATTCGGTATTTGTAGACGGCTATAATCTTCAGGACAGATTAAAGTGTGTGGGTGAGGGATACAACCTTCCGATGGTCAGCATCAAAGATGCGGTTTACGATCAGTTCTATTTGGGTTCGGACGAAGGCGGTGTCGTAAGTAAGAACAGATTCTTCTACGATATGTATCATCCCACAAGTCTTGGGCATCGCATAATGGCTGACAGCCTTATTAACCTGTTTAAAGCGGCGGATGAAGCTGATGATGCTGATGATCTTGATATCACGGGAATCACTCCTCCCAAAGGCGGAGAATTTGAGAACTCCTATCTTGTAAACAGATATAACATCGACAAGTGTCCTGCCGTATTGAGTTACGACTTTGGCGGGTTTAACGGAGAGAGCACCGAGCTTCAGATGGTAGAGCGTGATCTCGACCTGAAGGGAACTCCGGAGTTTAAGGGCGAATGGCTTTATCCCGGAGACGGAAGCGGCGATCCGGTATTCAAAGCTCGTATCAGATCTTCGGTTATTCTGGTGGGCTATATGGATTCCGCAGATCCCGGTGTGGGAATTGCAGAAGTTTATATCGATGGGGAAAAAGTTTTGACCATAGATCCTCACATAATCGGATGGCAGCACTGCAACGTGCTCATCGCACACAGAGGCGGTCCTGTTAAAGAGAGGGATGTGGAGATTAGAATTACGGATCCTTCAAAGAGATTTACATTCCTGGGATTTGGATTGGTATAAGAGCAGATGAAAGTGGGGACGGTTCTTTTAGGGCAATGATTATTGCCCAAAGAGAACCGTCCCCATCTGAGTTTTAGTATGTTTTATCGATAAGATCCATAGCAGCGGATTCAGAGAAGTTGTATTCGCGAACGAGCTCGAGAACGTTTTTCCTCTTGTATGTATCATAATCGCTCTGCATGTATCTGCAATACTTTTCCCAGAATCTTCCGTCCTCATAGAGAACAGGTGCAGCATCAGGATAAACCTCATATACCAGATCGTCCGGAGCGATGCTGAGACTCAGGTCATATGCCGCGATCCACTTGTCGGGGAATGAGAAGGCAAATACCAGATACCACACGGTTACAAATACGGTGATGATCCTGAAATAATGAATGCCGTCTTTGAAGATTCCTGCGATGAGGATGGTAGTCCATACGGTAAGTACGACAAGGAGCCAGAGGACATATACTCTCAGGTGGGAAAGGCCGTATACACCTACATAGAGATACATTCTGAGAGCGGATGATGCGATCATTACGTAAGTGCAAAGGCTGATGATGACAAGTATTGCTTTGAGTACCTTGTTATCCGCAAAGTGCTTCTTACAAAATGATACAAGTATCAGATTTAAGATGGTTACGGCAAGGAGCTGATAGAAACCTTCGTGAGCATACTCGGCATAGGTGTATCCGTCGGGGAGTTGCATCTGTCCTACGAGATATACGAACTGGATGCAGCTGAAAAGGAGATATACAAGTGCAATGAGGCTGTTGAAGGTGATGGCTACAATAGCATCAAATTTCTTTCCTTCTTTTTTTTCATAGAAATTCTCAGCGGGAAGGCATGCAATCCAGGTGTAGAATGCCATGAATGAAAGGAAGAACTTGAAAGGTACTCCAATCCAGTCTTCATCAATCTCGGGGAATTTAATGCATGAAAGGATGTCTCCTACGATCTTGCCGAAGACGAGGTCTGCGGATGCAAGAAGTGCGATGACAATCCAGAGAAGAGGAATTGCAATGAGGAGACCGATGATAATGCTTTTGAATGCTTTCTTTCCCTTGCTCTCCTCTAAGGTCTGATCTGCTCCGAGCGCTGCCATGGCTTTAGCCTGCTTGGCTGCTGCGGCATCGATAAAGGGCTTGGTGAGGTTTGAAAGAGGGACTATGAAGAAATCGGCGATCTTGATGAACATCGTGGTGATCTCTTTGGCTTCCTGATTGGAATACAGCTTGAGGAGCAGGCAGGAGAAAAGAAGCAGTATTCCCAGTCCGTTTCCGAATTGCAGATCATTGGACGAAGTAAGGCATTTATCAATGGACAGCAGCATAAGGCTGACGCAGTAGAAAAGCTTGATATCGATCTTGCCCTCTATATTTCTGATCAGGCTTTTTCCCATGCTCTTTGCGTCCCACGCAAGTATGGCCAGTGTTGACGCCATGAAGATCGGATAAGCTATAGAGGCTCTGTTTCTGTATATGAGCAATATGGCGAGTGCAGCCCATAAAAGAGCTTTTTTAAATGAACGTTTAAATCTGAACAATTCCATAATATTCCTCCTTAGGGTCAATCGCCCTTTTGATACTCCAGTAAATCTCCGGGCTGGCAGTCCAGCGCTTTGCACAGTTTACACAGCGTGTCCACCTTGATGGCTTTTGCCTTGCCGGTTTTAAGAATGGACATATTGGCAAGGGTAATGCCCACTTTATCCGCAAGCTCGCTTACGCTCATTTTTCTCCGGGCGAGCATTACGTCTATGTTGAATATGATCTTATCTTCTTCCATAGGTAGCCCTCCTAGATCGTAAGTTCATTTTCGGCCTGGATCTCGGAGGCTTTCTGTACCAGATGTGACAGTGCCGCGCATCCTACGGAAACCGATACGCCGAGGAAATCGATGACCAGAGATCCGAGAAGCATTGCAGGGTGGCTCATGTTAATGAACAGGAAAACAATGTTTCCGAGAGCGAAAAATATGGTGTCGCCGAGAGCCAGGTATGCCATCTTTTTAAGATAGTTTGCATTCTCCGGAGAGAATGATCTGTCGTTCTCGATATTGACCGCTATTTTCCATCCCATGACCAGGAAGATGTAGCAGGGGGTTGCGGTGATCAGCAGGAAGAACATCCAGGGTGTGAACATGTATGCCTTATCATCGTAGAAGATATCTCTGCCGAAAAGAGGGATAACTCCGAAGTATATAGCGCATATACAGAAGATGATCCCGAATGTGGCAAACCCGAGCAGGATTCCTTTGATCCATCTGGCCAAACTTTTCTGACTCATAAACTACCTCCCTTGAAGGCTTATTGCCTTTCCTCGGTCAATATAAACCCTGAAATATCGAATGTCAACACAAATTTATTGTAACACGATAAATAAATATCAATTTACAGGAAGAATATATCGTGAAGTTTGAATTGAAATCCGAGATGCGATCAGGTAAGAGAGGGGAAAGAAAACAGCCGTGTGAGTTGATATTTGGGGAAAAACCGTGTATATAATAGGGGATTCTACATAATAAATGTCGTTTAAAATAAAAAAACGCTTGATTTAGAATCCGCGGAATGATATATTGAAACTCCGTGATATATTTTCCTTGTTCGCACTATGAGTGCGAGCCAGAGACCAAAAGGAGGTAACAGCATGAAAAAGTATGAATTAGCTGTCGTTGTCAGCGCAATGATCGAAGACGACGCACGCACCGCTGTAGTTGATAAGTGCAAGGCACTTGTTGAGAGATTCGGCGGAAAAATCGCGGATGTAGAAGAGTGGGGCAAGAAAAAGCTCGCTTACGAAATCCAGAAGATGACCGAAGGCTACTACTACTTCATTCATTTTGAAGCAGAAGGCGATCAGAATTCAGAGATCGAGAGCCGCATGAGAATTATGGACGGCGTCATCAGATACTTATGCGTAAGACAGGACGAAGCATAAGGAGATAAACTTATGAATAAAGTTATTTTAATGGGAAGACTCACCAGAGACCCCGAGGTAAGCAGTTCAACTTCAGGCACGACTTTTGCCAGGTACAGTATCGCGGTGGACCGCAGGTTTAAGCGTGAAGGCGAGCCTGATGCGGATTTCTTCAATTGTACATCCTTCGGCAAGCAGGCCGAGTTCGTAGAAAGATACTTGAAGAAGGGCACCAAAGTTGTAGTGTCCGGAAGACTTCAGAATAACAACTATACGAATAAGGATGGTCAGAAGGTTTATGACGTCCGTATCATGGTTGAAGACGTTGAATTCGCTGAGAGCAAGAATTCTTCATCCGAAGGTTCTTACAACTCAGGTTCCCAGTCCCAGGGTTCCGCAGCAGGCGGAAATGATTTCCTGAACATTCCTGACGGACTTGTAGAAGAGCTCCCATTCAGCTAACACGTTTTTAGTTTGCAGGAGGCAATCATGGCATATACCAAATCTGAGAGACCGGAAGGACCGGCCAGAAGAAGGGGCGGAATGCACGCAAGACGTAGAAAGGTGTGCGTTTTCTGCGGTAAGGACAACGTAATCGATTACAAGGATGCTAACAAGCTTCGTAAGTATATCTCTGAGGGAGGAAAGATCCTTCCCCGCCGTATCACCGGCAACTGTGCTAAGCACCAGAGAGAGCTTACCACCGCTATCAAGCGTGCTCGTCAGATGGCAATCCTTCCTTACACACAGGATTGATCCCTTTTTGATCAAATAATGAGCTCTAAAGGACCGGATCGTATGATCCGGTCCTTTTTTGATGCTTTTTTCGGTCGGGTGGAGCTGAGAGAGCATCAGAATCCGGGGAAGCGTGACTTTTTGATGCCTTAGTCGACTGGGTGGGGCCGGGAAAGCATCAAAATTGCGGGAAGTATGACTTTTTGATGCATTTTTCGGTCGGGTGGAGCCGGAAAGGCATCAAAATTGCGGAAAGTATGGTCTTTTGATGCTTTTTATGACCTGGTGGGGCTGAGAGAGCATCAAAATTGCGGGAAGTATGGCCATTTGATGCTTTTTATGACCTGGTGGGGTTGGAAAAGCATCAGAATCTGGGGATGTGTGACTTTTTGATGCTTTAGGCGACCTGATGGGGCTTAGAGAGCATCAGAATCTGGGGAAGTGTGATTTTTTGATGCTTTTTATGACCTGGTGGAGCCGGAAAGGCATCGAAAACAGGGGAAAAAGGGAATCCCGATGCTTATTCCGGAGCCGAGTGGTATGAAAAGCATCGAAAACAGGGGAAACGTGACTTTTCGATGCCTTTAGTAGTTCGGTAGGCTAAAAAATACATCGAATTCCGCGGAAAATATGATTTTCGATGCTCCGGGGCATAAAGCTATAAATGCTTCAAAATGTTAATTAATGATCATTATGAAATTGCAAGAATACTATTGGAGATATATAATAAAATTAACAATATTTCACAAAACATCATGGTTTTTCACACGTCGTTTTAGATAATTATACTATAAATCGGGGAATAAACCGGAAGGATACGGTTGATATTTTTTTTTCTAAACGGAGGTGAAGTGTTATGGCGGCAAACGGTACTACGTCGCTACAGAGCGAGGGTAAACTTACGTTTATTCACAAGATGAGCACGAAGATTGCAATGGCAGTCAGCATTATCGTGCTTGTTGTGATATGTGTTCAGGTATTCGTCGCCTCAAACAGGGCATCGAGTGCAATGGAAGGCACATATCTCAACTATGCACAGAATCTTGCTGAAGAAGCGGCAATAGGAGTTGACTTCGCTACGGAGTTTGGAGAGAAGGCTTACGGCGGATATGCAATGAATCTAGCTCAGGAAGCCGCAATCTCGATCAATTTTTCCAGAGAGTTCGGAGAGACGGTTTACAAGTCCTATGCACAGAACCTTGCGGAGGAAGCGGCGAAGGCTGTTGATCTGGCGGGCGGTGCTACACTTGATACCGCTCAGCTGGATAGTGTTCTTAAGGAAGTTGCCATCAAGGATGTGGCAGGTTCTTATGCGTACATGGTATCTCCCGACGGAACCATGCTCTGGCATCCGAATCCGGAGAAGATCGGCAATCCAGTAGAGAACGCGGCAGTTAAGGGAATCGTAGCGGATCTTCAGGCAGGCAAGACGGTCGAAGACGGTTCTGTTTTGTATGAATATAAAGATGCCCTTAAACTTGCGGGATACGCATTTACAAATGCCGGAAATATCCTCATCGTAACCGCAGATTACGATGAGTTCATGAAGATAGATTATGATACTCTTCTCGGAAATATCGAGATAGACGGAGTGGAAGGTTCATATGCTTACATGGTATCTCCTGACGGAACCATGCTTTGGCATACCAATCCCGAGAAAATAGGACAGCCCGTAGAAAATGCGGCTGTTAAGGGAATCGTTGCAGACATTCAGGCAGGAAAAACAGTAAATGACGGTTATGTCATTTATGAGTATAAAGGAGCTCTCAAGCTTGCGGGCTATTCCTTTACCGATACCGGAAATATCGTCCTTGTAACTGCGGATTATGACAAGCTCATAAAGATTGACTATGATACATTGATCGGAAAGATCGAGATGTCCGGTGTTGAGGGATCGTATGCTTATATGGTATCTCCCGACGGAACCATGCTTTATCATACCAATCCCGAGAAAATAGGACAGCCCGTGGAAAATGCAGCGGTCAAGGGAATCGTTGCAGATCTTCAGGCCGGAAAGGCGGTAGAAAACGGATCATGTACTTATGAGTATAAAGGGTCTTACAAAGTTGCAGGTTATGCATTTACCAGAGACGGAAATATCGTAATAGTTACAGCTGACAGAGATAAGATGATGGCGGGAGTAGCCGCAATGAGAAGCGGATTGATAATTTACGGTCTCATCGGGGCTGTTCTGGCGGTCGTCCTTGTTACGGCATTTGCTATGTTCATGCTCAAGGCACTTGAACAGCTCGTTCCCATCCTCAATAAAACAGCGGATTACGATTTCACCGAGGACAAAGAATCCGAGATCCTGGAAAAGAGAAAGGATGAGGTCGGATTTATCGCAAGAGCCCTCGCTGTTACCAGAAATAATCTGAGAGAAATGGTCGGAGCTATTTCGGAGGCGGGAGGCGATATCAATTCCAATGTCGATGCTCTTAAGGCAACCATCGATAAAGTCGGAAATATCTGTGAAGATAACTCTGCTACCACCGAAGAGCTTGCAGCGGGAATGCAGGAAACCGCTGCATCCACAACTACCATTGCTCAGAATGTTGCCAATGTACGTGAAAGCGCACGCGGTATAGACGATCTTGCCGGTGAAGGTACAAAACTTTCGGACGAGGTTCTCAGCCGTGCCGGAGAACTTGCGGCTACTACCGAGAAAGCAAGTAAGAAGACTATCGAGATCTATGAGTCCGTTAAGGTTAAATCCGAAGAAGCCATCGTTGCTTCTCAGGCTGTTAACAAGATCAATGAACTTACCGGAACCATCATGGCCATTTCTTCTCAGACCGGACTTTTGGCACTCAATGCATCCATTGAGGCTGCAAGGGCAGGTGAGGCAGGAAGAGGATTTGCGGTTGTTGCGACCGAGATTTCCAATCTGGCAACCCAGACTTCCGAGGCTGTTAAGAATATCGGAAGCATAGTTGATGAGGTCAACAACGCTGTCGGTCAGATGTCCGATTGCCTGACTCAGACCACAAATTTCCTGGAGACCAATGTCCTTACGGATTATCAGGAATTCGGCAAAGTCAGCGAGCAGTACAAGGTTGATGCCGATACCTTCGGAAGCAGCATGAATGAGATTAGAAGCAGTATTCAGGAACTTGCTGATGAAATGGATACGATCGTATCCGCCATTGAGGGAATCGATACCACGGTTACAGAAAGCTCACGCGGTGTTGTCGATATCGCGGAAAAGACTTCGGAAATGTCCGCCGAAACCGCTGACAGTATCGATAAGGTTAATGAGACCAAGCATGTTGTATCGGATCTGACAGACATAATAGGAAAATTCAAACTGTAATTTCGCATCGCATAAGACATGAGAAAAGCCCGTCCGGAATAATCCGGGCGGGCTTTGATGTTGATTTAAGTGCTTATGCTTCTTCGGGCTTTGCATCCCTTTCGAGAGACTCTTTAATATAATCCATGAGTTCGTCGATGAGGATTCCGTGTACTATAGCTGCTTCTTCAAGGGTCTCCATAAGTGCCGCGGGACAGCTTACACAGTGCATGCCTGCCTCCATAAGGATGGGGATGACTTCGGGCTTCTTGGTCATGATGTCGCCGAGAGTCATGTTTGATCTGATGCCGCAAACTTCTCTGACGGGTTCTCCGTCCATGGAGACTTCTTCGTCTTCAAGATTCATATCAAGGTTTTCTTTTAATTCGGTATCCATAATCTGCTCCGTACAGTTGTTTTAAGCGTTAATATCCTGTTACGAAAAGACAGTATATCTCATAAAAACCAATTTGACCAATATGTTTTTGATTTTAATGAAAAATTTATCTTCCGTGAAACATTGTATACACAAAAAAGTCAGGTTTCATGGGGTTTGTACGTAAAAAAGTACACGGCTTTACCTTGACTTCTGTATACAATCTTAACTATAATTGAATCACTCACGAAGCGGTTTAGGAGTCAGTTTGCAATGACGAAAATACTCCGTGAACACAGAACTTCGTAACAATTTAATTCTATATTTTAATAGGAGGAACTACTAAATGGAAAGACCTGAATGGCAGGATTTCAAAACAGGTAAGTGGGACAGAGAAGTAAATGTCCGTGACTTCATCCAGAGAAACTATCATCCCTATGATGGAGATGAGAGCTTCCTTGCAGGACCTACACAGGCTACCAAGGATCTTTGGGCACAGGTTCTCGATCTTCAGAAGAAGGAGA
>JAEEXJ010000079.1 GCA_016291475.1 Lachnospiraceae bacterium | reverse complement strand
TCTATTTTGATGAGAAACCTTCCAAGGCCGATAATGTCCTTAAGAAGAAGTTCGATTCGAATATGAAGATGATCGGAAAGCTTATCGAGATCGGAGTTGAGAGCGGAGAGTTTACCTGCGAGGATCCTCTCACTGCAGCCTACAACATCCTGTATCTGATCGAAGGAATGAAGACCACGGCACTTACACTCGGTATATCATCCGATTCCTATGACAGACAGATTCTTTATATCTTAGAGTCACTCGGAGTCGAAGCTTGAAACTGATCACTATATGAAAAACAAGGAGGCTTCAGAAGGGAAAATCTTTTCTGGGGCCTTTTTTAAGAAAGAAGGATACAAAATGAGCGTCAGAAGAGTCTATGTTGAAAAGAAAAAACCTTATGCTGTACAGGCAAAGCACTTAAGGCACGATGTCAGGAATTTCCTCGGTATCAAGATCGATGACATGAGAGTGTTCATCAGATACGATTCCGAGAATATTTCCGATGAAACTTTCGAAACAGCCTGCAAGACGGTTTTTTCGGAGCCTCCCGTTGATGATATTTATCAGGAGAATCTTCCTCTTGATGAGGGAACCAGAGCATTCTCGGTTGAGTTCCTTCCCGGACAGTTCGACCAAAGAGCGGACTCTGCCGTTCAGTGCATAAAGTTCCTCAACGAGAACGAGGATCCCATCATTCAGACAGCCGTTGTATATGCTGTTGTGGGAAATGTTACCGACGAGGAGTTCGACCGTATTAAGGGTTATCTCATCAATCCCGTAGATTCAAGAGAAGCGGGTATGGATAAACCTGACACTCTTGTCGTAAATTATCCCGAACCCGAAGATGTTAAGACCTTTGACGGTTTTGCGGATAGCTCCGAGGATGAGCTTAAGAAGCTCTATGATTCGCTCGGACTTGCTATGACCTTCAAGGATTTCCTTCACATACAGAATTATTTCAAAAACGATGAGCACCGTGATCCTACTGTTACCGAGATCAGAGTGCTTGATACATATTGGTCCGATCACTGCCGTCACACCACTTTCTCTACCGAACTTACCGGAGTTAAGTTTGATGACGGTGCATACAAGGCTGCATTCGAGAAGTCATTCGAAGAGTACATGAACACCAGAAAGGACCTCTTCGCAGACCGTCCCGACAAGTTCTCCTGCCTTATGGATCTCGGAACCATCGCCGCAAAGCGTCTTAGAAAAGAAGGAAAACTCGAGGACGAAGAGAAGTCCGATGAGATCAACGCATGTTCCATCGTTGTTCCTGTTGAGATTGAAAAGGACGGTAAGAAAGAGACCGAAGAGTGGCTGGTATTCTTTAAGAATGAGACTCATAACCATCCCACCGAGATCGAGCCTTTCGGAGGCGCCGCAACATGTCTCGGCGGAGCTATCAGAGATCCCCTTTCAGGAAGAGGATATGTGTATCAGGCGATGCGTGTGACCGGTGCTGCCGATCCCACCAGACCCGTATCCGAGACTCTTCCCGGAAAACTTCCTCAGAAGAAACTTGTCAGAACCGCAGCAAGCGGATATTCATCCTATGGTAACCAGATCGGCCTTGCCACCGGTTATGTCAAGGAAGTATATCATCCCGACTACGTTGCAAAGCGTATGGAGATCGGTGCCGTTATGGGAGCCGCTCCCAGAAAGAATGTTATAAGAGAGAATTCCGATCCCGGTGATATTATCATCCTTCTCGGAGGAAGAACCGGACGTGACGGAATCGGCGGTGCTACCGGTTCATCCAAGGCACACAATGTCAAGTCCATCGATACCTGCGGTGCCGAAGTTCAGAAGGGTAATGCACCTACCGAAAGAAAGATCCAGAGACTGTTCAGACGTCCCGAGGTAACAAAGCTCATCAAGAAGTGTAACGACTTTGGTGCGGGCGGTGTCAGTGTAGCTATCGGTGAACTTGCGGACGGTCTTGTAGTAAATATGGATAAGGTTCCCAAGAAGTATGCAGGTCTTGACGGAACCGAGCTTGCCATCTCGGAATCTCAGGAGAGAATGGCAGTTGTTGTAGCTCCTAAGGACGTACAGGAATTCCTTAAATATGCAGGCGAAGAGAACCTCGAGGCTGTTGAAGTTGCGGTTGTAACCGAAGAGCCCAGACTTGTTCTTCAGTGGAGAGGCAAGGATGTGGTTAATATCGCAAGAGCATTCCTTGATACCAACGGAGCTCATCAGGAGACTCAGGTAGAGGTTGAATCTCCTTCCGCAGATTCTTATTTTGATAAATATGCTCTCGATAAAGTAGCTGAGGATGTTAAGAACAAGGATTACTCCAAGGCTGTTATCGATACTCTTTCTGATCTTAACGAGTGCTCTCAGAAAGGCCTTGTCGAGATGTTCGACTCATCCATCGGAGCAGGCTCTGTTGTAATGCCTTACGGCGGAAAATATCAGCTTACTGAAGAGCAGGCAATGATCGCAAAGCTTCCCGTACTCGAGGGAAAGACCGATACCGTGACCATGATGAGCTATGGATTTGATCCTTACCTTTCAAGCTGGTCACCTTATCACGGAGCTATCTATGCGGTTACCGAATCTCTGGCTCGCATAGCTGCAAACGGCGGTGATGTAAGCAAGGTCAGACTTACTTTCCAGGAATACTTCAGACGCATGGATGAGAGACCGACACGTTGGAGCCAGCCTTTTGCTGCACTCCTCGGATCATTCGATGCTCAGATCGGATACGGACTTCCTTCCATCGGCGGTAAGGACTCCATGTCCGGAACCTTCGGAGATATCGATGTTCCTCCGACACTTGTGTCATTTGCTGTTGATATTTCAAGCCTTAAGACCATAATTACTCCCGAGCTTAAAGCGGCAGGCAACAAGCTTGTTCTCTTTAAGATCAAGAAGGATAAGGATTTCAAGCCTGAGTATGCACAGGTTCTTAAGCTTTACGATGCTGTTTATAAGCTTATTTCCGATAAGGCAATTGTCAGTGCTTATGCACTTGATTCAAAGGGACTTGCAGCTGCTGTAACCAAGATGGGAATGGGCTGCGGACTCGGTGCTAAGATCGAAGCTACGGTTTCGGAAAAAGACGTATTCGGAAACGGTCTCGGAAATATCGTAGCCGAGATTCCCGCTGACAAGGTATCCGAGGTTTCCGCTCTTCTTGATGCGGATGAGTTCGAAGTTGTCGGTGAAGTTATTTCTTCCGGATTCGAATATGCTGATGCAAAGGTTTCTTATGATGACCTTAAGAAGGCATGGACAGGAACTCTTGAAGGCGTCTTCCATTCCGTATCAACCGATGAGAAGGATAAGGTGGAAATCCCCGAATACAAGGCTCCCGAAGTATACGTATGCAAGAATAAGGTAGCTAAGCCCACCGTATTCATCCCCGTATTCCCCGGAACAAACTGCGAATACGATTCAGCTAAGGCATTCGAAAGAGCAGGCGCTAATGCGAATGTAAGGATCTTCAGAAATCTTACAGCGGAGGATATCAGAGAGTCCGTTGCCGAATTCAAGAAGGCAATCTCACAGGCTCAGATGATCATGTTCCCCGGCGGATTCTCGGCAGGTGATGAGCCCGACGGTTCCGCTAAGTTCTTTGCTACCGCTTTCAGGAATGCATCCATCAAGGAAGCAGTAGAAGAGATGCTTGATAAGAGAGACGGACTTGTCCTCGGTATCTGTAACGGATTCCAGGCAATCATCAAGCTTGGACTTGTACCTAACGGAAAGATCACCGGCCAGACTGCGGATTCACCTACCCTGACTTTTAACACCATCGGCAGACATATCTCCAAGATGGCATATATCAAGGTTGTATCCGACAAGAGCCCCTGGCTTCAGGAGGCAGAACTCGGAAGTGTTTATGCTAACCCTGCTTCACATGGTGAAGGACGTTTCATTGCACCCGAGGGAGTTCTTGATGAGCTCTTCAAGAACGGACAGATCGCAACCGTATACTCAGATCCCGAAGGAAATACTTCCATGGACGAGTATTACAACATAAACGGTTCCTTCAGATGCGTCGAGGGTATCACATCACCCGACGGAAGAGTTCTCGGTAAGATGTGTCACTCGGAGCGTATCGGAAACGGTGTTGCAATAAACATCTACGGTGAGCAGGATCTTAAGATCTTCGAATCCGGTGTTAAGTACTTCAAATAATAACGATAAGCGGGCCGATAGTTCATCGGCCCGCATTCACTTATGAACAGGATAAACTATGACAAACTGATGGAGGAGATCTTGGCGGAGAACGCGGGCCGTGTTCTTCTTCATTCATGTTGCGCTCCGTGTTCGAGCACATGTATCGAAAGACTTTGCGACAGATGTGATGTCACGGTTTATTATTACAATCCAAATATTGGTGAAGAAGCCGAATATCTGAAGAGAAAAGAAGAACAGATAAGGCTGATAAACGCATACAACGCAGAGAAAAAAGGGAAATTTGAAATAAAGATCCTGGATGCGGATTACGATCCGGTTTCTTTTTACAGAATTGCGAAGGGGCTTGAGACTTGTCCGGAGCGCGGAGAAAGATGTTTCAAATGTTACGAGCTGAGAATGAGAAGGACTGCCGAGGCTGCTTTATCCGCAGGTTGTTTTGATTATTTTGCAACGACGCTGACGCTCTCGCCTCTTAAGGATTCCGAAGCCATAAACTGCATAGGGTTAAGGATTGAAGCGGATACGGGAATGAAATATCTTCCCTCGGATTTTAAGAAGAGAAACGGCTTTCTCAGATCCATCGAATTGTCCAAAGAGTATGACCTCTACAGGCAGGATTACTGCGGATGTGTATATTCGAAAGCCTCCCGCAGCTGCGCAAAATGCGGAAATTGCGATGAAGTATAGTTTTATGTATAATCTTTAGTAATGTGTTGAACTGTCCACTTCAGATTGAAAGGAACAAATTATGAATTGTCCCAATTGCGGTGCCGGTTTAAAAATACAAAGTAATAAAGCTGTATGTGAATATTGCGGATATGAAGAGCCTCTTCCCGGAGTTCAGAGTTCGGGGAATGATGACTTCTTTAACATGGTTGTTTTTAATGAAAGCTACGGTGGGGAGGAGATCACACTTTCGATCCCCGAGTGTAACATAGGCTTTATCATCAGAGCAGGGGAGGCCGTAGCCAAAGATATTCCCTCCGGTTATCATACGATAGTCGTATCTGCCGGCGGAAAGACCGAGTACAGGTCCGTGTTCATACCGAATGACGGTACCGCGACCAAGGTGTATATAAGCCTTGCGGTATTGGGAATAAGTATCAGAGTCGTTGAACCCGGTGGTATTAACAGATATGGTGATGCAAGCGGGTATTCTTCCAGAAGACTTCCGCCCGACAGAGTCCTTCCGATTCTCGCGCTTGTTTTCAGTATTCTGATCCCTGTCGTCGGTCTGGTATTTGCCATTGTCGATGTAGCACAGACAAAAAGTCAGAAGAAGAAGACGAATTCGATAACTATTGCGTCATTTGTAATAGTCGGCGTAAGATTTGCCTTAATGATAGGAATTTTCATGACCGCAATTTTGGGTTCTATGCATTGATCAGATTTAAGAGTTGGAGATTTACGGATGAAGAAATTACTTGAACTGTTAACCGAGGAAGTCGGTTCTGCTTTTGAGAAGGCAGGTTATAAGAAAGAAGCCGGAAGGGTATCGGTATCTAACCGCCCCGACCTTTGTGAATATCAGTGCAACGGCGCGATGGCCCTTGCCAAGGAGTGCAAGTGTGCTCCCAAGATGATCGCCGATGCCGTCGTTGAGGTTCTTAAGGACAGCACTGTTTTTGATTCGGTGGAAGCAGTAATGCCGGGATTCATCAACATGAATATCAGCGCTGACTTTCTTTCAAAGTATGTTGCGGAGATGGCAGAGGATACCAAATACGGAGTTGAGCTTCCCGAGTCCAAGACAATTATCGTAGACTACGGCGGGCCCAATGTTGCAAAGGCTCTTCATGTCGGACATCTTCGTCCCGCGATCATCGGAGAGAGCATCAAGCGTATCCTTAAGTACATGGGACATAATGTTATCGGCGACGTTCATATGGGAGACTGGGGAAAGCCCATGGGTCTTGTTATGACCGAGATCCAGTGCCGCCAGCCCGACCTTCCCTATTTTGATGAAAACTTTACCGGAGAGTATCCCAAGGAGCCTCCTTTCACCGTAAGAGACCTTGAGGAGATCTATCCCACAGCATCCGCAAAGAGTAAAGAAGATCCCGACTACAACGCACGTGCACTCGAAGCAACCCTTAAGCTTCAGTCAGGTGTAAGGGGATACCGTGCACTTTGGGATCATATCATTGATGTTTCCGTTAATGACATGAAGCGTATCTACGAAAAGCTCCATGTTGATTTTGATCTGTGGAACGGTGAGAGCACTGTGCAGTACCTTATCCCCGACATGGTTAAGGAGATGCGTGAAAGCGGCGTAGCTTACGAGAGCGACGGTGCGATCGTTATTGATGTCAAGAAGGATACCGATACCAAGGAAATCCCTCCCTGTATCGTACTTAAATCCGACGGAGCAAGCCTCTACAACACCACGGATCTTGCAACTATAAAAGAGCGTGTTGCAAAGTATGATCCCGCACAGATGATCTATATCACCGACAAGCGTCAGGATCTTTATTTCGAGCAGGTATTCAGGGCAGCTGTTAAAGCAGGTCTTGTTTCAGATAAGGTAACCCTTTCCCACATCGGATTCGGTACCATGAACGGCAAGGACGGCAAGCCTTTCAAGACCCGTGACGGTGGCGTTATGCGCCTTGAAGATCTCATAGGTGATATCCAGAATGAGATGTATAACAAGATCAAAGAGAACAAGGATATCGATGATGCTGAGGCAAGACAGACCGCTGACATCGTCGGTCTTTCCGCACTTTTGTACGGAGACCTCTCAAATCAGGCTGTTAAGGACTATATCTTCGACATGGAGAGATTTATTTCCTTCGAAGGAAATACCGGTCCTTACATCCTTTATACCATCGTACGTATAAAGTCCATTATCGCTAAGTTCGAGGCACAGGGAGGAAAGCTCTCGGGCCTTAAGATCGGTGTACCCGTTAATAATTCCGAGAAAGATCTTATGAAGGCTCTGTCATCTTTCTCACAGGTTATGGAGAGCGCTGAGGCCGAACTTGCTCCTCACAGGATCTGTGCTTTTATTTACGACCTTGCAAACGCACTTAACTCTTTCTATCACGAGACCAAGATTCTTTCTGAGGAAGACGAGACCAAGAAGGGAGAGTATATCGCTCTCATTAACTTCACCAAAGAGATGCTCGAAACATGTATCGATCTGCTCGGATTCTCCGCACCCGATAGAATGTAAATATTTTTGTGTGGACGTACACTAATGCCGGGAAAATTTCCTGAAAAAAGTGTACGTCCCTTTTGCCAGAACCCGCATGAATACAGGCTTCTACAGGGGTCAAAAAATTTTTTAAAAAAAGTAAAATTTTTTGTTGACAAGTAGCCCCCTAACATGTAGAATAGCCTTTGTCGGTCGGCGAGATGCCGAACACGAAAATGGAATCTTAGCTCAGCTGGGAGAGCATCTGCCTTACAAGCAGAGGGTCATAGGTTCGAGCCCTATAGGTTCCATTTTTTTTGAGGCGAGGTAGCTCAGTTGGCTAGAGCACGCGGTTCATACCCGCGGTGTCGAGAGTTCGAATCTCCCCCTCGCTACGCTGATGTGGCTCAGTCGGTAGAGCGTCGCCTTGGTAAGGCGGAGGTCACCAGTTCGATTCTGGTCATCAGCTCTAAGCCCGAAACCAATATGGTTTCGGGCTTTTTTTTTGCTCCGAAATACTATAGACTGAATCTGTAGTTTTTGTTTTTTAGTTGGAGTATCGGTAATGAAAAAATCTATAAAGAATTACAAGTCTTTTCTCGAGGTTATTTTTTCTGCGGCACTTACAGTGTTATGTCTGAGCATTCTCTGCTCATGCGGAAAAGACGAACCTGATCTCAGCAGTATCAGTGAAATTCCCGGAACATTTTTGGAAGCGGTAAAGAATCTCGACAGAGATGCGGCATCCGAATGTTCGCCTGAATTCGATTCGTCCGAATGGGATGAACTTACTGAAGATCAGAAAAAGATCATGCAGACCTTAATGTCCTATGCCGAAATTACTGAAATGGAAGATCCTGTTTTCTACGAGGAAGCAGGAAGCGCAGATATGAAAGTTACCTTTTCTTATATTTCCTTGGAGGATGTTGCAGAAGCGGGGATCAGCAGGTATGTGTCCGAGACGCAGCTCAGTGAAGTTCTTGAGGCCTATGATGACCCTGAAGAGAAGACCATTACGTTGGATTTTGAATATGATGAAGAGGGTGAGAACTGGAATCTTGCGAAATCCTCAGCGCGTAAAATATGCAAACTGTTTTCTTTTGAGTTTGCCAAGTTATTTGAGATAGTGGATTACTCTCCCGATGAGGTCAAGGATATTATTATGTCTTATCTGGAGGAGATCGCAGAGAGCACGGATGCGGATGCTTTTCCGGATGAATTTGATCTTGAATCTTTCCGGTACTATGATGATTCTCTTATTGGCGGTGCGGGAAGCCGAACAGAAGATGCCGTTGCACGTTTTGCCGCAGCCTACATGGATTATGTTTTATCAAATGATCCGTATATTTCCAGGACCGGAGCCTATGTCGGATACCTGGATGGACTGGCGCCATCAAGCATTGATCTTCAAAATGCTCTTTCCACCGATGAATATAATATCCGGGAATACGCCAACCTGATCAAATATCTAAATTCCGATATGGATATTGAAGAACTGGCGGATATACAGACAGCCCTTATTTACGATACCCTTGCCGAAGCAATTCCGGAGTGTGATTCGGAGGAATATTTACTGATCTTTGAAGTATCACCTTACAAAGATTCTGAAGTGCCTTGTACTTTTGACAGAGATATTATTCCTGAACCGTTTAATTATGATACCTCTATCGAGGTTACGGATAAGGAGTTTAACTATTATATCGAAGCGGCAATTGAATTATTGCATGATAACGGTGAGGCGGATGACGAGCTGTACGAAACAATGCTTGAAAATATTCCCGATCTTGATACATGCTTTACTTTCGATACAGATGTCAGCAGCTCCGGACATCCCAATCAGGCAGTCGATACATATATGTATGTGCCTTCGTGGTGCGAGGATGGAAGTATATTCTACGGTGAATCCGAAATCGATGATCAGGGATTTAGTATGTTCTATTCCGGACAGCCCGAATGGGGAGTTTTAGCCGGATATTCCATTGACGATGAAGGAATATGGATCTCGAACTATTTTGAAAGAATATTCTTTCCGACCGATGAGGTTATTGTCGACTGGTGGCTGGACGGAGAACTTATAGTTGACTCTCAGGTTGTTATTGTAGATGCATTTACCAATGAAATAGAAGTATTTCTTCCTGTAGAAAAATTGCCCGAATCGGGAACTTATGAAATGCGTATTTGGGAAACGGATCATAGCCACGTCATAGCGTATGTTACGATCACAAGATGATATAAAACAGGTTTGGAGTATATATGGGACGAATTATAGGTATAGACTTGGGAACCACAAACAGTCTGGTATGTGTGTGGGAGGACGGCAGAGCCAAATTGATCCCAAATGCATTTGGCGAGTATCTTACACCGAGCGTTGTCAGCTTCGGACAAAAAGGAGAAGTATTTGTCGGAAAGACTGCCAAAGAGCGTCTTGTGACGGATCCTGACAATACATTTGAATTCTTCAAAAGATATATGGGTAAAGACAAGACTTACGGCAAATATAATTCCGAAGAATTGTCTTCACTTGTGCTCAGAAGCCTTAAGGCCGATGCGGAGAGTTATCTCGGCGAGCCGGTAGATGAGGCGGTTATAAGCGTTCCGGCATATTTTGATGATAAAGCAAGAAAGGCTACAAAGAATGCCGGTGCACTTGCAGGCCTTAAAGTAGACAGGATCATAAACGAGCCTTCCGCTGCGGCTCTCGGATATTTAAAGGGAATAGGAAGAGATGATTCGGCGGAAGGCGAAGAGCATTTGATGCTTATCTTTGACTTTGGCGGCGGAACACTTGATGTCTCTTTGGTAGAGACATTTGATAACGTTGTCGAGATAGTATCCGTAAGCGGTGACAATGCTCTTGGCGGTATGGATTTTGACAAGGCTATAGCGGACCATTTTATCAAAGAAGCGGGCCTTGATAATGATAAGATATCACCCGCAGTCTATAACATTATCCTAAAAGCTTCCGAAAATGCTAAAAAAGAACTGACGGTGAATTCTGCAGCGCAGATCGAAGTCCGTACTGATGAATTATTTAAAACTGTCGGGATCACCAATAAAACTCTGATTGAAATTTCTGCCCCCATTCTGAAAAGGATTTATAAGCCTGTTCAGGACATGCTCAGAAATTCCAAGTATTCCGTTAACGATATAACCGATGTGGTAATGGTGGGCGGTTCCAGCAAGATGCCCATCATAAAGCATTATTTGGAACATATTCTCAGCGTCAACAATATATGTGTTGAATCACCTGATCACATGATAGCTATCGGTATGGGAGTATATGCCGGTATCGTAGAAAGAGATGATGAGGTTAAGGATGTGATCTTAACCGATGTGTGTCCGTTTTCCCTGGGAGTCGGTACTTATAACCGCCTTAATCCCGGAAAGTCTCTTTCATCATTTATCATTTCCAGAAATTCGGCGCTCCCTGTAAGTCATACTCAGGTTTATTATCCGGTTGCGGACAAACAAAAGAATATCAAGCTTGAGATATTTCAGGGAGAAGAATATCTGGCGGAACAGAATAAGGCAATGGGTACGATCGATATAAAGCTTCCGCCCGAAGCCACCGTAAATACACCGATACTTGTTACATTTTCGTACGATATAAACGGAATTTTGGTTGTGGATGTTTCCGTACCTCAATTCAAGATCAATATGAATAAGGTCATCGTCAACGAAGAGGTGGATCACTCCGAAGAATTCATCAAACAGAAGGTTCATGATCTTAACAAACTCAAAATGATCGATCGTGACAATGAGGAAGATGTCCGGATACTTGAATGGGGAAGCAGATTGTTTGCTCAGAATTCCGGCCAGGCACAGGCGCAGATCGGGAGTAAAATGGCGTGGTTTCAGGAGGCAATGTACCGGGCAACGGATATGTATAACAAAATCCGCTTGAGGAGTTACATGAAAAGATATCTTTTGTTTGTTGAAGCTTCAATGCTTAAAACGGAAGTTTTGAATTTTAAAGATAATTCCTGGCAGGAGGATGAAGACAAACTTGTTGATGAGATCTTTGGGGACTGGGAGGATTAGTTAAGTGGTTTTTTACGGAATTCGTGAGGCATATCGCATACTTGGCATCGACGAAGGCGCGGATATTAAAGATGTCAAAAAAGCATATGCGGCACTTATCAAGCAGTATCATCCCGAGGAGCATCCCGAAGAGTGGAAAAAAATACATGATGCCTATACTCTGGTATGCGATCATTTAAATAACCCACAAAAGCTGATCAACAATTCAAATGTAATTGTCATCAATGACATTAAATCTTCTCCCAAACAGGAAGAGCCTGAGTTTTCCGAATATACAGATGAGAAAAAAAGTCCTGTCGGGAATATAGATGAGGAGCTCAAGTCATTTAAAGTTCCGCATGATAAGTTTAAGCCTCTTAAGGAAATAGACGAAGAACAGCTTCTTTTGGACAGTCTTCTTGATGAGGCCAAAAAGGAAAACGGTGAAGCATCGTTTGGCACAGGGAACGATCCTTCAAAGGATCTGGAGTATTTTTCGGATATTCTCGAGATGATAAATAAACTTCAGAATCCTGATATCGTGATATACGGAAAGCCTGTGATCGGCATAGAGAGCTTTTTGGAACTGCATAACCATGAAAAGTATGAACAGGCTATGCTCTATCCTGAATTTGTCAGCCGCCTTACGGAAGTCTTACGAAAATCATATCTTGATCCCGATATCAGATCGTATCTTGAAGGCGATGTAATAAAAGCCCAAAGATTATATATAGATCGCGAAGGCAAGCCTGATTATTCCAAATTGTTAAAAACAGCGGAGGCACTGAACTCTAAAAGTGTGTTTGCGGCAAATGTGGAAATGGAAAGGAGCAAGCAGGACGGTTCCTGGAAAAAAGCGTCACGGAGCAGTGAGAGGATAGCGGGGATTCGAATGGCGTGGCTGATACTCGTGATCATCTTTTCGGTGATAGGCTTTATTGCAAGGGTTTTTCATAAGCCGCATACAAGCACACCCACCACATCTTCCGTACTAAGTAACATGCCGGCTCCGGAACTTCCCAAACCCTTTGAAATTGCCATGCTTGCTTCCCAAAACGGAATAGATTTTGAACAGGTACTTACGGATTATGAGGTTTTCCTGGAGGAATGCAAAGATTTCTTTGAAAAATATGATATAGAAGATTACTCTGATCCCGAAGTATCGGAAAAATATAAAGAATTGTCGGATAAGAGAACTGAATTTTTACTGTATGAGAGTATCGGGTTATCCGACGTTTCCGGTAATGGCGATCCGGCTATATATTCGGAGATGAAAAGATGCCGAAAAGAAATGGAAGCCCTATGGGAGGACTGGGAAACGGATGATTCAGTAAATTTGCCATAATTGTCAAAATATTCTAAAATATAACTAACTTTGGTTAAATATTACCTTGTATCGCAAAAAGGCTGTTTTAGGGGTAGAACGGAAAGGATGGGGAAATGCGTAGAAGGGTTAATTATCCTATAGTTGTCAGGCTTGAGGATATCTGTCCCACCATGGATCTTGATAAGTTTGCACTTTACAAGAATTTCTTTGATGAGACCGGTATAAAGCCGCTTCTTTGTATAGTTCCCGACAACAAGGATCCAAAGCTTGTAAAGGGTACATTCAACAGGGATTTCTGGGGACTTATGAGAAGGCTTAAGGATGAGGGGTGGACCATCGGAATGCATGGAACCCATCATCTTGCTACGGGAAAGAGTGCCGGTATCATCAGCGGTGATGTTCCGACCGAATTTGCCGGAAGAAGCTATGAGTCACAGCTTAAGATGCTCAGGGAAGGCAAGCATCTTCTTGCCCAGAACGGACTTGATACGGAGGTTTTTGTAGCGCCTCATCATTCCTATGACCTGAATACTTTGAGAGCCTGCTCTAAGCTTGGTCTCAGATATGTGTCGGACGGAATGAGCAAGCATCCTTACATACTTGAAGGCGTTAAGTGCATTCCCGCAACACCTTTCTGGAAATATCACAGAAGCGGTGTTCTTACCATGTGTGTCAATTGCAGCCTTGAAAATCTTGACGGAAGAGAGACCATATTTGAGTTCCTAAGAGCCAACCTCTACAATGTCATCAGCTTCGAGGAAGCATGCAATTTAAAGACCAGACCCTATTTCCTGGCCCGCATCAGCGAAAAGAGAGCGATCAGGAGATGCAACAGGATCAGAGCATATGAAAAGAGGAAAAACGGACAGGATTAACTGTTCGTCGGAGGTTTTTGTAAAATGGAAATACCCGCAATTCTCGGCGGTACGCCGGTGAGGGACAACAAGATCTACTACGGAAGACAGTGGGTAAGTGAAGAAGACATCGCTGCCGTATCCGAGGTTCTCAGAGGACCTTATATAACATGCGGCCCCAAGGTCACCGAAGCCGAGAGAAAACTCGAGAGCTATACCGGTGCAAAGCATGCAGTTGTGGTAAACAGCGGAACCAGTGCACTTCATTGTGCGTGCATCGCAGCAGGCGTGGGAGAGGGCGATGAAGTTATCACAACACCCATAACCTTTGCCGCATCCGCCAACTGTGCATTGTACTGCGGTGCGAAGCCTGTTTTTGCGGACATCGATCCCGAGACATACAATATAGATCCCGACAGCATCAGAAAATGCATCACCGATAAGACTAAAGCGGTTATTGCGGTCGATTACACCGGACAGGCTGTTAAGGCCGATGAGATAAGAGCGATCTGCGACGAGTTCGGTCTTGTATTTATCGAAGATGCGGCACATTCCATCGGAACCAAATACAACGGAAAATTTGTCGGAAACATCGCCGACATGACCTGCTTTTCGTTCCATCCCGTTAAGACCGTAACAGCGGGAGAGGGCGGTGCGATCCTTACCAATGATGACGATCTTTATACCAAGCTTGTGCTTGCACATGCTCACGGTATCACCCATGATGAGGCTCTTATGGAGGATGCACCCCACGAAGGCGAATGGTATTACGAGGAGATCTCACTGGGATATAACTATCGTATGACGGATTTCCAGGCAGCGCTTCTCATCAGTCAGCTGAGCAGGATCGATGAGTTTGTAGCCCGAAGAAAAGAGATCGTTAAGATATACGACGAAGCATTTGCAAATCTTCCCGGTATCATCATTCAGAAGAATATTCCCGAATCAGATACCTCGAGACATTTGTATGTCATAAGACTTGATCTTGATAAGCTTACATGTACCAGGAGAGAATTCTTCGATGCCATGAGTGCGGAGAACGTTCAGTGCCAGATCCATTATGTTCCCGTATACTGGTTCCCTTACTACAGACATCTCGGATATGAAAAAGGTCTTTGCCCCAATGCCGAGGAAGTCTACAAGGGCATCATGAGTATTCCGCTTTATCCCAAGATGACGGATCGTGATGTTGAGGATACCATTCATGCGGTAACCAAGCTTGCAACATATTACGCAAAATAAAACAGAGATAATGACACTTAAAAGCCGGCCGGGGGGGACTTTTGCGATAAGGGGTAAAAGATTCTTTTCTGAACGGCTTTTGTTATTACGAATGTAAAGGATACATGATATGAAAAAGGCACTTATTACCGGTATAACCGGACAGGACGGAAGCTATCTTGCGGAATTTCTGCTCGAGAAGGGATATGAAGTTCACGGTATCATCAGAAGATCTTCCGTGGATTACAGGGAAAGGATCGCCCATCTTGAAGGTAAAGATAATTTCTTCCTTCACAACGGTGATCTGACGGATTCCTTAAGTATGGTAGGTCTCATCAGCAAAATAAGACCCGATGAGATATATAATCTTGCGGCGCAGAGCCACGTTCAGGTTTCTTTTGATGTGCCCGAGTTTACCGCAGACGTTGATGCTGTCGGAGTACTCAGGGTCCTGGAAGCGGTGCGTATCGCGGGACTTGCCGATACATGCCGTATTTACCAGGCATCCACTTCCGAGCTATACGGAAAGGTAGAGGAAGTTCCCCAGAGCGAGAAGACTCCTTTCCATCCATATTCTCCCTACGCTGTCGCTAAACAGTACGGATACTGGATCGTAAAAGAGTACCGCGAAGCTTACAACATGTTCGCATGCTCCGGAATCCTCTTTAATCATGAATCCGAGAGACGCGGAGAGACTTTTGTAACTCGTAAGATCACTCTTGCCGCGGCACGTATAGCAGCAGGGATCCAGGATAAACTTTATCT
>JAEEXJ010000078.1 GCA_016291475.1 Lachnospiraceae bacterium | reverse complement strand
CCCAGTTCAGCAGCAGTCATAAACACTGCTGTCTCATACTCGTTCTGTATATAAAATGAAATTTTCTTCTGGCTCTTACTCATGCGGGGAATCATGTCTTTGATCCTGATGAGCACATCACCTTTTAATTCCATGTATATTATTCCTTTTGGGTGACAGTGGGGACGCTTCATTTCTGTCATCAAATTTCGATGACAAAAATGAAGCGTCCCCACTGTCACATGATTATACTAAGAATGAATTATATGCTTTCTCGAGAAGAGACATCGTCTCTTCATCGGTAAGATCATAATCACCTGAAAGAGTCATACATGCCGCACCGTGGATGAAGATCCACATCTTCATGAACATGCTGCCGGGGTCGCTGCATCCCATTTCTTTGGCCATGTTTATCTCAGCAACAACATTTCCTTCGGAACCGTTTAAGAGTTCATACATTGAAATCCTGCCGGGCTTTGCATCAACAAAAAGAAGTCTGAAAAGATTTTTCTCTTTTCTCGCAAAGGCGATATAAGCCATTCCCAGATTGGTGAAAGGAACCTTACCTACGCGATCGAATGCCGCATAATAATCTCTGAAGAACTGTACGGACTTTTCATAGACTGCAGTCTGGAGTTCCGACATATTCTTGTAAACCCTGAAGATGGGCTGTGTGGAACATCCTGCTTTTTCTGCAACGTGACGCGCGGTGATGGAGTCTGCACCGAGCTCTCTGGTCATTTCAAATGCTACTGAGAGGATCCGGTCGATGGTTATACTTTCTTTACGTGCCATGTAGATTCTTTCCTAACTATTGATTAACAGATTATCTTGAAGTGTCGCCACAAGAAAAGTGACGATTGTTATTTTACCATAAGGGGCTTATAAGTCAAGGTTTCACGCAATGTTTTTCAAACATATTGTGACAAAATAAAACCCCGGGCTTAGTTTAGCCCGGGGTAAAGATCAAATCCGGTCATTAAACAGGATAAGCTTTGTTATCCTTGTCTGCGATTTTTACATCAACACCGGTTTCCTGAGCCTGACGATATTTGAAGAAGTCGGTAGCAACCTGAGGGAACAGTGCGTATGAAAGCACGTCCTCATCCTGCTTCTTCCACTCTTTCATCTCTGCTTCGAGAGTTGCAAGTTCGGGCTCGGTATGTCCTGTAGCCTCTGCACTTCTTGCAGTGGAACGCTTCTCGCCGGGGATAACCTTATCAATGACTTCCTGATTCATGGGCTTAACGGTCTGGCCGTAGTTTCCGCGAAGGAGATCCTTGAACTCACCGGTAGCCATCTTGTAGCGCTCGCCCATAAGGACGTTGAAGATAGCCTGGGTTCCGACGATCTGAGATGAAGGTGTAACAAGAGGAGGCTCACCGCAGTCCTTACGTACGCGGGGAATCTCTTCGAGAACGTCTCTGTAACGATTTTCAGCCTTCTGTTCCTTGAGCTGGCTAACCATGTTGGAAAGCATTCCGCCGGGAACCTGATAAAGAAGGGTCTTGATGTTAACACCGAGAACCTTGGTGTTCATGAGGCCGCTCTTAATGCACTCGTCTCTGTAGGGTGCAAAGTAATCAGCAATCTCAGCAAGGAGATTCTGGTCATAACCGGTGTCATAGGGAGTTCCCTTGAAGGTCTCTACCATAACTTCGGTAGCAGGCTGTGATGTTCCGAGTGCGAAAGGTGATATTGCACAGTCGATAACATCAACACCTGCTTCAACAGCCTTGAGGTAAGTCATACTTGCAACACCTGAGGTGTAGTGAGTGTGAAGCTGAATGGGAAGCTTGGTCTGCTCCTTCATAGCCTTAATAAGCTCTGCAGCCTTATAAGGAAGGAGAAGTCCTGCCATATCCTTGATACAGATGGAATCTGCACCCATCTCTTCGATCTTCTTAGCCATATCTGCCCAGTACTCAAGAGTATAGGCATCACCGAGTGTGTAGGAAAGAGCAATCTGAGCATGTCCTCTGCCCTCTCTCTTTTTGATCTCATTGGTAGCGTTAACTGCTTCCTGAAGGTTTCTCAGGTCGTTAAGGCAGTCGAAGATTCTGATAATATCGATTCCGTTTGCGATGGACTTTTCTACGAAAGCATCAACAACGTCATCCGCATAAGGTCTGTAACCGAGGATGTTCTGTCCTCTGAAGAGCATCTGAAGCTTGGTGTTCTTGAATCCGTCACGAAGCTTTCTGAGTCTGTCCCAGGGATCTTCCTTGAGGAATCTGAGTGATGCATCAAATGTAGCGCCGCCCCAGCACTCAACTGCATGGTATCCGACCTTGTCCATCTTCTCAACAATGGGAAGCATGATCTCGGTAGGCATTCTGGTGGCGATAAGGGACTGGTGAGCATCTCTTAAGACGGTCTCCATAATCCCGACGGGTTTTTTAGAAATTTCAGCCATTTTATCTTATCCTTTCATATTAATCAAAATACACCGAACATTGCCATGAATGTACCTGCACAAACTGCGGTACCGATAACTCCGGCAACATTGGGACCCATTGCATGCATGAGAAGGAAGTTAGTGGGATCTTCTTCAGATCCGACCTTCTGTGATACTCTGGCCGCCATGGGAACCGCGGAAACTCCGGCAGATCCGATAAGGGGATTAACCTGACCTTTTGTAAAGAAGCACATAAGCTTACCGAACATAACACCTGCAAACGTACCAAATGCGAATGCCACAAGACCGAGAATAACTATCTTGATGGTGCTCCAGTTAAGGAATGCCTCGGCTGAAGTGGTTGCACCTACGCTCGTTCCGAGGAAGATAACAACGATGTACATCATAGCGTTTGAAGCGGTCTCGGTGAGCTGACGAACAACGCCGCTCTCTTTGAAAAGATTACCCAGCATCAGCATACCGATAAGGGGTGCGGTGGTGGGAAGGATCATACATACAACAATGGTGATGATAATGGGGAAAAGGATCTTCTCCGTTTTTGATACAGGTCTGAGCTGACCCATCTTGATCGCTCTTTCCTTCTTGGAAGTGAAAGCCTTCATGATGGGAGGCTGAATAATGGGCACAAGGCTCATGTAAGAATATGCTGCAACTGCGATAGGTCCAAGAAGTGCAGTCTGTCCGAGCTTACCTGCAAGGAATATGGATGTAGGTCCGTCTGCACCGCCGATGATGGAGATTGCAGCAGCGGCCTTATCGTTGAATCCCATGGCGATAGCTCCGAAATATGCTACGAAAATACCGAACTGTGCGGCAGCTCCGAGAAGGAAGCTCTTCGGGTTTGCAATAAGGGGACCGAAGTCGGTCTGTGCACCTACGCCCATGAAGATCAGCGAAGGCAATATCGCAAGCTCATCCAGCTTATAGAAATAGTACAGGAGTCCGCCGGCTCCGTTGGGAGCATCCTCTGCTGAGAGGATAATGTCGGGATAAATGTTTACGAGAAGCATTCCAAATGCGATGGGCACAAGGAGAAGCGGCTCGTACTGATGGCGAATGGCCAAGTACAGGAAAAAGCAGGCAACCGCGATCATTATGTAGTTTCCAATCGTGAGATTGAAAAACGCCGTCTGATGAACGAGGTTACCAAACGTGGCAAATATATAATCCATCGTTTACTCCTTTGTTCATCAGTTAAGGGTTGCAAGAACTGCACCTGCATCAACGGAATCACCGGCATTGCAATCGATGCTTGCTACGGTGCCGTCCTGAGGTGCTACACAATTGATCTCCATCTTCATGGATTCGATGACAACAACGGGATCGCCCTTCTTAACAGCGTCTCCTACATTCTTAACAGCCTTGAGAACCTTTCCTGCTGCTCCGGCTTCAACCTTGATGGAGCCTGCTCCTGTGGATGCCTTGGGAGCTGCTGCAGGTGCTGCTGCGGGTGCGGGTGCTGCTGCGGGACGAGCAGGTGCTGCTACTGCGGGTGCTGCGCCGTTCTCTTCTACGGTTACTGCATATGCGGTTCCGTTAACGGTAATGGTATAGTTTTTCATATATGTTTTCCTCCGGAAATTATTGTCTCTTGATCTTTCTGATAGAACGAACTACGAAACCGCTCGTATCTGTGGTTCCCTCATATGCGGCTACTGCAGCGGCGATAACCGCAACAAGCTCTGCATCGGTGCTCTCGACAGTCTCGTTCTTTACAATCTGTTCAACAGCTTTGTCGATTCCCTCTTCGGTCTTGTCTTTCTTCTTGGTTCCCTCGAAGAGAGCGGGAACTACGCCGAAAAGCCAGATTATGACAGCGATGATAATGAGCATTACAAATACGGTAATCATACCGATCGCGGTATTAAGTCCTGCCTTTTCCATCTTTTCAGGCATGGTGTATCTGGTGTTGAACGCACCGCCAACAACCGTATGATCATAACTGTCATTGGTGATAATGATCTGAATATCGGCATATCTTTTCTCGCAAGCCGCTACAACATCTACGATGATCTCATTTCCGTCAATAGTGGCAGTTGCGGTACTGTAGTCCACATATACGATCTCTCCGGCCTCTTCAATACCTCTCTCAAAACTTGAGATAGCGGTAGCAAGAACATATCCGTCAGCATCAACGCCATACTTAGTGGCAACATCTACCGAGAGTTCATTGAATGTCAACTCGGTATAAGCCGTTTCGCCTGCGTCGGTATGAGCAAAATCGTTCAGAGCATCGATAACCTTGGTGGTAGCTATCTGGATTGCCTGATCCTTTCTTGCCTGCTCACTCGGGGAAGGCTCATGGATGGGACCGCATGCACAAAGCGTCAAAGCCAGGACTGCCGACAAAAGAACTATCTTAATTTTCTTCATGTATCTGTCCTCGCTTAAATGGATGTGTGCTTCTTGAATATTTCACTTCCGTTCTTGGAATAAAGCATCTCGAATGCTGCGATAACATACTTACGGGTATCTGCAGCGGAGATAACCTGATCGACATATCCGCGGCGGGCGGCATCTGCTGCACCGTTCATTCCTGCATCGATATCGGAGGCATTAGCTCCTGTAATCTGAGCCGCAAGTTTGCTCTCCATGATTCCGACCTTGGCAGTTGACCAGGCGATGGTCATGTCTGCTCCGAGAGCTTTGGAGTTCATGATATTTGCAGCATTGCCGATAGCGTCTCCGGTAATGACATTAACCTTGGGTACGGTTGATGAAGCAAGTACGCCTGCAAGTGATGCAGCGCTTCTTACGATTCTCTTCTCATTGCACTCTGAAGTCTCAAATCCCTTAACATTGGTAAGAGTAAGAACCTGGATGTCAAAAGCATCGCAGAACTTGATAAAGTCAGCTGCCTTGTCACATCCCTTTGCGGTGAGAACATTATCGATCTTAACAGCCTTCTCACCCTCGAACTTGTATCCGTTATTGGCTACAACTCCGGTAAGAACTCCGTCAAGTCTGATAAATGCGGTTACAACCGAAGGCTCATATGCAGGTCTGATCTCAACATAAGATCCTGCATCGCCGAGATTCTCGATAAGGGCTGCTGCTGATGAAGCATCGGTAACAGAAAGTACTCTGTTAAGATCGTCAGCACAGGTTCCTTCGGGATCGTCATTTGCAGTTTCGTTATTCGAAGGAAGTACAGAAACAAGCTGTCTTACGGTAGCAAAGAGATCTGCCTCGGTAGCACAGAACTGTGCATTACCGGTAACCTCTGACTGGTATTTTCCGCTTGCTGTATCGTTCTTGGCAGTATAGTTGCCGGTGATGGTGTCGGGAGCATTTACGAAAAGCTTTCCGTCACCTGAGATGAATGTAAAATCAGAAAGTCCGGAGAAAAGTCCGGCACCGCCTCCGCAGTTACCTACTACGGCAGTAATCTGAGGGATAAGACCTGATGCTTTGGTCATCTTGCCGTAGATGCGGCCAAATGCATAAAGCGCATCACTTCCCTCCTCTAATCTCATACCTGCGCAATCGATGATTCCGATGACGGGCGATCCTGTTCTGATAGCCATGTCATAGAGATTAACGATCTTGCGTGCATGCATTTCGCCGATGCTGCCTCCGAGGACTGATGCATCCTGGCTGTAGACATATACGCATCTTCCTCCGATCGTGCCGTATCCAGTGATGCATCCGTCTGACGCAAGTGCCTTGGGATCGGTATTAAGATCCGTTGATCTTGCGGTTACGAGTGCTCCGATCTCGGCAAAGCTCGAATCGTCAAGAAGCGATGCGATACGCCCGAGCGCTTTTGAAGTACCACTCATGTTGTTTCCTCCGAATTTTTTATATTTTGATTTTAAGGAGAAAAATCCGATTTTTCCCCATTTTTTCAATCTTAACTACTATATCATACAGGCAGTTTTTTTGAAAGTGAAAATAGCAGTCAAATCTTGTCTATTTTGCATAAAACAAGGACAAAATAATACCACGTAGGGCAATGAAACAGTGGGACGGTTCCTCGGAACCGTCCCACTGTTTCATTTATCAAATATCAAGTTTTACGCTTATCTCTGCTTCCGCTTCTTTCTTGTACTCCTCCACCTGATCGGGGGTGATCTGAGGCAGGTCGCTTATGGATGTTACACCGAAGCATCTCAGGAAATTCTCGGTAGTTCCGAAAAGAATGGGCTTACCGGGAGCATCCAGTCTTCCGAACTCTTTGATAAGATCATACTCCAGAAGCTTGTTTACCGCATGCTCACAGGATACGCCTCTTATCTTCTCAATCTCGATCCTGGTAACGGGCTGTTTATAAGCGATTATCGACAGGGTTTCAAGCACGGTATCGGAAAGAGTGAATCTGGGCTTGGACTTTGTGACCTTGATCAGGTAATCATAATTATCAGGCTTGGTACAGAGCTGTACGGAATCCTCGAGTTTTACCAACTGTACTCCGCAAGCAGGATTCTCATACTTAACGGTGAGCTCGTCCAACGCATCATTTATCTCACCCTCGGTCACTTCCAGTACATCGGCAAGTTTCTTGATCTCTACCGAATCTCCGAGAGCAAACAATATACTTTCTATTGCACTTTCAATCGCAGTTAATTCCATCAGTTTTCGGTTCCTTCACTTACTTCAGCGGCAGCTTCCTCAATATCGGGCCTATCTGCCAGATTAGATGTGATCAGAATATCGTCTTCAATGTTTTCCTGAGATACGGTTATATCTCCGCTCTTCATAAGCTCAAGCACGATAAGAAACGTGACTATGAGTTCCGCACGGCTGCGCTGCTTTTCAAGAAGCTTTCTGAAAGAGAAAGTCTTGTGTTCCATCGCAAATGCCTTTACAAAAAGAGTTTTGGCATCCATGTCGATCTCATCCTTTTCGATATTGCCGTAACGGCTTCTGATGGGATCGATCCTGTCTTCCTGTCTCATGAGCATTGCCTTGAATATCTCATGAAGTTTGGGAAGAGTCATATCTCCGCGAAGTTCATCATAATCAATGGGAGCTTCGTAATCTTTGACTTCATCGGGGAGGATCTTCTTGGTCCTGAAAAGAACCTGTGCCGCAGTCATCTGTCTGTCCTTAAGTTCCATGGACAACTGCCGTGCCATCTTATACTCAAGAAGCTGCTGAACAAGTTCAGCTCTGGGATCCTCAGGCTCGCCTTCCTCATTCTCTTCTACGGGAAGAAGCATCTTGCACTTGATATCAAGAAGAGTCGCAGCCATAACAAGAAACTCGCTGCAGATGTCCATATTTTCTTCCTTCATCTGTTTGATGTACTCAAGGTACTGAGCCGTTATCTCTACGATGGGAATATCATATATATCTATTTTATTTTTCTCGATCAGATGAAGGAGAAGGTCAAGCGGCCCCTCGAACACCTGAAGCTTAACAGGTATAGCCATAACAGTTTCAGATTATACTCCACCTGTGGGTTTTAAATCAATTACTACAAGTTCCCCGGGGTTAAAGACCCTGACAGGAATCGAATGGGTGCCAAGTCCTCTGGAAATAATGACATGACGCCCGTTTATATCAAATTTCCCCGCATCATATTTAGGGAAAAGAGAAAGCTTCGGAGAAAAGACTCCTCTCATTATATGAGCGCCCTCTTCTATCTTTTTACGGGACACGGGAACCGGGATCCTTACAAGTCCGCCGTGAAGATGTCCGCACAAAGTTATATCCGCTCCGTATTCGGCATAGCTTTCCGCATAAACCGGATTATGGGCAAGAAGGATATTGTAGGCATTGGGATCCGGTTTTCCTACAGTTTCCTCTATATAAGAAGGATCCATGGCGGTATCTTTCATTCTTTTATAATAGCTTCTTTCTGCGGAAAAAGAGATTACGTTAAGCCCGGTATCTTCCAAAGAAAAAACACCGTTTTCAGTGATGGTAATCCCGGCATCTGCAAGTGACTTTGTATATCTCTCCCAGACATCCCCGTAGGTATCGGGGTAAATCTTAAGTCTCAGCTCATGGTTTCCGAAAGCATAAACCATGGGAAAGGATTTGCCCAGTTCCTTGATAAAACTTTCGACTTTGCCGGTTTCTTTGCCCGGATGTGCCGTGATCATGTCTCCGCCGATAAGTATCAGATGCGGTGCCAGTTCCCTGATCTTTTCAAGCAAAAAAGTACCGCCCTCTCCATACATCTTACAGTGAAGATCACTCAGAAATACTATTCTTACTTCCTTTTTGACCTTCTCACTTTCGAATTCATATGCAGAGACCGTAAATCTGCTCGTATCAAATACGATTACCCAGATAAAAAATATGATAATGGAGACAAGCAGCCATATCAGGAAATCCAAGACTTCTCCTTAACATCTGAGATAAAAAAAGGCCCCCGGTATTTCTCAGGGGCCTCGTCGGAACTTAGTTATACTTGCGCTTTCTTGCAGCTTCAGACTTCTTCTTACGCTTTACGCTGGGCTTCTCATAATGCTCGCGCTTACGGATCTCCTGCTGAATGCCTGCCTTTGCGCAGCTTCTCTTGAAGCGGCGAAGAGCGCTGTCAAGTGATTCGTTCTCTTTAACCTGTACTGATGACATTTTCTCTTACCTCCCTTCAGTCCCTTTGTACTGCAGGGTTATTCTAATAATTTATTTTACGCTAAACGCGTACTTTGAAAGTATATATTGCGGGATATCAAAAAGTCAAGGCTTTTTTAATTCCCGTAAGGGTTATTGTTGTTATTGTCGGAATTCTGACCGTAAACTTCTCTCCAGTCGCTGCCGGCATTCTGCGTATTCTGATTGCCATAAGCACTCTGTGAAGCGGTATCCTGGGTACCGTAAACATCCTGAGTGTTATAGGCATCATATGCCGAAGATGCTGCCTGAGTATCGGTGTTTCCGAAGGGATTATAGGCATCATATCCGGTAAATCCGGTATCTACCGTAGCAAGCGGAGTGATGAATACATCATTCTGCTGGATGGTTTTTCTGCCGTTCTTTTTGGAAGTGGGATTTCCGACTATGGCAACTATAATACCGACTATTAACAGTACGATCTCCAAAGCACTGGCTTTAACAAATTCAGAATCCGTGATTATGCTCAGGATATCTCCCACATAGGGGGCCGCCTGGAGCATGGAGATGCCGTACCAGTCAGCTGCATAATAGCAGCCCTGAATATAAAAGTAAGCAAAAATCGCCAATACGCTTATAACCACATGGCAGAATGTTCCTCCCGCGCCGTAAGGTCCCTTTCCCAGCTTGAAACCACCGGCAATAAAAATAGGAAACATAACATAGAGAATGTAGTATATCTTATTTGCTCCGAGAACGAGCAAATCGGAAAAGGCAACAATAAGTATGGCGGCAATGAGTGCACCGAGGATTCCGGTGATATAGTTACCGTCCGAATACTCGACCTTATCCATCTCTTTATTTCTGTTGTTAAGATAGCACTGTCTGTGCATTCTTCTGGCGTTCGCACCCTTATACATGCCGGCAACATCACATCCGCTCATGAAGCAGTAAGGGCACTGATCATTGGCGAATGATCCCGCATTGTTGGAGATGATCTGACGGATCTTGTCATATTCATCAACAGCCATCGTAGCTTTTTTGATACCGAAAAGAATACTTTCTCCGTTTACGCGAGGCTTGGCAAGGCCGTAACTCTTTGCCGCTTCCTGAATATTTACTATCAGGGATGCTGCCTTGGATTTATCACCTACATATACATAGATGGATGCAACTCCGTTGGTGTTGAGGACCTTGACAGGTACTCCGTTTACAATATCGATTGCCTGCGCACCGCTGCTCTTTAAGCCATATGAGCTGACGATGTTTCCAAACATATTTGAAGCCATAGAAAACCTCCTAAATTAAGATCAGTTAATCTGTGTTTCAAGTACCTTTGCTGCTTCTTCAAGTGCTTTATCAATTCCGGAAGGATCTTTGCCTCCGGCCTGAGCCATATTAGGTCTTCCGCCACCGCCGCCTCCGACAATGGGTGCTACTGCTTTGATAAGATTTCCTGCGTGTGCACCTGTCTTAACTGCTCCGTCGGTAGCCATCGCTACGATATTGACCTTACCGTCCTGCTCGGAAAAGAGAACAACAACGCCCTCTCCGAGTTTAGCTTTAGTCTGATCTCCGAGATCTCTTAAACCGTTCATATCCACGCCCTTAAGGCCGGTAGCTACAAGTTTAACCCCCTTGATCTCTTTAACGTGATCGGTTACATCACCGAGTGCATCCTTTGCAGCCTTGCTCTTGAGAGACTCGAGTTCAGAGTTAAGAGACTTGATCTCGTCATTCATCTGAGCGATGCGGTTTGCAAGTTGCTCAGGTGAAGTCTTGGCAGCTTTTGATGCTTCCTTGAGAAGCTCTGCCTGCTCTTCATAATAAGCGATGACATTTGCTGCAGTCACTGCCTCGATACGTCTTACGCCTGCGGCAACTCCGCTCTCTGACAGAATCTTGAAAGATGCGATCTGTCCGGTCTTCTGTACGTGAGTACCACCGCAGAGCTCAATGGACCAGTCACCTACATTGACTACTCTTACGGTATCTCCGTACTTTTCTCCGAAGAGTGCCATAGCGCCGGTTGCCTTAGCTTCTTCGATGCCCATTACATTGGTAACAACATCAAGGTCTTCTGCAATCTTATCATTAACAATCTTCTCAACCTGAGCTATCTGCTCTGCAGTCATAGCCTGTCCGTAGCTGAAGTCGAAACGTGTTCTGAGAGGATCCTGATATGAACCCTTCTGATGTACGCCGTCTCCGAGAACCTCCTGAAGAGCCTTCTGGAGAAGGTGGGTTGCGGTGTGGTTCTTACAGGTAGCATTTCTGTTCTTTTTGCATACAGAAAGGGTAACCTTATCGCCCTTGTTAAGAGTTCCTTTTACAACCTTTCCGATATGACCGATACGTCCGCCGGGAAGCTTAACTGCTTCTTCTACTTCAAACTCTGCGGAAGCGGTCTTGATAATTCCGGTATCACCTTTCTGTCCGCCCATGGTTGCATAGAAAGGAGTCTTAACAGTAATAACGGTTCCTTCCTGCCCCTGGGCAAGAGAATCAAGAAGTGATTCCTCTCCTGCTATGGCTGCAACAGTATCCTCAGACTCAAGACAGTCATATCCGATGAATTCGCTCTTAAGATTCTCATCAAGCTTATCGTATACGGCAGGGCTGGTAAGTTTAGCAGAGAAGTTAGCATTCTCTCTTGCCTTAGCCTTCTGCTCTTCCATGGCAGCTTTGAAGCCGGCCTCATCAACCTGAAGTCCTGCTTCTTCAGCAAGCTCCTGAGTAAGCTCTACAGGAAATCCGAAAGTATCATAGAGATAGAAAGCATCTTTTCCTTCGATCTGCTTAGAGCCTGCACTTTTTGCAGTCTCAAGGATCTTCTTAAACTCAGCCATTCCGTTCTCGATGGTAGCTTCGAAACGATTGATCTCTTTCTTGAGTTCACCGAGGATATAATCCTTGTTCTTAACAAGAAGAGGATATCCTTCGCTGTAAATATCATCGATGTAGATACTTGCTACGGAAAGAAGCTGATCGGCGTTAAGTCCGAGAGATCTTCCATGACGAACCGCACGACGGATAAGTCTTCTGAGGATATATCCTGCTCCGGTATTGTCGGGAAGAAGCTTAGCCTCGTCTCCGATGAGCATAACACCGGTACGAAGGTGATCTGCTACGATACGCATGGAACGGGTATTCTTGTCCTCTGCATCATACTTATATCCGCTAAGCTCTTCGATCTTAGCGATAACGGATGCAAAAAGTTCGGTCTTATATACGTCATCGATTCCGTTAAGGAATGCGAAGTTTCTCTCAAGTCCCCATCCGGTATCAACATTCTTCTGCTTGAGAGGGGTGAGATGTCCGTCATGATGTTTCTCATACTGCATGAATACATCGTTTCCGACCTCAGTATATCTTCCGCAGTGGCATCCGGGCTTACAATCAGGTCCGCAGGGAGCCTTGGTATCATCAATAAAGAACATCTCCGAGTCGGGTCCGCAGGGGCCGTACTCAAGTCCCCACCAGTTATCCTCGGCAGGAAGGAAGAAAATGTTCTCTTTTTTAAATCCGCTCATCTCACGGAACTTAGCGCCCTCTTCGTCTCTGGGTGCATTCTCGTCACCTTCGAAAACAGTAGCTGCAAGGTGGTCTGCATCAAATCCGAAAACCTGGGTAAGAAGCTCAAAACTCCACTTACATCTGTCTTCCTTAAAGTAATCTCCCAGGCTCCAGCTTCCCATCATCTCAAAGAAAGTAAGATGGCTCTTATCACCTACGGAATCGATATCGTTGGTTCTGACACAACCCTGGATATTGCAGAGTCTGGTTCCCTTAGGGTGCTTTTCTCCGAGAAGATAAGGCATAAGGGGCTGCATTCCGGCTACGTTGAACATAACGCCCGTAGATCCGTCGGATACAAGCGAAACCGCGCCGATATCTACATGTCCGCGCTCCTTATAAAAGTTAAGCCATGCATTTCTTAATTCATTGTAGGTAAATTTTTTCATCTCATTACTCCAATAGCGAGCTATATTGCTCAGCTTTTTTTGACTTTTATGCCAAGATTTTTATGACAGGGGAAAATGCGGACTCCATAGAAGCGTTCTATGAGGCGACACACATCAGTTTTCCGTGTAATTCAGGATTTTGATGTTTTATATCGCTTTACGAACCTGCTACATACTCCCGAAGCATCGGAAATTTGAGTTTCTTACTTTTTTGATGCTTTTTTTCTACTATTTAGTAACTCAAAGCATCAAATAGGAATACTTTCTTTGTTTTCGATGCTTTATCCGCCTTAAAGTGAGGCACCGGGCATCAAATCCGGAAACTTTCTTTGTTTTCGATGCTTTATCCGCCTTAAAGTGAGGCACCGGGCATCAAATCCGGAAGCTTTCTCTGTTTTCGATGCTCAATCCGCCTTAATACGATCCACCGGGCATCAAATCCCGATATTTCCTCCGTTTCCGATGCTCTAACCTGAATGAGTCAGTAAGAAAAGTTCCCACTGACTCATCAAAAAACATCTTAGAACATGAACTTATCAGCGAAGAATGCATCAAGTTCGTCGATAGCGATACGCTCCTGCTCCATGGAGTCACGGAAACGTACGGTTACCTTGTTATCGGTCTCGGAATCGAAGTCATAGGTTATGCAGAAAGGAGTACCGATCTCATCCTGACGGCGATATCTCTTTCCGATGTTTCCTCTGTCATCGAATTCACAGTTATATCTCTTGGAAAGCTGAGCATAAATCTTCTCAGCGCCCTCATTAAGCTTCTTGGAAAGGGGAAGGATACCGATCTTAACGGGAGCAAGTGCGGGATGGAAATGAAGCACTGTTCTGATATCGGGAGCTTCCTCGGTTCCGATGTTCTCTTCATCATATGCTGCGCAAAGGAAAGCGAGAACAACACGGTCCGCACCGAGTGAAGGCTCGATAACGTAAGGAAGGTATCTCTCATTAGTCTCATCATCGAAATAGGTAAGATCCTGGCCGGATACTTCCTGATGACGTCCGAGGTCGTAATCGGTTCTGTCAGCGATTCCCCAAAGTTCGCCCCATCCGAAGGGGAAGAGGAATTCGATGTCGGTGGTTCCCTTGGAATAGAAAGCAAGCTCTGCGGGATCGTGATCTCTGAGTCTCATCTCGTCTTCCTTGATTCCGAGAGAAATAAGCCAGTCACGGCAGAAGCCTCTCCAATACTGGAACCACTCAAGGTCTGTTCCGGGCTTGCAGAAGAATTCAAGCTCCATCTGCTCAAACTCTCTGGTACGGAAGGTGAAGTTTCCGGGAGTGATCTCATTACGGAATGACTTACCAACCTGTGCGATACCGAAAGGAACCTTCTTACGGGAGGTTCTCTGAACATTCTTGAAGTTTACGAAAATACCCTGAGCAGTCTCGGGACGAAGATAAACCGTGTTCTTGGCATCCTCGGTAACACCCTGGAATGTCTTGAACATAAGGTTGAACTGTCTGATATCTGTGAAGTTATGCTTTCCGCAGGTAGGGCAGGGGATGGACTTTTCCTTAATAAAATCCATCATCTCCTGCTGTGAGAAAGCATCGATGGGCTTTTCGAGGGTGATTCCGTTTTCTGCACAGAAATCCTCGATAACTTTATCCGCACGGAATCTCTCGTGGCACTCTTTACAGTCCATGAGAGGATCGGAGAATCCTGCAAGGTGACCTGAAGCAACCCAGGTCTGAGGGTTCATGAGGATTGCACAGTCAACGCCTACATTGTGAGGGCTCTCCTGTACAAACTTGGTCCACCAAGCTTTCTTTACGTTGTTCTTAAGTTCAACGCCAAGATTTCCGTAATCCCAGGTATTTGCAAGTCCGCCGTAAATGTCGGATCCGGGATATATAAATCCTCTTCCTTTCGCAAGAGTTACGATCTTTTCCATTGTCTTTTCCATAATCTTCTTCCTTTCAGGGAAAAATTATCCACATACGGATTAAAATTTTATCACAGTAAAGTACTATCTTCAAGGGAATTAAAATATGACGACAGCGGGGACGTTACTGTTATGTCATCAGGCGACAGATGTCACCATATGGCAAAACAGCAGCGTCCCCGCTGTCATCTATAAAAATATTATTTTTCAGGTTCGAACATCATTGTCAGTCCGTTTTCAAAGAAAGCACCATCCATATCTTCGCCATCAAGGTAAAGTAAAAACGTTCCTGTATCATAAATGGTACACTCTCTGGTTTCTCCCTCACCGGTCAGATAAAGAGTAGGATAATCTATAGTATATGTAAGATCATAGGAATATTCCTCTGCATCACCGACAATATCTTCGCTGATGGCCTCAACCATTTCGTCTTTGTATTCCAGATATGTATCTATAAGAGATTCATCAAGTGTATCTCCTTCCATATCCGCAATCAGACCGATGAACTGCAGGTAATTCTCATCAACATCCATCGCCTCGGCAAGGTCTTTTCCGAATTGTGCCATGTCAAAACCGAGAACGGCAGCCCCTTCCGTGTCACTTGAAGGAGTAAATTCCAAATAGAAATTCAAGGAAATATTAAGACCAGCAAAGAATTCTACAACTTCATCAAGCTCATCATCGGGAAAGCCTATAATCTCCCTCCAGACATCCTTGGTAAGTTCCACTTTGCAGACATAACGGTCAGCTTCGGG
>JAEEXJ010000077.1 GCA_016291475.1 Lachnospiraceae bacterium | reverse complement strand
AACCTTCGTCCTTGGGACGCCTGTATCGCTCTTTTCTATGTCCCATGGATTCTTAAATTCAGACCCGTTATCGGTGAGTATGATGGGAAAATACCTCTTGAAAGTCTTTATCCCAATCATGTTGCACAGGTTGTTTATAGCATCGACGACACTTTTTTGAGTGCAGCTCGGAAGAAGGATAATTATCATGAAACTGCAGCTCCTGAATAGAAGGGTGAGGAGACATTTGCCTGCAGCAATACCTCCTTTTACCGTATCCATCTCAACCACATCGAGTTCGGGAAAGGCCGATGTGTATTTCTCAAAGTCGACAAAGGTCCTTTTGTTACGGTATATCTGTTCGATGTTACGTTGACGAGGCTCTGCTCTTTTTTTACGCCTTTTATATCTTACACGTCGTGGGAGATCTATATTTCTCGCGGTGAATACTCTTTGATCGAGATAGTTGTAGAGAGTTCTTCTGCAAACCGGGATCTCATCGGAGTGAACAGCGAAGATATGGCTTAAAGGCTGTCCTTTCTTGATAAGTGGAGATATTAGGTTATTTAACTCTTCCAGTTCATCTCTGGTCATGTTTATTCCCTTGCGGGATTTTACCAGTGTATATTCGTAGCTTTTTTGAGCGTGTATAGCCTGATAAAGATAATGGTTGATACGACATGATTTTTCTTCGATACAACCATTACATACATAAGGGGTTTTTTCCTCCGGTTTACATGGAAGGGGTGTGTATAAGAGACAGAAGTCCTGTGGATGCTCAGTCCAGCATTTGCTGCATGATCCGCAGCAGCGTCTTGAGTGAGGACATTTTTTGACTACCGGATCATTCTTGGTAACAGTACATGTAACCCAGTTTTTGCAACTTCTGCAATGGCCACCGATCAATTTTCCGGATACAGATCTTCTGTGTTTTTTTACCTCCTTCGATATTGTGGTCGGATCCTTGTGCAGGTCGAGAGCTATGGCTTTAAAAGTGCTTCCCCTGACAAGTTCCTGTTCGATAAAGGTTCTGTCAGATAGTGTCAGATGCCTCTGATCATGAATGATTTTTTTATTTTTATTCATAGTCATCCCTTCTGATAGACAGATAACCATGAAATAAGGTAAGTGGTTTTAAATACTATGTGCAAGACTAAATTCCACTTTCGCCATATTTAGGGAGATTTTATAAGAAAAAAACGGAATTTAAAAATACACATTACGTTCACATTACAGGGGGCGTTTACGATATTTGTTGACAATCTGATATTCGAATGATATCATAATGATATCAAATAAAGGAGGACTCAAATATGAGCAACACTAATAACAATGTTCAGGAAAAATTCATATCGGGTCATAAGACCGGAGGACTTGTTCTTTTCCTCGTCATAGTTTTATACATAGCGGCGATCCCCGTAGCCATCATCTGTGGGGAGAGCGGAATGTGGCCCGTATCGGTTCTTTCCGTCATCTGGCTCTGCCTCGGATGGATCCTGCTTCTTGGTCTTAAGGTTTTAAAACCCAATGAGGCGCTTGTACTTACCCTTTTCGGTAAGTATGTGGGAACCCTTAAAGGAGACGGATTCTTCTTCGTAAATCCTTTCTGTACCGCTTTTAACCCCGCTGCGGGAACAAAGCTGGGACAGAGCGGAGATGTTAAGCCCACTGCTTCACCCATTACCGTAAGCGCAACCGGAGCAACCGTTAATACCGCTGAGATGTACAGCAAGAAAATCTCCCTTAAGGTCATGACCCTTTCCAACAGCAAGCAGAAGGTCAACGACGTTCTCGGTAATCCCGTTGAGGTAGCCGTAGCTGTTATGTGGAGAGTAAAGGACACCGCAAAGGCCGTGTTCGAAGTTGATAACTTCAAAGAATATCTCTCCCTTCAGTGCGATACCGCAGTACGTAATGTCGTTAAGGTCTATCCTTATGACGTAACCGATAACGTAGATACTACCGGCGACGGTGAAGCTGATGACGGAAGCCTCAGAGGTTCTACCGAGCTTGTTGCAAGCCGTATCAAGGATGAGATCCAGAGCAAGGTTGAGAGTGCGGGACTTGAGATCGTAGATGCACGTATCACCTACCTTGCATATGCTCCCGAGATTGCTGCGGCAATGCTTCAGAGACAGCAGGCTTCAGCTGTAGTCGATGCAAGAAAACTCATTGTCGATGGCGCTGTCGGAATGGTTGAACTTGCACTCGAGCGTCTTAATGAGAAGAACACCGTTGTGCTTGACGAAGAAAGAAAGGCAGCCATGGTTTCCAACCTGCTCGTAGTTCTCTGCGGCAACCATGACGCGCAGCCCATAGTTAATTCGGGCAGCCTGTATTAATGGCAGAAAAAAAGCAGGTACCGCTCAGATTATCTGAGAAGCTCTACAAAGAACTTGCCTCCTGGGCCGAAGATGATTTCAGATCTCTTAACGGTCAGATCGAATATCTTCTTACCGAATGTGTCAAACAGCGCAAGAAGGACGGCAAGTATGTGGGTAAAGACATTGATGCTCCTTTGGACATAGATCTGGGGGAGACAAGGTCTGAATAAGCCATCATGCAAGCACAAAGGATAATAAGCGCAGAGGGGAACGGACTTTTCCGTTCCCCTCTTTTGGTTGTCGTAAAATGGCAATTATTGTACAATAACGTATTAGAGAGATAAAGTGGTTTATCAGGATTTTTTTTCTTTTACATAAATAATATCTTATGAGCAGGGGTTGAGTAATAAGATTATGATGACTGTCGATAGTGTGATCGATGTGTTGATGCTCCTGACTGCCATTATCGGCATGCTGGGTAGCTTATACAGTTATATCGAGAAGCCCAATAAGGGATGGCTGTTCCTTACGGGCTACTATTTTGCAAGTTTTTTGAGCGGTTATTACTGGATCACATCGACTCTCGTAACTCATGTAGAACCCAAGGTTTCCGAACTAACCGCATATCTGGGCTGGAACGTCGGTTATGTCGTCCTTCTCGTAGCCGTATATGAGATGAGAAATCCCGCTACCAAGGGATTCAGACCCATTATTTCATTTATTCCCATACCCTTAAATCTTATCCAGTTCTTTTTATATATCCGGTTCGGCGGATGGTTCAATAATGTATGGCAGGTTTCATTTACCACTGCCATCATGATCTTCTGCCTGCAGTCCGTTCTCTTTCACAACAACAATAAAAAAGACGGAAGCCCCTTTCCTTACTTTAACGGGCTTGTACTGACGTTTTGTTTTGCGGAGTACGTGACATGGACCGCTTCCTGTTTTGACTGGCCGAGTAATGCCAAGAATCCCTATTACTATTTCTCCGTAATATCTTATATCACACAGATCTTCATGCCCTGGGGCATGAAAAAAGAATACGAAGCCCGCGGCGTCAGAAAGAACGAGAGCTCATCTTCCGAGATCAAGTTTCAGGCGCTTCTTCAGGTCATCGTTTCGTTCATAGTCTTCGGCGGATGCATCGGAGGATATTATCTTGCCCTGAGAATGAAAGATGCCCTCCCCGAGGGTATTGATGCTTCCGATACCTATACACTCATCACTACGATGCTTTTCCTTGTATCGGTCTTCCTCGGAGTACTGATACTGATCGTCATCTTCTTCATCACGATCCGTTACAGGGCCGAGAGCCGGAATAAAACGGATATACCCGAGGTAAAAGAAAACGTCAGGTTAAAGAGAAGTAAAACCAATCTTTTCCTGACCCTTCTTGTTACGTTCTCGCTTATGACCTTCGCGGTCATTTACAATTCAAAACTGTTTTTCAAGACATACGTTTCGGGCGTTTACAGTTCCGGTGAGGACAAGACCAAGAATATATCCACGGAGCTGGACAACTATCTGACTCTGGCTATGTCGACACTCAACGTTGCTGCCGAAACCGTTGATTACATGCTTGAGAACGGAAACAGCAGTGAGGAGATCTGCGATTATATCTACGATCAGACCCAGAGGCAGTTCGAAAACTTCGACGAAAACTTCACGGGACTTTATGCGGTCGTCAATGCGGAATACATGGACGGAGACGGTTGGGTCCCCCCCGAGGATTACAGGGCTATGTCCAGAGACTGGTATAAAACCGCGGTTGCGGGGAACGGCCGGATCGTTATCGTATCGCCCTATGTGGATGCACAGACCAATTCCGTTGTAATAACCGTTTGCAAGATGCTTAAGCATATATCAAATGACGGAAACGGAAGATTCTATTCCAATGTTGTCGCCCTTGATGTAAAGGCCAATCATATCCAGGAAATGACGGAAGTTGCGGATATCGCCGGAAACGGATATTCCATGATCGTCAATTCCGACGGATTTATCGTGGCTCACCGCGATATGGCACTTCGCGGACTGATGGCTGATGATGTCTACGGTCCCGATTTTATGAAGGCTGTAACCGCAGGATCGGAAACCACATTTGATCTGCCTGTAAACGGAGAGGAATTCACATTCTTTTCCAGTGTTGTAATGGATCAGTGGTATGTGGTAATGGCGGTAAGGAATTCGGACCTCTTGGATGAAGCATATTCACAGGTTACCGTAAATGTTTTGGTGTCCCTGACCATCTTCGTTCTTATATCCATTTTCTATTATCTGGGTTACAGAAACGAGCAGGCATACGGTAAGAAGGTCGAGGAGATGAGCTTCAACAGACAGAAGCAGGAATATGAGGCTCAGGTTCTCAGACTTGAAAAGAAATCCGCCGATGCCGCTAATAAGGCTAAGAGCAGCTTCCTTGCGGATATGTCCCATGAGATCAGAACGCCCATCAATGCAATACTGGGTATGAACGAGATGATACTGCGAGAAGCAGATTCGCCCAATATCAGGGAATACTCCGGCAATATCAAAAACTCGGGACGAAACCTCCTTCAGCTTATCAATTCGATCCTTGATTTCTCTAAGATAGAAGACGGTAAGATGGAGATTGTGCCGGTAAGATACAGTTTAAGATCCCTCATCACATATCTGGTTAATTCCATACAGGACAGAGCCGATTCCAAGAATCTCGAATTCATAGTCAAGGTGGATCCGAATCTTCCCTGCGAGCTGAACGGTGATGATGCGCGTATCAATCAGGTGATACTTAACCTTCTTACCAATGCGGTCAAGTATACACCGGCCGGAAGTGTTACTCTCACCATCGGTGAAAAAGAAAGAACCGAAGACAAAGTGCTTCTCCATGTTTCCGTTGCAGATACCGGAATAGGTATCAAGGAAAGTGACATGGGCAAGCTGTTCGAATCCTTTGAAAGACTTGATGTTGTGCGTAACCGTACTATCGAGGGAACGGGTCTCGGAATGTCCATTACCACCAGACTCCTTGATCTTATGGACAGCGGACTTAACGTGGAAAGTAAGTATGGCGAAGGCTCGGTGTTCTCTTTTGAACTGTGGCAGAAGATAGAAAACGCACAGCCCATGGGCGAATACAGAATGGGCCGTGTCGATGATGATTCGCATGCTTATACCGAATCCTTCCATGCTCCCGACGCACACATTCTACTGGTTGACGATACCCGTATGAACATTCTGGTTGTAATAAATCTGCTGAAGAAGACCGGAGTGCAGATAGATACCGCGGAGAGCGGTCAGGCTGCGATAGAGCTTGCGGAGAAGAATGTTTATGATGTGATCCTTCTGGATCAGCGAATGCCGGGAATGGACGGAACCGAAACTCTCAGACATATAAGAGAGCTTGAAAATAAGCTGAATGAAAAGACCCCTGTCATCTGTCTGACCGCGGATGCCATAAGAGGAGCCAAGGAAAGATATCTGTCCCAGGGCTTTACCGATTATCTTACAAAGCCTGTTGAGGGAAGAACTCTTGAGCAGATGCTGATGGTCTACCTGCCTGCCGAAAAGGTTACAAAGGGTGTGTCTGCTATTGATGAGCCTGAGGAAATGACCTTCAGGGCTGAGCCGGTTAAAGCCCGCGAAGAACAGAAGCCTGCGGAAGCCGTTGATATAATGTCGGAGCTTTCTTCTGCGGGATTCGATACCGAAAAAGCAATGGTATTTACCCATAATGATGTGGATTTCTACCGTACGATCCTTACTGTGTTTGCTTCGGAATATGATGAGAGATATGCGAAGTTAAACGATTATTACAGAACAAAGAACTGGAAGGATTATTCAATCCTGATCCACGCGATAAAGAGCAATGCCACTACCATCGGTGCACTGAAACTTGCCGAGAAAGCGGCTATTATGGAACAGGCGACCAAGAATGAGGATGAGTACACCATAAACAATGAGCATGAAAATGCACTTGCGCAGTATTCCGATGCGGCGCTCATTGTTAAGCGTATCCTCGGTCTTACCGGCGGATTCGGACTGGGAGATTCCGATATCATGGAATTTGCACCCGATAATGAGCCGGAGATATTCGAATTCGAACCTAAGTGAGGACGAGTCAGTGGGGAGTCAGAAAGAACCGTCCCCACTGACTGAGTCACAACCGGCGCTTACTGTTACCTGTTATCTCTGTATTTTTTCGGTGTCTCACCGTACTCTTTTTTAAAACATCTGATCATATGGCTTGCATCGGAAAAGCCTGTTTCCTGGCTTATGGTGCTAAGGTCGTCCCTGGTATCTTTGAGGAGCTGGGCGACCTTTCTTACTCTTATGAGTTCAATGTAATTCTTGCATGGTCTTCCGAACATCCTGATGAATTTCTTGGAAAAACCCGAATAGCTTAAATTGCACATCTTAGCAAGGTCTTCAACCCGGAGATCCTCCGAAAGATTTTCGTCGATATAGGCGGGAAGTGCTTCAAGAGAGAGTGTCTCCATTACGGGAGTTTCAAGGCTGTCCAAGGTAAGGCCCTCTTTTTGCCATATCCTTATTATGTCGGTTAAGATAATGTGCACCGCTGAACTGATCGCAGAGATGTAACCCGAATCCTGAGATTCCATCTCACTTATTGCAAGATTCATCATATAGCGGATATCGGTTTTTCTGACCATTGAAACGGGAAAGTGTGCACGTACATTTTTTTCAGAGACAGCCATTTTAAAAAGAGAAAGCTCCGTCCATTTCATTTCGCGTCCGGTCTGCTGTTCGTGAAGATTTCCGGGTTTGAATTTGATACCGTAATATTCTGCGTTTTCACTTACGATCTTAAGAGAGTGCATGACGGAAGGAAGCAGTACGATGACTTCGCCTGCCTTTGCCTTGATCTGAGAATTACCGATCTGCATCTCCATTTCGCCTTTTATCATCAATAGGATCTCCATGAAATAATGCCAGTGGAGTCCTATTTCATAGCCTTTCGGATAGTTACCTTTAAAGCATTCGTATTTATGGTCCAGCACATCCGAGTATTCGAATTTATCCGCCATATCCTGATTTTCCCTATTCGTAAAGTGTGGTTTTGTTTTATAAAAAGTATTGATTTGTTCTATTTTTGAACAGCCTCATTATATCATATACAATTTTGCCCGTGATAATTTAATGATGCGGGGGAGAGTATGACAGTGGGGACGTACCCATTTGTCATCCTCAGTCGGTTGTTCCTGCATTCCGTGGGGTGGCGTGGATGCATGATTTTCGAGACTTCGGTGGTCTGCGGCATGAGCAAAAGATTTCATGGTTCAATGGACGCCTGATCCACGAAAAGCGAGAAAATTATGCACCGCGACAGGACCCCAGGAATGCAGGAACAGTCGGGTGAATATCGTGACAAATGGGTACGTTCCCACAGGATAGTTTAGGAGGAAGAATATGGTAGATGTTAAAGGCAGATGGGCACTGGTTACCGGAGGTGCGAGAGGTATTGGAAAACTGGTATGTCTGGCTCTTGCGGAGCGCGGATGCAACCTGGTGATACAGAGCAGAAAAAAAGAACATGCGGATGCGGTAAAAGCCGAAGCTGAAAAGTTCGGAATAGAGTGCGTAGCGGTTGAAGCTGAGCTTTCGGATCTCGGAAGCGTAGAGAAGATGCTTAAAGAGATCGATTCACTCGGTCATGATATCGACATCGTGATGAACAATGCGGGAATGCAGATCGCATACAGAACGGAGTATCTCACCACCCCTGCGAATGATTACACCACCAGCTTTCTGATCAATACCGTAGCCCCCATGATGATCGTATATCACTACCTTCCTCTTATGCAGAAGAAAGGCTTCGGACGAATTGTTAATACCACAAGCGGTATAGCGCTTGAACCCGAGCAGGCCGGTTATTCCGCAAGTAAAGCGGCGCTCAACAAGGTTACCATAGATATCGGATCAAAGCTTCAGGGAAGCGATGTTCTCATTAATCTCACGGATCCCGGCTGGTGCAGAACGGACCTGGGAGGCCCCAATGCACCCAACGCTCCCGAATCTGCTCTTCCCGGAGTTCTGGTCGGTGCTTTTGTGGATGACGGAAAGTGCGGGAGAATATTCGGAGCCGGACTTTTCTACGATATGACACTTGATGAGGCTGTTGCAAAGGCAGAGAAAATGAGCAGCCCTTATTAATGACATCAACAATAAGTAGAATGCCGCAACCGGCACGGAGCACTTTTTTTACCGATATGTGACAAAAAGATACGTTCCCTGTTTGCCTGAAAATGATAAAATTGATAGTGTACAAGTAAATCATAATTTGCCCTGTCAATGAAAGAAGATATTTATGACTGAGAAGCTTAGAGAACTCATAAATGAATATTTCATCGGAAATGATGAGGTTGTAGAGAATATTCTCATATGCCTTCTTGCGGGCGGGCATGTCCTTATCGAGGATGTTCCCGGAGTCGGTAAGACAACTCTCGTAAAGACTCTGGCTGCTGCGGTGGATCTTGATTTCGGGCGCATACAGTTCACGCCCGATACTCTTCCTTCGGATGTTACGGGCTCTTCCGTTCTCAATATGAAAACGGGAGAGTTCGAGTACAGGGAAGGAGCCATCATGCACCGTATCATCCTTGCGGATGAGATCAACAGGACTTCTCCCAAGACACAGTCCGCACTTCTCGAAGCCATGGCCGAGGGCAAGGTAACCGTGGATGATAAAGTCATAAACCTTCCCGAGCCTTTCATGATCATAGCAACACAGAATCCGTCTTCTTTTGTGGGAACTTATCCTCTTCCCGAAGCTCAGCTCGACCGTTTCATGATGAAGCTTTCGATAGGATATCCCACTCCCGAAAATGAGATCATCCTCACACGCAACTTCCTGGAGGGTAAAACAACCGACAAGATAGAAAGCGTCATCGGTGAGGGTGATGTTCTTAAGATTAAAGAAGATGTGCGTAAGGTTAAGATAGCCGACAGTGTTCTCAAATACGCCGGAGATATTGTTACTCTTACGAGAAAAGAAAACAGATTCGTCATGGGTGTAAGCCCCCGTGCGATGATAATGCTTGTGCAGGCTGCGCAGGCCAAAGCGTATATATCGGGCAGGGATTTTGTTACTCCCGATGATATAAAAGCTGTATCGGTAAATACTCTTCACCACAGAGTAAGTCTCACATACGAAGCTAAGATCGCAGGTGAAAGTATCGATACCATCATCTATTCAAATGTATTAAAGGCTAAGGTGCCTATGGTGTAAGATGAGAATTAGCAGGATCGCAGCGCTTGTGCTGTTTGTATTATCTCTGATCTCAATATCTTTCAAAGGAGGGCCGGTTTCCTACGGCTTTTTCTTTTTTACGCTGTTTGTTCCTTTGGTTTCTTTTATCTATACGATCGTCGTCTACTTAAGGTTTAAGATCTATCAGGAGATAGATACAAGGACGATAGTTGCGGGCAGTTCGACCCCATTTTATTTCTCACTTCAAAACGAAGATATCTTTGCTCATGCCGGCGTAAGGACCGGTTTTTTCAGTGATTTCTCATACATAAACGGGCTGGATACAGATACCGAATACGAACTGATGCCGGCTACAGGCATCAAAAAAGAAACCCTTCTTGTCTGCAAATACAGGGGTGAATACGAGGTCGGTATTAAGAGCGTTACCGTTACGGATTACCTCAGATTATTTTCGGTTACTTTTAAAAACAGAGAGACGCTTAAGGTTCATGTATCACCGAGACTTGAAATCCTTGCTTCTCCGGAGCGGCCCGATATGGTGATCGCATCTTCCGATAATCCTCTGCGGGATAAAAGTGTTCCGGATATTTTGGTAAGAGAATATGTTCCGGGGGATGATGTAAGACTGATCAACTGGAAAACAACTGCCAGAACAGGAAAGCCCATGGTAAAGACATTTACCGGCGAAGATACTCCTTCCGTAAGGATCATTATGGATTCCTGCAGATACATCGAGGAAGCGGAAAAGTACCTTCCTCTTGAAAACAAGATCCTCGAAACCGTTCTGGCTCTGGTTTATTACTATGCCGAGAACGGTATAGGCGTGAGCGTAAAACTGATTAATGACAGATATGTCACATACAGGATTGAAAATACGGATTCCTTTGAAGAATTCTATGCTGCAATGTCAGGATTATGTTTCAGATCAGGCAGTGATGTATCACGTCTGATCAAGGGATGCATGGAGGAAAATATTCCGTCATCTTCGGAATCGGTTATATATGTCCTGCATAAATGGACCGATGAAGCTGCAGAGTACAGCAGTCTTTTAAGCGGAAACATGATCAGACAGTCGCTTCTTTTAGTGACGGATGATCCTGAGAACTCGGGATTAAAAGCCGTTCCCGGAAATATCGGATACAGGGTTGTGGGATATGAGGACAGATTGAGTGAGGTGCTCGTATGACTGCACTTTTGTATGAAATCATATATGTATGCACAGCTACGTGCGGACTTCTTTCGTATTTTTTTCCCATGACGGGAGCAGAGAGTGTTACCGTTCCGGCGGCTTTGATCACATTGATCATGGCCTGCATTGTTCCCGCTTTGAGAAGATCCGGATGGACGGTAAGACTGATCATTACCGGTATCCTGATAGCAATAGGTGTAGCAGCGGTATTTCTTCTCAGGAATGATGCCGTAAAAGAATTCCTTTTGGGATACCGCGATTATATGTACCTTCCCCTGATCGCTATAGGCGGACTGATCATAGGTGAGGCTCTTGCCGAGATAAAGCCTCTTAAGGTGATCGTATCATTATTGCTTATCCTGTTTATGATATGGGCGGGAATAACGGCATATTCCGCCGATAAATACATGATATTTTGCGTATCCTCCATGCTCATCATCACCGTCATCGAAGTGATGCAGGGCGGATGGAAAAAGACCGGAGATACCGATAACAAAAAGCACCTGGTGTATGTATCCGGGTTTGCCATGATATCGCTTATTCTCATACTTATATGCCCTGCCCCCGAAGAACCTTATGACTGGAAATTTGTCAAAAACATTGCTCATGCCGCATATGAGATGTTTCTTGATATCAGCAGAAAGCTTACTCCGGATGATGTTTATGACCCTGCAAATTCTTCAATAGGTTTTTCCGGAAGGGGAGAGGTTCTGGGAAATATTGCCCATCAGCAGGATGAGGTTCTGGAACTGAATGAACTGACAAACGGAGTAAAGGCTGTCAGGCTTGCGGGAAAAAGTTTTGATACTTTTGACGGGAGGGCATGGTATTCGAATGATGATACGAAAGTATATGCGAATCTGACAGATACCGTCGCATTTATGGCCTCGGTTTCGGAATATACGGAGGATCCCGAGGATTTTGCAAGAAGGTCCACATTCAGGATCGATTATTCCGCGCTCCGTTCCGAATATATCTTTGCCCCGCTTAAGTCATATGTGGATCCGAATGCTGTCGCCGGAGGCGCTGCGGTATTTGCCGGCGGGGATATGATGTGGGCAGATGATAAACCCGGGAAATATTATGTGACATTTTACAGACTTAACGCCGCAAATCCCGAATTCATAGAATTTTTGAAAAATGCAAGTGTGCCTTCCGAGGAATCGTTCAATATGCAGCTTGCGGAAGTTAAGGGTGCTGAGGATCTTACAAGCTATGCGGGTTATCTTGAATATGCGGATCACATCCGGGAACTTTATCTGCAACCCGTGGAATTATCGGATGAACTGCGCGCATACATGGATGAAGTGTATGAAGGGTGTGAAGATAATATCGATAAAGCGGTGAGACTCTGTGAGTTTTTGAAGAGCTTCCGATATACCAATACTCCGGGTGAACTCCCCGAATATGTCACAGATTCATCATCACTTCTTGATTATTTCGTACTTGAAACGAGGCAGGGATACTGTATTCATTTCGCTACTGCGTTTGTGCTTCTGGCCAGAGCGGAGGGAATACCTGCCAGATACGTACAGGGGTATTACGTGCCTACCGCAGGAAAGCCTACTGCGACGGTTTATACTTCAATGGCTCATGCCTGGCCCGAGATCTATGTGGACGGAGCCGGATGGATAGCCTTCGAACCGACACCGGGTTACAGCTCGGGATCATATTGGTATACCGGAGAGCAGGCAAGCGAAGCCTATGCAAATATCGGTTCGGGGTATGAGGGATATCAGCCTCCCGAAGCTGCGGAAACCGGGGATGAAACTGTCTCAGAGGAAGATGAGGAAAATGCGAAGACTGTTATTCCATGGTATGTGATAGTTATTCCTGTGGTATCGGGGGCGTTGTTTGTTCTTCTTTTCATCCTTACGGGTAATCTGCTTGTATCTGTATCACTGCGCAGGAAGGAACCTTCCGTCAGATACAGGGTGCTCTGCAGGCAGGTACTGGGGCTTTTGGAGATACTGGATCTTGGAACAATGCCCGGCGAGACTCTTCGCGAATACGGCGAGAGGATATCGAATGATGAGAGTGAGGAGATAAGTGACTTTATCGGTAATCTGACTCTGTTCTTATATGCGGAGGGCACGGATCTCGAAACATACGAAAAACAGGTTTCTTCATACAAAAATAACCTTTTGAAGCGTATCCGCCGGGAAAGACCGGTTAAATACCTGAGATATTATCTCGGATTTCAGAAGGTCAAATACGGAAAGACTGTTGATAATGACTGAATAGATGATAAAATATAGTAGTAATGGTGTTTCACCAAGAAAAATCGAATTCAAGGAAGGTAGATCCCTATGAGCAGAAGACTTATCACTAGAAGCGATTTCGACGGTTTGGTTTGTGCAATGCTTTTAAAGGAAATGAATATGATCGATGAGATCAAATTCGTTCACCCTAAGGATGTCCAGGACGGAAAGGTTGATATTACCGGTGATGACATTACCACTAACCTTCCTTTTGACCCCAGAGTCAAGCTTGCTTTCGATCATCATGAGAGCGAACTTCTCAGAGTAAAATCCGAGGAGCTTAAGCAGAAGTTCATCATCGAAGGCGAAGCTAAGTCTGCAGCGAGGGTTGTCTATAACTACTATGGCGGACCCAAGACTTTCAGCAGAGTATCCGAAGAGATCATGACTGCCGTTGATAAGGGCGACAGCGCTGATTTCACTGCTGACGAGATCCTTAATCCCAAGGGATGGGTTCTTCTCAACTTCCTGATGGACGCACGTACCGGCCTCGGAAGATTCCACGATTTCAGAGTATCCAATTACGATCTTATGATGGAGCTCATCACCTATTGTGTTGATCATCCCATCGATAAGATCCTTGAACTTCCCGATGTAAAAGAAAGAGTAGACCTTTACTTCGAGCAGCAGGAGCTTTTCAAGGCTCAGCTCGACAGGATCGCCAAGATCGACGGCAAGGTTGTTATCATCGATCTTCGTAACGAAGAGACCATTTATGCGGGCAACCGTTTCATGATCTATGCTATGCATCCCGAAGTAGAAGTTTCCGTACACGTAGCATGGGGCTTCAAGAAGCAGAACACCGCAGTCATGATCGGAAGAAGCATCATCAATAAGGCTTCCAACGTCAACATCGGAAATCTCTGCCTTGAGTACGGCGGAGGCGGACACGCTGCAGCAGGAACCTGCCAGCTTGCAAATGACGAAGTTGACGGTAAACTTCCCGATATCATTAAAGCTCTTCAGGGCTGATAAAGTGTAATTACAGTGGGACCATTGGGGACGGTTCTCCCCGATGGTCCCACTTATTATCTTTAGGAGGACTGATCATGAAGAGATTACTGCTTTTCATATGCTCGGTATTTCTGATTCTGGGTCTTGCCGGATGCGGCAGGATCAAGACTGCTTCCGAACTGTTAAAAGAGGCAAAGAAGCTTCATGGCGACTGCGAGCTTGTGTCCAAAGAGGAAACCGATGAATGCACGGTCATCATAGTACGTGACAAGCTTCAGGGCTTTGAATATCGCATGTCCAGCGGAATGCAGGACATTTCAATCGACGGTTCATATTTCGGGAGTGTTCCGGGTACCGGCGACGGATTCGATGAAGCGCTTGCAGCATATGTCAAGGACAGTCTGAAAGACCGGATAGATGAGTATGTTTCCTCAACGGGTGCGGTTGTTGAAGACAGCCCTTATACATTCTTTGTGGTCCGTTCAAATGATGAAGACGAAGCGATAGAAGTCGCACTTGCATGCGCCGAGATGATACAGACCATGAATCTCGAGCACCGGATGGACGGCTGGCAGATCTGCGCATATGCGAATGAGAACGAAAATTATCTCTATGATGTCAGATACGGAAGCATAGAACTTCCGAATATTTCCTGGAGAACGATAGAACAGGAAAAAATCGAATATTATATGGAAATGGCGGAAATGCAGCTTCAGACGGAGGTTTCTTTTACCGGGAAGGTCGATGGAACTTTCGCGCAGACAGGCGCAGACATCGATATGGTTGAGGGCTCTTTTTATGACGATGGGCAGATAACGGACGGATCTTCACCGGTAACGTTTTACTATTTCACCACCAAGGAAGGCGACGGATACTACATCTGCAATTTCCTATATAAGGACGATAATTACGAAAGCAAATGGTTTATTCAGAAAACAGATTGATGACAAATCCCATAACACGTGCTGATTTTCCCGATCCCGATGTGATCAATGCGGGCGGCGTATTTTACATGATAAGTACGACAATGCATTTTTTCCCGGGCGGTGAGATATTGCGCTCATATGATCTTATAAACTGGGAGCATTGCAGCTATGTCTATGACTGCCTCGACAGCACCGATGCACAGCAGCTTAAGGACGGCAAATACATCTACGGCAAAGGAATGTGGGCAGCGACTCTCAGATACCATGAGGGAACGTTCTACGTAGTATTTGTCTGTAACGACACGCATAAGACCTACCTCTACAGGGCTAAGGACATCACAGGTCCCTGGACCAAGAGTACTATCGAGGGGTTCTATCATGACTGTTCGCTCCTATTCGACGACGGCAGGGCATTCCTCGTATACGGAAACACCGACATTTGGCTGACCGAGCTTAACGAAGAGCTTACCGCTCCCAAAGAAGGCGGGCTTCACAGGCTTATCGTAAGCGATAAGGGCAATCCCAATCTCGGATATGAAGGCTCCCACATCTACAAGATCTTCGGCAGATATTATCTCTTCCTGATCCATTCAAGACGCGATATGTGGAGGAGAACCGAGGCCTGTTTTTCAGCGGATTCGCTCGAAGGTGAATTTACCGGAGGTGATGTTTTGGATGATGATCTGGGCTTCAGAAATTCCGGTATCGCACAGGGCGGTATCGTGGAAGGCCACGAAGGTGTGTGGCATTCCATCATGTTCCAAGACAGTGGCGCGGTCGGAAGACTTCCCATCCTTGTCCCCGTTTCCTGG
>JAEEXJ010000076.1 GCA_016291475.1 Lachnospiraceae bacterium | reverse complement strand
CGGCCGGACCGCTCACTCACCTCGTCAGGTTTGTTTTAGTACCACGTCAGACGTACTACGACAGTCGTACTATGTCTGATGGGGTAAATATACTACGACAGATGAAGTATGTCAACATATTATTTAAAAATTGTTGTAAAGGTCTTGTGAATACAGGCCGATATAATAGATAAGAAAACTGAAAGTGCCCTTATTATGCCTTGCCGGAGGCTGATGAAACGGATTTTTGTCATGGGCGCTTAACCCGGTCTATACTACAGGGAGGTAGAAGATTATGTCGGGTATCCACGAAATTTCAGCATATCAGCAAGCGGCCGAAGCCTGGAAAACAGAACAGAAACGTATCGATTCGGCCAAAACCACAGAAAATGCCAAAACGTCAAAAAGCTATACCGCTACAGAGGCTAAAAACACCAAGGTTTCATTAAAACCCTGGAACCCTTTGAGTGAAACAAGCAGCCTGATCCCACGGAAGACCGATTACGGTTTTGCCATCGGTGATGTTAAGCTGTCCGACACCGCTGCGGATTACTATTCCAAGCTGAAAGCTAAGTTCGGTAACATGGAATTCATAGTCGTAAGCAAGGACATGAAGGCCCAGGTCCAGGCTAATGCCGCTGCTTACGGGAATGCTAGAAAGCAGGTTGTACTTATCGACGATGAAAAGCTTGAACGCATGGCTACGGACGAGGATTATCGCAATAAATACGAAGGCATAATCGCCATGTCACAGGCAAAACTTCTGGAGGCCAAGAATTCTCTGGCAAGCAGCGGAGCTGCCGTCAAGAACTTCGGTATGAGCGTGGCTTCGGACGGTACCGAGAAATTCTTTGCAACTGTGGAGAAATCTCAGGAACTTCAGAAGGAGCGTATAGAGCGCAAGGCAGAGGAAAAGAGAGCGCATAAGAAGGCTGAAGAGAAGAAGGCGCGTAAAGAGGCCGAAAAAGAGCGCATCGAGAAAAACAGAGAGGAAAGAAGGGCCGAGAAGAAGGAAGCTGAAGAGCGCATCAGGGAAAATGATGAGGATGCTTCTTACGAGGATGAGGTTATTCCCGATGAAAAAGAGTACGTGACTCTTTCGTCCGATTCTCTTAAGGATCTTGTACGTGACGTTCAGGTTTATTCATATGACAGTGCGGCGGGGCGTGTGAAAACCGAAGCGGAGCGTATGGTGGGAAGCCATATTGATTTTAAGGGTTAAAAACACATTACGGAACATTCAAAGGCCGAGGGAAATTTGCCCTCGGCCTTTGTTTAATTGTACCCCGAAAGAGGGCAAAATATGGTAAAATTATAATGATTTTTTGTACGCCAAGAAGTAAAGCACAGCGTTTTTCGTATTAATATCGGTTTGACATAAATGTGAGGCAGATAAAAACATGGAAATGACGGTTGAGCTTTTTGACAGTATCATAAATACTTCTCAGGACTGCGTTTTCTGGAAGGATAAGGACAGGCGCTTCATAGGGGTAAATCAGGCATTTCTGGATTTCTACGGATTTGAATCCGAGGATGTACTTATCGGAAAGACCGATGAGGATATGGGATGGCACTCCGATCCGGAACCCTACAAACAGGACGAAATCAGGGTATTAAGCGGCGAAAGTACTTATAAAGTTCAGGGCAAATGTGTTATCCGCGGTGAAGAAAGGGATATCATCGCATCCAAGCGGCCCTTATATGAAAAAGGTGAGATAGTCGGACTGGTCGGGAGTTTCGTTGATGTGACGGATGTCATAAGACGAAATGAAGCGGCGGAGAATCTTCAGGTATATACAATAGAAAAACTCAGAAAGTTTAATTTTTTTGACAGGATAATCGATGAGATCAGCCTGGAAGAAATACTGGATCCTTTGACCGGAGTTTTGAACAGAACCTATGCGATGAAGCTTGTTCACTGGCTCATTGCCGAGAAGCAGCCTTTTACGTTCACTATGGTGGATCTGGATAATTTCAAATCCATTAATGACACTTTCGGTCATTCCGCAGGAGACGAGGTGCTTATCGAGGTCTCCAAGGATCTTGCGAAATCCGTTGACGGTTTCGGGGCTGTCGGTCGTTTTGGCGGCGATGAACTCTTGATAATAGATCTGAAAAATATATCCCGCAGAGATAAGAACAGATTTTTTGAAAAGCTATATAAAAAATCCGGGTACATCGGAAAAGAAATGCACTTCGGCGACGGTACGGCAAGGATCACCGCAACATCCGGCTGCGCATCATATCCCAATGATGCCGATGATTACGATAAGCTCTTTGAACTGATCGATAAAATGCTGTATGTGGGAAAGAGCGAAGGCAGGAATTGCTATACCATTTACGATAAAGATGAGCACGGTGTTCTCGAAGTATCGGTAGTGACGAGAAGGGGAGTTTTCACGGACATGCAGGATCTGAGGAACGGCATGGATAGGGAAAGCACCCATGAAGGTAAGATTAAAGCGGCTTTTCCCGTATTGAAAGAGGTTCTTCAGATAAACGAACTATACTATGTACGGCCCGGCTTGGGTATGAGGGCCGTCAACGATCCCGGATTTGAATGCGATGCTTCCGATATCGATCTGCTTATGACGGAAGATGTTCTTGCGGAAGGTTCGGTAGAAAATATAAAAAACACAGCACCGGTATTTGGCACTTCGTTAAAAGAAAACGGCTTTGGTTCTGTTTTGATCGCACGTGTAAGGGATCATGATGACATAAGGGGTTATCTGATATGTGCGGTACAAAGAAGTCACAGGATCTGGCAGGAATACGAAAGTGCGATCCTGTATTATGTAGCAGGACTTATGGTGTGAGAAGGAAGATTTCTGATGTACCGTATTCGGAGTGAAACGGAAGAAAACACCATATTGATCCCCGCAACGCTGGATAATCATTTCCCTCTTCTTAAGTATATGTTCTGGAGTAAGGGATATGCGGTTGTTCCTCTCGATGAGAGTGATGAATTCGAGATAAGACAGGAAGGCCTTAAATATTCCAACCATGATATTTGCTATCCCTTCGTGCTTATGGCGGGGCAGGTTGTCAGGGCACTCAGAAGCGGTAAGTATGATCCAAAGAAAACATTCATCCTTATGCCCACAGCGGGAGATGCTTGCAGAGGTGCGTGTTATCTCGGGCTTATGAGAAGATCTCTCGACAAATCTCACTTCGAAGATGTCCGTGTCATGACCATAAACGTGCGACATGTCCGCGATGATATTCAGCTTAAGATCACGCTTGATACGGCTATAAGAGGATTGTTCGGTCTCTTTTACGGGGACATACTTATGCTCCTTGCAAATCAGGTGAGACCTTATGAAGTAAACAAAGGTGAGACCGATGCACTTTATAAAGACTGGATCGATACGCTGTCCGAAGATCTCAGACTCGGTAAGAATCTGACTCTCGGTAAGATGAAAAAGAATTTCAGAAAGATCGCAGAGTCTTTTGCAGCGATCAAAAGAGACGGCGGGAAACGTACGGTTGTGGGAGTTGTTGCCGAGTTTTATGTTAAGTACTGCGGACTGGGAAACTGGGAACTTGTAAAATATCTTGAGGAAAATGGTGCGGAGGCTCATGTAAACGGCGTGTCATGGTACATGCTCTATTACGTCGATTCACATAAACCTGCAAAGCATAATCTTGAACGCCTTGGATTTGAGATCGTTAAGAAGCTGATGGTCTCATGTCAGAATGATATGATTGCCGCACTTCACGAGTATGGTTTTCATTGCCTGAATAAATATGAAGATATGGCCAAGGGGTCGGAAGAATATGTATCCCATACCCTTACCATAGGAGACGGATGGCTCCTCGGTGCGGAGGTGTGCGATTATGCACATCTCGGATATAAGAAGGTACTGTGCATAGCACCCTTCGGATGTATGGCCAATGTGTGTGCGGGAAGAGGATTGTACCCTCATCTTCAGAGAAAATTCCCCGGAACCAACATTGCGGTTGTGGAGACGGATTCAAGCAGTTCCAAATTAAACTACTATAACAGAGTGCAGATGCTTATCAAGTGATCTGTATCCGAAAGAGAGAATCAGACCGGTTATGAGTATTTTATTATTTCTTATCATCATTTTGGTCTTCATTGTTCTGATAGGAATAATGAACGAAAAGTTTTTTCACATACAGTCGGACATTGCTCTTATTCTTTTTTCATTTATCATTTCGATGATACTTCTCATTGCGAGCAAGCTTCTTCAGATAGAATCTCTTGACGGCTTCGTGGCGGGACTCGGTGATTTCGGATTTGAAGAGTATCTGATGGACGGAGTGCTTTGCTTCATGCTTTTTTCCGGTGCAAGCAAAGTTAATATGAGAAAGTTCCGCGAGAATGTCCGTGCGATCAGCCTTTTGGCACTTCTTACAACAATGCTCTCATCCGTATTCTACGGAGTTCTGTTTTATCTGGTAGCAATGCTGTTTCATTTTGATATGGATATACTTACCTGCATTCTTCTCGGATGTGTGGTATCTCCAACCGATCCCATAGCCGCTACCGGAATACTGAACAAGATCGGTCTTTCTAAAAATGTTTGTTCCGTTATCGAGAACGAATCCCTTTTCAATGACGGTACCGGTGTTACACTTTTTATTTTCGTAAGAAGTCTTGTCATTCATAGCGGCGACAGTAACTTTGCGGTGCTGATGTTCAAAGAGATAGTCGGTGCCGTTGCGGTTGCGTTTGTGGTTTCATTCATTTTATTCAAACTGATGGAAGTCACAAGAGACCCTATCAAATATATTCTTATATCACTGCTTGATGTTTCTCTTGTATATATAATCTGCGAACATCTCGGATTTTCCGGAGTCATTGCATCCGTTGTCTGCGGAATGTATTTCTCTTACGCTTATTCCAGAATTGAAAGAAGGGCTAAGGTCATAGATACGAGGGATCTGTACAAGGATTTCTGGGACATCATGGAAAGCCTTCTGAATTCCGTTTTGTTTGTAATGATAGGATTGCTTGTTTTGAATCTTGATATAAGCAAATACATCTTTATTCTTGCACCCGCAGCGATAATCATAAATGTATGTGCAAGATCATTCGGTGTTTCGATCAGCAGTATTCTGACGGGCAAAAAAAATATCCCCGGAAATTACAATGTTTTCGAATACGTAACGCTGATGACATGGTCGGCACTTAAAGGCGGATTGTCTCTGGCACTTGCATTCGGAACAAAAGAGTTTTTACCCAAGGATGTGTATGATATTTTCATAAACGTAACTTATGTGACAATCTTCTTTACCGTTCTTGTACAGGGGCTTACCGTAAAGAATGTATATTTTGCACTCGAGAAACATAAAACAGAGAGAATGATCAAAAACAGAAAGTAAGGAAGGGAACAATCATGAAAGTCATAATAGTCGGAGCAGGGCGCACCGGAAGATCTCTTGTAGAAGCTCTCGCCAAGAAAAATTACGACATAACCATAATCGATAAACAAAAGAATCTTGTTGATGATATCACCGACAGCTATAACGTCAGCGGCGTTGTCGGAAGCGGTGCGTCCAAGGACACTCTTATGAAAGCCGGAGCGGATACGGCAGATGTTCTTATAGCACTGACTCCCGTTGATGAGATCAACCTTCTGAGCTGCATGCAGGCCAAGGCGGTAGGAACGCTTCGCACGGTAGCCAGAGTTTTCCAGCCTGATTTTGCTGCGGAGAGAAAAACTCTTGAGAAGGAACAGAATATCGATTATATATTCAATCCCAAATATGACATGGCTGAAACCGCAGCTCTGAGCATCGGTCTTCCCGGAATCGTAAGACCTGAAGGCGTATTCGGAGACAACATGCAGATGATAACCGTCACGGTCATGGAAGACTCTCCTCTTGCGGGTAAAACACTTATCGATATCCGTAAGGAGCTGGACGCAGAGATACTTGTGGGAACCGTACTCCGTGATAATAAGCTGTTTGTTCCTGACGGATATTTTCAGATCGAAGCAGGCGACAGCATCGGAATCGCTGCAGGTATTGATGACATCCAGAAGATCCTTAAGAAGATCGGAATCATCAAACATTCCGCCAAGAAAGTAATGATGGTCGGCGGCGGGATCACGGCAGAGTATCTGCTTAACATGCTTCTGGAGAAGAGAAAAAACATTTCGCTTCTTGAATCCGATCTTGATAGGTGCAGAGAACTTATGGAAAGATATCCTTCGGTTCATGTTGCTTACCTGGAAGGAGATCTTTCCGACGTACTTGAAGATGAAGGTATCGGATCATTCGATGCCGTAGTATCACTTACCGATAATGATGAGGCAAATCTTGTTACCAGTATGTATGCATGGTCCAGAAATGTTCCTTCGATCCTTACGAGAGTTGAGCAGCCGGGACATTTAAAGTTGCTTCACAGAGTAAATCTGGATATTACACTCTCACCCTCAGAAATATCGGTTGATAAGCTGATCCGATTCGTACATAACTGTGAAGCGGGCGATGCTCCCAATGAGATTGAGAAGTATTGTTCGGTTGCCGATAACAAAGCTGAGGTCCTTCAGTTTACCGCCGGCGATGATTTTACAAAGAACGGAATTTTGTTTAAAGACAGCACTTTCAAACTTAAGAAGAATATTCTTGTAGCTTCGATAATAAGAGACGGTGAACTGATTATCCCGGGAGGAAATTCATGTATCCAAAAGGGAGATAAAGTTATAATTGTTTCAGATAAGAAAAATCATATTGAGAACTTAAACGAGATTTTTGCATAAGGTAATAATGTAATGGTTTTTAATTCTATAGTTACTGCAATGAGGGAGGATGCATTAAAACTTCCCAATGACAGAAATGTCAAAGTATACATGAGGCATTCCATCAGATTCGATAATCCTCCCGATGGGGATTATTCAAAGCTTCTTCTCACTCCCGAGGGAATAGAGATAGCTAACAGGATCGGAAGGGAACTTGATTATCCCATAGGGTATTTCTATTCAAGTCCTGTGGAAAGATGTGTTCAGACTGCAACGGAGATAGCAAAGGGGGCGGGTATCGAAAACCCGCATGTTGAAAAGATAAAAGAACTCGCTCATCTCGAAGGCCTGGGTCATGCGCAGAACGATCTTGGCATAGGATGGTATCAGTTCTATTACGGACTTCAAAGAAATATTCCTGAGTTTACGGGTGGAATAACCCTTAAGGAAGCAGCGACTCCCATCATCGATAAGGTGTTCTCACTTCCCGAAACCGATAAGGCACTGGATGTTATATGCTCACATGACAGCCATGTCGTAACTCTTGCGAGCGCTCTGTTTGATTTTAAGACCGGTATAAACGGAGAAGGCTGGATCACATATACGGAAGGTATGTTCATGTACGGAACCAGAGATGACTTCACCGTGCTCTGGAGAGGAGAGGAGAAGCGCTTCATCAATTGGTAACACATACCGCAAAACGGTATCGGTTATAGATAAGTAATTGTTATTTAAGGAGGATAAGATGGCAGACGCTAGAAATGAGTACTATCAGAATTCCGAAAACATCCGTCCCGATTCTATGGAGAGGATAACCACCAAAGAGCTTGCGGATAAGTTCATCGAAGAACAGGTCGCTAAATTAAAAGCTCAGATAGGCGACGGCAAGGTATTACTTGCACTCTCCGGCGGTGTTGATTCATCGGTTGTTGCAGCGCTTCTTATTAAAGCGGTTGGGAAGCAGCTTACCTGTATCCATGTAAACCACGGACTCATGCGCAAAGGCGAGAGCCAGATGGTCATAGATGTATTTGAAAAACAGCTTGGTGCCAATCTTATCTATATAGATGCGACCGACAGATTCCTGGATCTTCTCGCAGGTGTCAGTGATCCCGAGAAGAAGCGTAAGATAATAGGCGGGGAATTCATTAAAGTATTTGATGAAGAAGCGGCCAAGATTGAGGGAGTCGGATTCCTCGGACAGGGAACGATCTATCCCGATATTCTCGAGAGTAAGGACGGTATCAAGGCTCATCATAATGTAGGCGGACTTCCCGAAGAAGTTAAGATGGAACTTGTAGAGCCTTTGAAGCTGCTTTTTAAAGATGAAGTAAGAGTAGTGGGATCCGCACTCGGACTGCCTGACGAGATGGTTAACCGTCAGCCCTTCCCCGGCCCCGGCCTCGGAGTGCGCTGTACCGGTGCCATTACAAGAGACAGACTTGAAGCTCTCAGAGAATCGGATGCCATTCTCAGAGAAGAATTTGCAAATGCCGGACTTGATAAAAAAGTTTGGCAGTATTTTACGGTCGTACCCGATCTTAAGGCGACAGGCGTAAAAGACGGAAACAGAGCATTTGAGTGGGTATGCATTATCCGCGCGGTAAATACCAAGGATGCCATGAGTGCAACCATCGAGAGAATCGATTGGGAACTTCTTGAGAAGATCTCATATCGTATCACCTATGAGGTACCCGGTATCACCCGTTGTCTCTATGATGTGACAACCAAGCCCACTGCCACGATCGAATTTGAGTGACGATCACTTTTTGAGCTTATTAACTACAAGCTCGTAACCTTTAAGAACTTCTTCGTGATGCTCCCTGATAAAGGTTTCGTTTCCTTCGTTGGAAGCATATTCCATTCTCTTGGCAAGTTCGGAGAGGTTATCCGCTCCGATATTTCGTGAGTTTGATTTAAGTGCATGCAGAAGTACGCCGTATTCCTTCCAATCGGATGCGGCGTATTTTTCATTTATTTTAGCCACATTTTCATCATGATCATCCACATAGATACCGCAGATCATCTCGTAAAAGCTGTCATCGTTATTGCAGTACTTCATTGCTGATTTCTTATCTATGAAATCGATTGCCAGTACATCCGCAGCTTTTAAATATGTCGGTTCCGGAACTTGAGCTTTTCTTTCGGATTTGGGTGACTTGGTGACCATGCCTTCGGGAAGATATTGAAGGATCATTCCAAGCATCTCATCTCTCTTAATGGGTTTACTCAGGTAATCGGTAAACCCGGCATCTATGTATTCTTTTTTCGCACCTTTTATGGCATTTGCGGTAAGAGCTATGACGGGAGAATCGCTGCACTTGTTAACGGGAAGATCCCGGCTCTTTTCAAGGGTTTCGATTCCGTCCATATCGGGCATCATATGATCCAGGAAGATGATGTCATAATGGTTGTGCGCGACCATGTCGAGCATCTCGCGGCCGCTGAACGCTTCCTTGATATGAATGAGTGTATCTTTGAGCAGACCTTTTACAACCTCGATATTCATCTTGTTGTCGTCTACAACAAGTATCGAAGCAAGAGGAGCGGTATAGGTAAAGTCATCGTCTGCAAGTATCAGGTGCTCTTTTCTGTATTTCTCATTTATGTTGCCGACCGGTTCGGTATTTTTAACGGTTTGATCGATCCTTACGGTAAAGACTGAGCCTTTTCCGTATGTGGAATCCACTTCGATTGTTCCGCCCATGAACTTGACCATTCCCGCACAGATCGCAAGTCCCAGTCCGGTTCCCTCGATGTCCTTATTTCTCTTTTCATCAATTCGGCTGAATTTTTCGAAGAGCTTGCCTAGATCTTCTTCTTTGATACCGATACCTGTATCGCTTACTTTGATCTCGAGACTTACGATATCCTCGTTAACAGTACCGCTGATGTCCAGAGAAACGCTTCCCTTCTCGGTGTATTTGACGGCATTGTTCAGAAGATTGATCATTATCTGCCTGATCTTGTTCTCGTCTCCGTATAATCCGTCGGGAAGGTCGCCTGATACACTGAGATCCATGTCGAGATTTTTCTGATTAGCCTTCACTTCGATCATCTTAACAACGTCTATGGTGAGCATGGAAAGTGAATAATCACAGTTGACCAGTTCCATTCTTCCCGCTTCGATCTTGGAGAAATCAAGAATATCGTTGATAAGTGACAGGAGTGTATCACTGGCACTCTTGATATTTGATGCACATTCCCTGACTTCATTGGAGATGTTTTCGCGAAGGATTATCTCATTCATGCCCATGATGGCATTTATGGGAGTTCTGATCTCATGGCTCATATTGGCCAGAAATTCGGATTTATATTTGTTGGCTCTTACGGCTTCGAGAATCTGGTCTCTGCTTAATCTCATCTGCTTGATGGTCTGACAAAGCATCATAATGATCAAGAAATACAGACCTATGAGAATGTACAGTCCGTCTATCCTGTCAGCGATAAGTATCATGAGTACCGCTTCAACAAGGCTGCCGGCGGAAAGTCCTATCATACCGATAAGCACATAGAAATATTCCTTGGCCTTGCCGTTTGCTATATCGATGCCGATTGTGGTCAGCATGGAGATGATCGCTACGGAAATGATCGTATTAATGATCACGGTTGAATATCTGAAGTCGTATATTTCGGCTACATGGAGATAAAAGATCACGGAAAATGAAACGAACAAAGTCATCAGTATACCGATGTATACCTTTTCGTAACGTCTCTTCTGGGTCTCGTTCATGAAATAGAGGAAAGGCGCGCTCATGACCATGACCAGCAGATATCCCCATACACCGTCCACATAATAAAGACCGGTTATATACTGGGGGGTGATGTTATCGACAAGAAGCCAGAATGTCACCAGAGCAAATGCGAAACCTATGGAAAGAAGCAGTTTCCATTCGTCGTATTTACCTATCAGGAAGATGGAAAATATTACGAGGGCAACGGAGAAGAAAAACAGCAAAAACGCAAGCATGAACTGTATTCCGGCCATGCGTATGATTTCCATGAAAACGCCCAGGGAGTCTCCGTAAAAAATAGTTGCCAGTCCTTCAGCCATGGAAGTGTCATTGTTCAGTTTTTCTATACGGATGGTTTTACCGGCATCGGTAGGATAAAGTTTGACCTGCAGAAAAACCGGTTTTTGATTTTCTCCGGGAAGAGGGTTGTTCTCGTTGGTGAAGCTGGCTCTCAACTGTCCGTCTATATAAATGAATGAATCATTATAGGCAAATATACAGAAGATCGTTCCTTCTTCTATTTTGTCCGGAAGGACGGATTCAACCACAAATAATCCGAGTTCTCCCGTTTCGGTAAGAATGGGAAGATCCTGTGATATGCGTGTTCCGTCGGGAAATACTCTTTCCCAGGGCTGTTCATATACTCCGGACCATCTGATGATGGTATCTTCTCCGTCGAATTTAGCCCATGTCATCGCGATGAATGTCAGTATAAGGATAATAACACCCGCAAATACGGCGAGCATGAATCTGAACACTCTGTGACTTGTGACGTGTTTTTTGAAATTAAGCAGTTTTTTTTCGGACATGATGATTACCTGACAATGTTTTATTCAACACAAATGAAGAGATATTTGAAATAAGTGTGGTTCCTGGCCTCGTCGTAGAGGTTGATCAAGCTGATGGAATACAGATCCGATACAGCTTTTAAGTTATTCTTGTTTATCAAAGAAAGCATTTTGCGATATGTTTTCTCGATGTCCGGTGATTTGTTGTCGTGATAACAAAGAACGGCTTTATTTCCCTTAAGAGGAAAAGTACCTATGTTGTCAGCCGGGAGAAAAGTAAGGCTTATTACATTATTGTAGACATACTTTCCCGCTGTCAGATCCTCGAAATCGATCGTAACACCTGCGGGAAACATCGGGAGTGAATCATCACTGGATGTTCTGGAAAGATGGGCGGATATGTCTGAAGCTATATCACCGGTGTGAAATGAGGAAGCTTTGTCGTTGACCGGAGTAGAGCAAACACTCATGGGAGGCATAACATCGACAAAAGGCACTCCGGGTTTATGTGAATTGTATTTGCCCAGTATCCACATGCCAAGTTGCAGGGCTGAAACTTTCTTGGTTATGAGAAAAGCTTCATGCTGCAATTCACGTATTTTGGAATTGCCCAATTCCTCTATTCCGTCTCTTGAGAGATTGTGCAGGATTTTTCCGATTTCCGATATGGAACATCCTGTCTGACGCATTGTCGTGATAAAAAAGAAAGATCCGATCTGTGCGGAAGAATAGTAATGATATCCGTTTTTGGGATTTTTCCAGGGTACGAGAATATCCTGTTCGTAATAGTATCTGAGTGTATCCCTTGTCGTATTGCAGAGGGATGCAAATTCCGAGACTTGAAGAGTGTATTCACTGCTTTCATCAGAGATGTTTTGGCTCATGATCTTATCGACTTCTTCCATAATTATATGTAAGTAATAAATTCTCACGGTTATTTTAAATGATAACGCTTGGAAAAGCAAAGAAAACCTTGGGGTCAGCCCCAAGGTTTTTGATACTATTGTCTTTTGTTTTATTAACCAAAGCTTTATTTTCGATAAAAACTAAGCCTGAATCGGAAGATTATTTTACGGTTGACTTGGGGGTAAGCCCCGGGCATATTCTCGAAGAGCTTAGGATGAAAATCCATAATTGAAATAATTCAAAGGGAAATAAGGAGTGTAAAAAATGAAAGACGTTACAGAAACCATCATTCGTGTTATCGCTGAATATCTCGATAAGGATCCTTCGGAGATCAAGGAGACCGATACCTTCTCGGAGATAGGTCTTGATTCTCTGGATATCATGGAGCTGGTAATGCAGCTTCAGGAGGAACTTGACTGCAAGATTGAGCTTTCTCAGGAGATCACTTCCATTGAAAAGCTCGCTAAGTTCATTGAGGAACAGTAATGAATAGAGAAGATCTCATGAAAAAGAATCCCATATGCGAAATGCTGGGGATAAAATATCCCGTCATTCAGGGCGGAATGGCATGGATAGCCGATGCATACCTTGCGGCAGCGGTTTCCGAGGCGGGCGGTCTGGGATTGATCGCAGCGATGAATTCAAACGGAGAGCAGCTCCGTGAACAGATCGTCAAAGCCAAGGAACTTACGGACAAGATCTTCGGAGTAAATCTGATGCTCATGAGTCCGTATATTGATGAAGCGGTTGAAGTCGTATGCAGCGAACACATTAAAGTGGTTACCACCGGCGCGGGAAATCCCGCAAAGTATATGGATAGATTAAAGGCTGCCGGGGTAAAGGTCATCTGTGTGGTAGCAAGTGTTGCACTTGCGAAGATGGTAGAAGAAATGGGAGCAAGCGCGGTTGTCGCCGAAGGATGTGAGTCCGGTGGACACGTCGGTGAGACCACTACCATGGCACTTGTTCCACAGGTTGTTGATGCAGTGAATATTCCTGTCATCGCAGCAGGAGGCATCGCTGACGGAAGAGGAATGGCAGCTGCATTCATGCTTGGTGCATGCGCGGTTCAGATGGGAACAAGATTTCTTACCGCCAAAGAATGCAGAGTTCATGAGAATTATAAAGAAAAAGTATTATCCGCTCGCGACAGAGATACTATCGTGACAGGAAAAACTCTGGGTCATCCGGTACGTGCACTTAAGAACAGGATGACCAGAGAATTCGCAAAGCTTGAACAGGATCCTCAGACAAAACCCGAAGATCTTGAAGCCATGGGAGCAGGAGCTCTCAGAAGAGCTGCGATCGACGGAGATGTCAAAGGCGGTTCTTGCATGTGCGGCCAGATCGCGGGACTCGTAAACAGCGAGGGAACCTGCGAAGAGATCATCACAGGAATCTGCAGTGAGGCTTCCTCACTGTTGGGGACCCCTATCCCCTGATTCACCCCCCCTTCATCCCGGACGGGGCAATCTGAAACACATTTAAAGGAAATATTATGGGCAAGATTTCATTTTTGCTGGCAGGCCAAGGCAGCCAGTATCCCGGAATGGGAAAAGAGTTGTATGAGGATATACCGGAGGTCAAGTCGTTTTTTGATACGGCCGAGGCGCTCCGCCCGGGAACTCTTAAACAGATGTTTGAGGGAAACGAGGAAGAACTTAAACAGACCGTTAACACCCAGCCCTGCCTGTTCCTTACGGATATGGCAGCTGCGATCGCGCTTGAAAAGGAGGGTATCGTTCCCGATACGGTTGCGGGATTTTCGCTCGGTGAGATAGCCGGACTTGCGGTAAGCGGGCTCCTTTCTTACGAAGAGGCTTTTAAACTCGTGACGGTCAGAGGAAAGCTTATGCAGGATGCAGCCGAGAAGGTCAGAGGAAAGATGGCTGCGGTCCTTCGAATGGATAAGGATGAACTTGAAGCTTTGTGTAAAGAAGCCGGTGTTTATCCGGTCAACTATAACTGTCCCGGACAGATCGTGGTATCCGGAAGTGAAGAGAAGATGGATGCTTTTACCGAAGAACTCGGGAACAGAAAGGTAAGGTTTGTAAATCTTCCTGTGGGCGGTGCATTCCATACTCCTTACATGGAATCCGCTTCAGCAGGACTTGCCAAAGAGCTGAAGGAAGGCGGATATGAGTTTTCTGATTCAAAGAGAGTTTTATATTCGGATCTTACTGCATCGGCATATCCTGCGGATAAAGAAGGAAGAATAGAGAACATATCAAAGCAGGTGTCCGGAAGTGTCAGATGGGAAGAGCTCATCAAGAAGATGGCCGAAGAAGGTGTCGATACCTTTATTGAATGCGGCCCCGGAAATGCACTCTCGGGATTTGTAAAAAGAACACTCAAAGATGTCAGGATCTTTAATGTCAGTGACAGGGAGTCTTTGAAGAACACCTTGGAGGGACTTAAGTAAATGTTATCGGATAAGAATGCCGTTATAACCGGCGGAACTCGCGGAATAGGAAAAGCCATTGCACTTAAGTTTGCTGAAAACGGTGCCGATGTTGCGATAATCGCCACATCCGAATCGGATGCGGCAAGACAGACCCTGGCTCAGTTAAAGAGCCTGGGAAGTGATGCAAAGCTCTATGTATGTGATGTGAGGAATCCTGAAGAAGTGACAAGAATGTCGGAAATGATCCTCGCAGATTACGGACGCATAGATATTCTTGTAAACAATGCGGGAATCACAAGGGACAACATCCTTCCCGCTCTTAAAGATTCGGATATTGATGATGTTATCGATGTAAACCTTAAAGGTTGTATGTACGTGACAAGAGCTTTCATCAGAAGCTTTGTAAAACACAGATGCGGAAACATCATTAACATAAGCTCTGTTGTCGGTCTTATGGGAAATAAGGGTCAGGCCAATTATGCCGCATCAAAAGCAGGTATTATCGGTTTTACCAAGACCGTGGCAAGAGAGTACGGAAAAAGAAATATAAGATGCAATGCCATTGCTCCCGGTTATATCGCAACCGAGATGACGGCGGCACTAAACGAAGAAATGACCAAGGCAATCGCAGAGTCTCTCCCCCTGGGAGTTTTGGGCGAGCCTGAAGATGTGGCACAGCTTGCACTGTTTTTGGCCGGTAATGCTTCTAAATATATAACCGGCGAAGTGATCAAGGTTGACGGAGGAATGTATGTGTAGAGTTGTAGTAACGGGAATGGGAGTAGTATCACCTGTTGGAAACGATATTGATAGTTTTTGGAATAGTATTACAGAAGGTGTTTGCGGAATAGATCACATTAAAAGATTTGACGCATCTCGTCTTAAAGTAAAACTCGATGCCGAGGTTAAGGATTTTGAACCGAAGAACTACTACGACACGGTTCAGGAAATCAGAAAATCCGATCTTTATATGCAGTATGCCATGGCTGCCGCAAAACAGGCCGTTGAAAGCAGCGGAATTCTTGAGAGCGAACTTGATAAGGAACGCTTCGGAGTTTATATAGGTTCCGGTATCGGCGGTATCAATTCTACCTTAAGGGAGACCAGAAAACTCGATGATAAGGGACCTGAGATGGTTTCTCCTTTCTTCGTTCCCATGATGATCAGCAATA